>CAINDJ010000426.1 GCA_903847325.1 uncultured beta proteobacterium | reverse complement strand
CGCATTGGGCATCAAGATGTGGCAGGGGGTTCAAGCCAATTAACTGCATCCATTGCGAGTGTGCGGATTGCGTTGCATCGCCGATCCGTTGGACAGAGTCGATCCAGTTCGCATAGCCTTGGTAGCTTTTGTAGAGCATGGACGATCCTCCGATTGATCACAGAGCTTACAAAGCAAAACCCATGCCAGACTGGCATGCTTTTTGCATAAAACTTGAAAACCTCTTCTCAGGATGTACGCCATGGCTCACTCCACGACACTGACAATCAGCAGCAAAAACTATTCCTCCTGGTCATTGCGAGGATGGCTCATGCTCAAGTTCTCTGGTGTGAAATTCAAGGAGGTCATCGTCGAGCCCGATGATGCGGATGCGCGTGCCGAACTGCTTTTACTGTCTCCCTCCATTCTTGTTCCCTGTCTCAATCACAGCGGTACTAAAGTCTGGGATACCCTCGCGATTGGCGAGTATCTCAATGAGGTTGCACCAAATGCGGGGCTTTTGCCCCCCAATCCGGTGCATCGTGCGCATTGTCGGTCTATCTGCGGCGAGATGCACTCAGGGTTCGATGCGTTGCGGGGTGCATTGCCAATGAATATCAAAGCGCGCATCAAGGGTTTTAAAGTCTGGTCTAAAGCCCAGTCAGATATCGATCGTATTTTGTTGGTCTGGCGTGACTGCTTGCAGACTTATGAGGGCCCATTTTTATTTGGCAAAACCCCAGGAATCGCTGATGCGATGTTTGCACCGGTTGTTTTGCGCTTTTTAACCTACGGCATCACCGTCGACACCGCATGCCAGGCGTATTGCGACCATATTCTGGCATTGCCTGAAATGCAGGAATGGATCTCAGCCGCGATTCAGGAGCCCGAAGATATTGAAGAGTTACAGGTAGAGTTTTAAGCAATCTATAGTAAGAGATAACCAAAATACAACGAAGAGACAGCGTCATTGAGGACAGGAGTTTTTGCCGTGATGTAGTGCCAATGGAGCCTTGACTATGAATAATCGTGCTGAATTTTCCAGTGATAACTTGTTTTCGCATCAAAAATCCCGGGACACGCAATTTTTGCCAAATGGTCTGCGTGATTTCTTTGTGTACAAAGATCTTGGCATCGCGGATGCGACAAAAGGGCGGGTAGTTGCCCATATCGCTAAGGCTAATTTGCCACCTACCGACGGAACAGGCTGGCATTACCACGTGGCTGAGTTCCAGATCGTGATCATGTTGAAAGGCTGGGCGCGCTTCATGTATGAGGACAAGGAGACGCTTGTCGAGGCGGGTGATTGCGTGCATCAACGTCCAGGTATTGTTCATTACCTGTTCGATTACTCACCTGACATGGAGTATCTTGAAATCGTTGGACCTGCAGACTTTGAGTCGATTCCTCTTGAATCAGGCCCGTGCGCTGTTCCACCCGTCACGCCCTGGCCAGCCAAGCTGAGTTAAACCGCCTTGTTCGGATCTGGGCGTACGACCTGTTTGGCGAGGCCTGCTTTTTCTAGCACCCAAACTGAAACGTACGTCAGATCCAGCTCAAACCAGCGATGACCGTGCTTGGCAGAGCGAGGCTGTGCATGATGATTGTTATGCCAGCCTTCTCCCATTGCAATCAGGGCCACAAACCAGTTGTTACGGCTGCGATCTGTTGTCTGATAGTTTTGATAGCCAAACAGATGGGCGAGGGAATTGACAGACCAGGTGATGTGCCAGACCAGCACTGTGCGCACGAACACGCCCCAGATCAGAATGCTCGCACCGAATCGCAAGGCCTCTTGGAATGCATCGCCTGTGACCAAGGCTGCAATCATCCCTGCCAGGAAAAATACAACCCACGAGCCCAATACGATCATTGCGTAGAGTGGGCCTTCGAGTTTCTTGTAGAACGGGTCGCGCAGGATATCTTTGGCGTAACGCGCGTAAATCTCCAGACGACTGACATCGGTATTTTCTATCACCATCCAACCCATGTGTCCCCATAGAAAATTCACCAGCGGGCTATGTGGGTCTTCGGTCTCGTCAGAGTGCTCGTGATGGCGTCGATGAATGGCCACCCAGTGTGCTGGCGTGTCTTGCATGCAGCACACGCCGAGTATCGCAAAGGTGTGCTCTAGCCATTTCGGGCAGACTAAGCCGCGATGGGTCAATAAACGATGAAAACACAGGTTGATGCCGAGCGTGCCAAATACATATAAGCCGGCAAGCATCAGAATCACACTCGGCCAGCTGAAAAAAACTGGTAACAGCGCCAGCAGAGCGATCAAGTGATAAAGCACGAGTGTGATGGCATACGGCCAGACTATACGACGCGTGTCCACGCCATGTGGCAGAGCGAGAGGGGTGAGAAGTGCTTTATCAAGCATGCAGGCTGCCACGTCAATGGTGAGCAGCCGACAGATGACGGGTGCTTGTTGTGCTTTGACCTTAACACTAATTTGTGACATGCGTATTGCGCTGCACCTAACTCAAGCTCCAGCAGCCATCCTTTTCGGTCACACGATTTTCTTTTTTAAGTTTGTATAAGTGTGCGAGCAAAGAACGTGCGGCCAATGCGTGGCGCTGCACGGGTGTGTCCTGATAGGCATGCGTGACGAGTGCTTCGATCGTTTGTGGTGAATCGCTCGCTTGCATCGCGGCGATAATTTTATTTTCACGTACAAGCCGATGCAGCACGAGTCTGTCGATCGCATGCTCAGGATGACCCATTAAAAACCCATGACCAGGTGCCAGATAATCGACATCCATTTGTTTGAGCATCTCAAGCGATTGCAGATAAGCATGCATATCACCATCAGGAGGATTGATGACAACGGTGGAGCCTTGCATCATGTGATCGCCTGTGAAAAGAATTTTTTCCGACTCGTGGAGATAGCAAAGATGATTCGATGCATGCCCAGGCGTATGGACAGCACGCAATCTAATGCCAGCGAGTTCTAAAATCTGGTCGTGTACTGGAATGACATCAGGGGTGAAATCCTGATCCTGGTTCGCGTGCTGTGGAGCAGGCATGCCATAAATCGTTGCCCCCGTGAGCGCTTTAAGTTTGTGTGAAGCAGGTGAATGGTCTCGATGCGTATGCGTGGTCAGAATCCATCGAATCGCTCCGGGTGCGCAGCGGATAATCGACTCGATATGCGCGTCGAGGTTCGGGCCGGGATCAATGACGGCGATTCCGGTTTGTGGCGAACCAAGCAGATAAGTGTTGGTGCCTGGGCCCGTCATGACGCCAGGGTTCGGTGCCGTCAGGCGCCAGACATCATTTGCAAGCTGCACGGGATGACCCGGGTCGATATCGGATTTAGTCGTTCCTTTGTTTTCCGGATCCAGTTTTTGTGCTTCTGCATAAGCGTAATCGCTTTGAACCAGCATACGGATCGAGCCGTCGCGAGCAGTCGATACATGCGGCGTAGTGGCAGCGATTTCCGGTTTGGAGCGTGCATGATTGAGTAAGTCCTCGACACGACCAAATTGCACCAGACTCTCCAGCGTCTTGATCGTGGGGAACATCAGATCAATCTCGCCCTGTTTGAATAGCTCAAGCGCCGCGTTTGGACGTACCCAGAGATGCGCAACGGTTTCTGAGTTGTCATGCATCGCAATTTGTTCTGCCGGCGCAGGCGCAATAAAAAATCTCGTGTCGTAACGCCGTGGTCGACCTGGCGTGGTGATCCAGTGGCTGTAATAAATTAATTGATCTGTTGCTGCGCGCAATTGCTCGCGATCCAGGAGTTGTGCGAAAGTCAGTTTGTTGTCTGCCAGTTCAAGTCTTAAGGCAGCTAGTTTCTCTGCGTCTGTGGCATCGAGCTGCCGCAGTGTTTGATCGTTGCGATAGCCGATTAGCAACCCGGCTTCTTCAAAACACTCCCGGATCGCTGCGATCCAGTAGGCCAGACCTCCCGTTTGTATGCCGAGCTCCACACTCGCACTGCCATCGTCTAAACCGATGCATAACGCGTGCATCTCTGCGGCATGATCTGACGCGTCCACACCGCCGCCTGGAAAGACATGCATGCCTTTAGCGAACGTGACTTCGGTGGTGCGTTTCATCATGAATACTTCAATCCCCTGCGCCGAATCGCGGGCCAGAATGATGGTTGCAGCGGGGCGGGGATGTGATGGGTCTTTATGCACAAACGACTCGGGTTGGAAATGATTCATCTCTGGCTGCGGATACAGCCAAATACGCGCAGTCTATAAAAATCAGACTTATAACGAGGGATTAGGATAGCATTGACACAAAATAAACATAACAAAAGGAGATGTATCAAAATGTTTTTTTCTCGCAAAATTGCGACTGCGCTACTCGCTACAACATTCGCAGGATTTTTTTGCGGTGCAGCAATCGCGCAGCAAAGTGTTTGGCCGAGCCGACCGATCAGGATGGTGATTCCTTTTGGCGCAGGGGGTGGCACAGATGTGATCGGCCGTCTGCTTGCGCAAAAGTTGACTGAAAGTCTGGGTCAGACGGTCGTGGTGGAGAATCGTCCTGGAGCAGGCGGGAGTCTTGGAACCTCCGAGGTCGCGCGTGCACCGGGTGATGGTTACACCATTTTGCTGGGTTCAAGCTCCACGCATGGCATTAATCCAGGCATGTATGCCAAGCTCCCTTATGATCCGATTAAGGACTTCGAACCCGTCTCCCTGATAGCGACCAACCTGTTTGTGATGGCCGTGCCAAAAGATTCCCCGGTCCAAACCGTTGCAGATCTGATTAAGCTGTCCCAGTCTGCGCCGGGTAAATATGATTATGCGTCTTCTGGTAATGGCACTACCAGTCATCTTGCTGCGGCGCTATTTGTTTCGATGTCCGGAGCCAAGCTCACACATATCCCCTACAAAAGTAATGTGCCAGGCTTGACGGACCTGGTCGCGGGTCGTGTGGCGATGATGTTCGACAATATCACTGCGATGCAGACGCAGATTAATGCGGGGACTATTCGTCCTGTCGCGACTACAGGGCTTAAGCGTAGCGCTGTGTTGAAGGATATCCCGACTTTCGATGAATCGGGTGTCAAGGGTTACGACATGAGGGGTTGGTTTTGCGTGCTCGCACCCGCCGGTACACCGGCTGCGATTGTCGCAAAGCTGAATCAAGCGCTCGTCAGAATTGTGGCAATCCCGGAGGTGACAGAAAAACTCGTTGCGATTGGTGCGGATCCAGAAACCGGATCACCTGATGACCTTAAAAAACTGATTGCTTCGGAAATTATCAAATATAAAAATATTATTGAAATTGCAGGGGCAAAGGTCGAGTGAAATTAAAAAGCTGCACGCCTTTTGCAAGGTCGTGCAGCTTTTAAAGTACAGCCCCGGGGGTTCAGGGCCAAACTTATTTAAGAATTAAGCACCCCAGGGAGTGATTGCTTCTTTGAGCTTTTTGTAACCATCCAGGTAACGAGGGCGTGAATCGCCTGCGTAAATCTTGTCGAAGGTTGCAAGTTGTGCATCGAGCCAGTCAGCCAGTTGCTTGTTGCCTGGGTTTGCGGCTTTGTAGGCCTCGTTGATCAGGACAAAGTGGATGCGTGGGTCGTAAGGCTGTTTTTCGCCGCCGACGGTTTCGTCGCCGTCGAGTAAGCGCAACAACATGGCATCTGCTGAACCCAGCGTCTGCTCATAAATTGGCGCGCCATGCAGGCGATACATCACACTGGTCATGTCTTTACCGTTGGTCATGGTAAAGCCCATTTTGATCCAGAGCTTTTTCATGTCTTCTTTGACACCAGCGCCGTCAAGCACAATCTGGCCCCAGTCACGCAACACGTCAGGTGCGTCAGCCATCAAATCTGTCAGGCGATCGCCGTCCAGGTCGGTTGCGTACACGATGCACTTACGGTGACGGATCATGTCATGCAACAACAGACCAAAGTTGGTGTCCGCGATGTGCTCGTAAATGTCGCCTTTCCAGGTTTCCATGCCGGCTTTGAAATCTGCTGGCAGCAGAGCCACGATTGCGTCAACGTTTGCACGCTGCTCTTCATAGGCGTCGACAGTGTATTTACGCTTGAGCGTAAATTGTGTGCCTTGCAACAACCAGCGCATGATGCCGGCGTTGATGGCGTCTTCTTGGGCCTGGGTAGGCTTGGTGGCAACACGACCGATCTGGCCTGTCTCGTTGACCATTTGCAGGAACAGACGTGCGGCGTAAGCCATACGAATGCCTGGAGTGTTCATCTCGGAGTGGACGTTGCCTGTGGCTGGATCGACTGAGAATTTTTTCTTGTCCTGCGAATAAGGCAGACCAGGCATAAAACGGATGCTGGTGATGCCGCCGTAAGGACGTACGTTGCAATACACGCCTGCTGCAGTACGCAGGGGGGCGTTAGCTGATTTGCCATTTACAACAACTTTTTTACCACCGTCGTTGACCATGAAGTCGCCGGCGGTCGACCATTTCAGTGCCGTGTAGTCGAGCTTGCCAAACCACTCGAGTGATTTGAGCTTGGAGTCGTGACGGTACTGCGCCATCATCGGGACGCCGAGGAAAGGCAGACCCAGCACGTCGAGTGCCATCAGGGTGCCGTTCAGTGCAAACATGTCAGTAAACGCATGTGCGACAGGCTTGACACCGCCAGCAGGATTACCGCCTTCCCAGATGATCGCGTCCGGGCAACCAGCAGGTTTGACGTCAGAGCGCTTGTAGGTACTGTCGAGCAGTTTGAAGAGATCGCCGTTTTGCTCTTCTTGGGCGATTTTCAGCAAATCTAGAGGTTGTGACATATTTGAAAGCCTCAGTTAGGGTGATCTTTGATTATACCCAAGGGAAAGTACGGGCATCAGAAAGCTTCCTGTAGGGTCTACCCATCGCTATACTCGGTGCATAAATGTATGAAAAATACATAAAAATATAAAACAACAGGAGACAAATATGGCTAAAAGAATACTTAGTTCGCTGGTATATGCCGCAGTGATCGGCATGGCGGGGGCAGCGAGCGCCGCGCCTGACGTGAAAATCGGTGCGACTTTCCCGCTGTCAGGTAATTCGGGTAATGCCGGTAAATCGGCGATGGCCGCGATTGAGATTGCTGCCGAAATCATCAATAACCCGCACCCCGGATTTGAAGCCTTGCCTCTTGGTGCGGGTAAAGGGCTGCCAAATCTTGGTGGCGCGAAGATTAAAGTCATCCCTGCTGATCATCAGGGCAACCCAAGTGAAGGCCAGAGTCAGACCCTGCGTTTAATTACCCAGGAAAAGGTCGCAGGCATTGTGGGAAGTTATCAATCAGCTGTTGCCGTGACCTCAACGGCTACCGCCGAACGCTATGGCGTGCCTTTTGTCGTGGGTGACTCCGTTGCAGCCAACATTACGACGCGCGGCTTTAAGTGGACGTTCCGCACTACCCCGGTTGCGAGTGACTTTGCTAACCTTTACATGGTGTTCCTCAACGAACTCAAGAGTAAAGGTCAGGAGATCAATAGTGTTGCGGTGGTCTTTGAAAATACCGACTATGGCGTGTCTGTAGCTGGTACGGTGCGTGATGCAGCGAAAGCCAAGGGCTTTAATGTTGTCGCCGATATTGCCTACAACGCCAACGGTGCCGATGTTTCGGCGCAAGTGTTGCAGTTGAAAGATAAAAAGCCGGATGCAGTCATTTTTATTTCCTATACGTCTGACGCTATTTTGTATATGAAGACTTTCAAAAGTCTGGACTACATGCCAAAGATCGTCATTGGCGATAACT
>CAINDJ010000425.1 GCA_903847325.1 uncultured beta proteobacterium | reverse complement strand
GGCTACGGTTTTAACAAGTCGCACTCCGCAGCCTATGCGCTGATTTCCTATCAGACAGCCTGGCTCAAAGCCCATCATCCTGCTGAGTTTCTGGCGGCGACATTGTCCTCCGATATGGACGACACGGGCAAGATGCAGATTTTCTGGCGTGATTGTCTGCTCAATGGCATCAAGGTTTTACCGCCTGATGTGAATGCGTCGGGCTATCGCTTTGAGCCGGTCGCCGATGAGAACACATCCAAGGGTAAGCCTCCGCGCACCATTCGCTACGGGATGGGGGCGGTCAAGGGCACAGGGCAGGGCGCAGTCGAAGAAATCGTCCGCGCCCGCCAGAGTGGCCCTTACACGAGCCTGTTTGATTTCTGTCGCCGCATTGATCGTCACTCCGTCAATCGTCGCAGCATTGAGGCGTTGATTCGTGCCGGCGCTTTTGACTCGATCGAGCCCAATCGCGCCGCGTTGATTGCTTCGCTGCCGACGGCTGTTGAGGCCGCAGACCAGGCTGAGCGCAGCGCGAATCAGGTTTCGCTCTTCGGTGACGACAGTGATGAGGTGGTCGCAGTCGAGTTAGCTAGAGTCCCCGCATGGGATTTACGCACTCGGTTATCCGAAGAAAAACTCGCGCTTGGATTCTTCTTTAGTGGTCATTTGTTTGATGCCTGGCGTGATGAGGTGAGGCAGTTTGTCAGCAAGCCGCTCTCGCGGGTTGAGCCGTCTAGGGATTTGCAGTGGATCGCGGGGGTGATTTCGTCCACGCGAACCATGATGGGACGGCGCGGCAAAATGTTGTTCGTCACGCTCGATGATGGTTCGGCCCAGCAAGAGGTCGCAGTCTACGCGGAGATGATCGATCAGCACCGTAATCGCTTGCGCGAAGACCAGCTCCTGATCGTACAAGCCAAAATCACCAATGATGAGTATTCGGGTGGCTTACGTGTCGCGGCCGAAAGCATTTTTGACTTGCAACTCGCACGCGAGGCGCGCGCGCGCAGCTTGCGTATACGACTCAATGGCAATGCGGATGCCGTGGTGCTCAAGCGCATGCTCAACCCTTATCGTGCTGCGCCTGAAAATGGTTTCCCGGGTACGCCGGTCGAGCTGGTCTACGAAAGTAAACAAGCCGCATGTACTGTCAGGCTCGGTGAGTCATGGCGCGTGCGACTGCCCGATGATCTGGTCACACAACTCTCAACCTGGGTTGCACCGAGTGACATCGAAGTGACGTACTGATGTCTGAGCCTCTCTCAACCTTTAAACCTTTGCGAATCATTCATTCCGAAGCCGCCACAAACTTTGGCGGTCAGGAGTTCCGGATATTCAAAGAAATGGTTGCGATGCGCGAGCAAGGACATCATATGGAGGCTATTTGCCAGCCAGATGCGTTGCTGACGCAGCGACTGAGAGATGCGGGCTTTGTCGTGCACACGATGTATATGGATGGTTTTTTTAATATTGTGTCAGGCATTTTTAAAATCTGGCGAATTTTGCGTCAGGGTAAATTTGATGTGATCAATACTCACAGCCGACAGGACACCATCATTGCCGCACCTGCTGGCAGACTCGCAGCGACGCCTTTGATCGTGCGCACCCGCCACCTGTCGAGCAAAGTGAATTCTCTTTTGTCCTACACCTGGCTGCCGCATTGCGTGACAACTGTAAGTGATTACGTACGTAATCACCTGATCGAAAAAGGTGTTGCCCCTAGTCGTGTAGAAACAATTTATTCTCCTCTGGTTTTACCCGATCGCGTTGAGCATTCAAGCTTGCGTGAGGAGCTGGGGCTCAAGGAGAGCGACACGATTGTGGGATGCGTGGCGGTTATGCGTCCTAATAAAGGTCATCGCGATTTGATCGATGCGATCGTGCCTCTCATGAAAACCCGGGATAACTTGCATCTTGTGATCGTCGGAGGCGGTTCGCCCGTCTTTGAACAAGTTCAGGCTTACATACAGCAGCTGGGCATGCAGTCTCGCATCCATTTGCTCGGTATCCGTAGTGATATTGCCAATTTGATGTCGGGATTTGATGTGTTTGCTTTGGCGACCAAAGAAGAAGCCAGTGGCACCGTATTCCTTGAGGCTGCAACCTGCGGTGTTCCAATTGTCTCCAATAACGTCGGGGGTGTCCCGGAGGTCGTTGCTCGCGATCAGAATTGTTTACTGGTTGAGCTGGGAGATATCGAAGGGTTTAAAAACGCCTTGGCCAGTCTGATTGATGATCCTGCACTGCGCTTAAAATTAGGTCAATATGGTGTCGAATTGACGGGGCCTGCGGGCAAATTTTCGACTTCGACACTCGTTAAACGAACCGAGTCTGTTTATAGACGCTGGATCAGTGAGTTGAATTAAAAAATGAAACCTGCGCACTGTGTTCCTGTCTTGATGTATCACCACGTGTCTCCCTCGGCCGGGATGATCACGACGTCTCCGCGTAATTTTGAGCGTCAGATTGCGGGCTACGCGCGTGATGGTTATAAGTCCTTAACGGCCGAGGAGTTCGCAGGTTTTCTTGAGGGCAAACCTGTGCCAGAGAAATCCGTCCTGATTACGTTTGACGACGGATATCTCGATAACTGGGTCTTCGCACACCCCGTACTTAAAAAATACGGTATGCATGCGGCCATGTTCCTGGTGACCGGCATCATTGGCGATGGTCCCGCACGGCCTGTCAATGGCGATGGGGTGGCTTTACCTGAGATCGCCGAGCATAAGCAATCCAAAGTGATGGTGGCTGCTGGCAATACCGATCCAGTCATGTTGCGCTGGAGCGAGGTGCACGCGATGCGCGAGGCCGGGACCTTTGAGTTCCACAGCCATACGCATACCCATACGCGCTGGGACTTAACCGCACCCGATCGCATCGAATGCGTGAGACGCATGCGTCAGGAGCTTGCCGACTCGCGGGCGACCTTGCAAGAAAAAATTGGTGCAGTATCGGATCATTTTTGCTGGCCACAAGGCTACTTTGACGAGGAATATATTGCGCTCGCACGTGAGGCAGGTTTTAAATATCTGCACACGACGATTGCGCATGGTCAAAACCTGGCGGGTGGAGATCCTGCCTGCATATACAGATTTGCAGTGCGTAACAGAGGTTACGCCTGGCTTTGGCAGCGTACGCACTTAGCGGCGCATCCCGTGATTGGACCGCTCTACAACAGATGGAAAACATGGAAAAAATCCATGCGCAAGAAAGCCTAGGGCTTTC
>CAINDJ010000424.1 GCA_903847325.1 uncultured beta proteobacterium | reverse complement strand
TGAATTGCAAGTCGGCGAAACAGGTCTGGTGTATTTTTCTGACGGACCTGATTTCAGTTATCACAATGATCCTCAAAAAACCGCACAAACACGTAATGCCCTGGGTTGGTCTACGTTAGGTGATATCGGTAGAGTCGATGAACAAGGCTATCTTTATCTTGTTGATCGCAAGGCCTTCATGATTATCTCTGGCGGCGTCAATATCTATCCGCAGGAAGTCGAAGGACTGTTAATTGGGCATCCCAAAGTCGTTGACGTTGCGGTATTCGGTATTCCCAACTCAGACTTTGGCGAGGAGGTAAAAGCTGTTGTGCAGCTTACTGATCCGGGCGAGGCTAACCCAGCGCTTCAAGCAGAGCTGATCGCTTATTGCAGAGAAAATATGGCTGATTTCAAATGTCCTCGAAGCATCGATTTTGTAAAAGAGCTTCCGAGATTACCGACCGGAAAGCTCTATAAAAAATTATTACGTGATCCATATTGGACTTAAGCCCGCAGCGTCCGCGTCACATACCGATACCAGCAATGTAATAACGATGCCGATACGGATAAGCCAATCGTCGCCATCAGCCACATACTGCCCGCCCCAACGGGAGAGCCTGCCAGCAGATAGTTACGCATTGGCTCCATAAAGCTGCGACCAGGACCAAATCCCATATACCAGCCGCCACCCAGACCAATAATCATCAGTGCGAATGTTTGTAGCAGCATCGGTACCATGGCAACTTTGTGGGCGCGCAGCAAATAACTATTGATGCATTGCATCGCATCCACGATATGAAAGAAAGGCAATAGCGCAAGCAAAGATAAGGCCACAACCGCAACATCCGGATTATTTGTGTAGGCCGCCACAATCAGATCTCTAAAGCTAAAGAGCAGGATGGAGGTCATCACCGCTCCACCCAAACCTGTCAGTAAGCCCATCATGCTGGTGCGGTGTGCTTGCTGCATCTGCTGGGCACCAATCAATTGCGCTGTCAGGGCCGCAGTCGCAACACCAATCGACATGGGCATCATGTAGGCCAGCGCGGCCAGATTCGCCATGATTTGATGTCCACCCACGACGGCAACGCCTTCTTGGGCGACTAGCAGCGTCATAAAGGTAAAGGCGCAGACTTCGACCAGATAGGATCCTCCCATCGGGATGCCCAGCCGCAAAATGCTCCAGAGCACTTTCAAATCAGGCAGGCCAATCCTCAGATTGAATTGCTTGTAAAAAGAGGTGCGCGTAATCACCAGGAGGCCCATGCCCAGATTGATCCAGAGCACGAGCGCAGTCGAAATCCCCGCACCGGTTGCACCTAGCTCAGGCAGCCCCCAATGACCAAAAATCAATAACCAGTTAAAAAATATTTTGAGCACAATCCCGCTTAAGTTAATCGCCATGACCAGTTTGGGGCGTGAGACGGCATTGGCTAGCGCGTAAATTGTCCTGAACATGAGTCCCGCAGGCAGAGCAAAGCTCAATGCAAGCAGGTAGCTATCCATAGACTGTCGCACAGCAGGGGAGATCTCTCCTGAAAAACTCAGCCAGACATCCGGAAACATCATCACCGTAGCGCCAAGTGCGGACAGTACAAGTGCAACCCAGATGCCCTGACCCCAGATATGCCCAACCCGTTTGTGCTCGCCGGCACCAACAAGCTGCGCCATGATTGGAATCAGCGCGTGCATCACGCCCATTAACCCGATATACACACTAATGTAGATGGAGATGGCCAGTGCAAGCGTCGCCAGATCAGTGGGGCTCGCGTGCCCGGTCATCGCGGTATCCAGAACACCAAAGGCCATGCTCGCCCACTGACTGATCATGATCGGCCAGGACTGTTTGAAAATCGCGCGTAGGGTCGCTTTAAAGGAACGTGGTGTTGTATCGACTACATTCATTTCAACTGCGGTCATTTAGTTTGCACACGTAACAGGCGGTAGCGATCGTAGCGGTCGGCACCGCGGGAGCCTTGCCACAGGACTGTCGCACCGTCGCTATAGCCCGCCTGACCCTCGTCCAGCTGCTCTTGGGTTGTTTGCTGTAAAACGTAAGGGCAGCTGGAATCGTAGGAAAAACTAATTCCATCAAAGACATACAGCGAGGCTCGCGCACCAAGCGATAAACCTTGCGCGCGTGCGCAAGCCAGCAGACCATTCTGTGCAGGCAATTTAGCAAGCACCTGATGGATCTGCGAAGACATCGGCCGGTAGCTGCGCACATAGTCTACTGCCGGCATCCAGAGCAGAGCCAGCATTGCCCAGGTGATGGTGATCCCTGAGGCGCAAAGCATGCCGCCACGCCAGAGCATGCTCGGCCTGAGATGCAGGCGCCAGTGGACAAGTAATCCCCACAGACCGGTCAACAGTGCAGAGGCAATCACAGTCCACCAGGTGATATGTGGCTCAAAACCTTGCGTTAAACGCTGAATATTGAGCTGAATCTGATGCGGAATACCGAAGTGCAGTGCAAACCAGCCTACCCAGACACAAGTGATCGCTACTGAAAAGCACATCAGGGCAAACCAGTCCAGCGTGTTGATCACCGCGCGTCGCATGGTGGGCAAAGCAAAGGCCGCCAGGACGCTTAACGGCGCTACAAACAGCACGAACTCTGGCTCACCTGTTTCGGCGGTAATGGGCAGCATCAGCAGCATGCCCAGAGTAAAGGCAAATGGAATCCAGATGTGCGGGGCCATTATCCAGCGCCGCCACTGCCACAGTGCCAGCGCTGCCAGAGGCCAGACCGGCCAGAGGAACCAGGGCAGGTCACGTAAGGGGCGCAGGGCAATGTAGTATTCCGGTATGCCGAAATACAGTTTGTTCCAATGCAACCAGTCAGCAATCCAGACAGGCGACGCACGATAAGCCGGAATGACCCAGGCCAGGATGCATACCAGTGCGATCAATAGCGCTGCGAGTAACCACTTGCGTGAGACCCAGAGAGCACTGCGCGGTGAAAAACCAATCAGCGCTGCAAACAGAATCGGCAAGAGACCAGGCCAGGCGCGTGTCAGAAATGCTGCCGCCATGGCGATACCCAGCATCAAGGCACCCAGCTTAGGCTTATCGAGCATGCGCGCCAGGGCGCAAAAGGCGAGTGATTGAAAAGCAAGCATGGCCGGTACAAATGAGGTCTCATGCAAGCGCAGCAATATTCCTACGGTTGCAACCAGCATCAGCACGGCTACATCGGCGAGCAGCCGTCCGTAGTCTTTTACGGTGGGTTCGCCACCAAAGGGTAGGGCAAGGGGTTGGGCTTCGGTGCGACGCCCTAACAAGTAGGTGCCATACCAAACTGAAATCAGGGTGAGGCCAAACCAGAGCAGATTGGTCACACGCGAAGCGACTACATCACCCAGCCAGTGGCCAAATAAATGAATCATGCCGGCCCCTGTCCACATGACCAGTGGTCCGTCTTGCGCTAATTCAATCGGTCCGACGTGAGGGATCAGCCAGGAGACACCGCCCTGACGCAAGGGGGTCAGCATTGTTGCCAGACCCACTACGTCGTCGATTTTCCAGGGATCTCGGCCCACCAATCCAGGCACGATATAAGCCAGCACCAGTAAAAACAGAATCAACCTGGGGAGTTTTTCTGTAGCAGGTGCCGTCAATCGTGCAGGGGTAGACTGGTTATGTGGTGACACGCCGGGCTGTAACCTCTTAATAATCACTGATCCTGAACGCAATCATAGCCAGATTGACAGGTCAGGCAAAAAAAAGGCAGCCGTGGGCTGCCCTTGACTACGCGCGTTGTTCTGCGAAGAACAATTAGTCGGTAGATTTCTTCGAGATCGAAGTGAATGCGAAACGGGCACGAAATTTCTCAACACGGCCTGTCTCAACGATACGGGTTTGTGCACCGGTGTAGAAAGGATGTGATTCAGAGGTCACGTCGCACTTGAACAGAGGGTAGGTCTTACCGTCCATTTCAATGGTTTCGCGGCTGTTCAGTGTCGAACGGGTCACAAACTTGTTGCCAGTTTGCAGGTCAACGAACACTACATCGCGGTATGTTGGGTGAATGCCATCTTTCATCATTTATCCTTTGGTTGATCGGGTCGCCAGCCGCAATTTCGGCCACGTATCCTTTGCACTTATCCTTTAGTCAGCCCATGATTCTACAGCTTCTAGGTGATTCCCGCAACGAGAAATGGTATTCTGACTATCGCATTTCGTTATGATGTTGTCCTACAAGTAGCCTACAAGTCGCCCCAGATGGCCAAAATACCTGTTAATTCCCCAAAAAACGCATCACGCAGCCTTTCCCAGGGCGTTTCTGTCAGGACTTACGTCGTCCACGAGCCGCCGACGATCTCCGAGTCGGGTGATATCCGTTACCTGCACTTTGGCACCGAATGGGTGCAGGGTGCGATGTGGGTGAGCAAGCCTGCTGAGCTGGTACTCGAATACACCGCGCAAATGATGGCGTGGTTGCTGTTTTTGCAACCCCACCGGTCCCAATCTATAGCAATGCTGGGCTTGGGCGCAGGGTCTCTCGCGCGATTTTGTCTTAAACATCTCTCTAATCCAGTGCAGGTCGTCGAGTGGAATCCACAGGTCACTCTCGCCTGCGAGATGTATTTCAAACTACCGCGACCGGCACGCATGATTATTGATCACGAAGACGCCGGCACCTGGGTCGAAAACCCCCATCAGCACGGGCAGCAGGCTGTGCTGATGGTCGATATATACGACGCTGATGCGCGGGGGCCGGTGCGTGACTCGCTTGATTTTTACTTGAACTGCAAACATGTACTCGCCGAGGTGGGCGTGCTGACTGTGAATCTGTTTGGCGCGCATGCCAGCTATGCGCGCAATATTCGCAATCTGAGCGATGCGTTTGACGGTCGTATTCTGACATTGCCGCAGATTGATGCGGGCAACCAGGTCGTGCTCGCATTTAAGGGGCCTGAGCTGCGCGTGTCCGTTGAGCAGCTACTGGTGCGCGCCGAGCAAGTTGAATCTGCCTACCATTTGCCTGCCAGACGTTGGGCCAGATCCTTGATCGGTCGTGCACAGGATGGTTGGTTAATTGTTTAAAACCGATACGATTGCTCACACGGTAAGTGCTCATCTGTTGCGCAAGTTGCTCATGCAGCTCCTGCTTTGCTTTTCATGCCTGGGGCTCACCACTGCTGTTTGGGCGCAGAGTAAATCGGTCACTGTCCTGACTGTGGCAACAGACACCCCCGCTAGCGATCCGGCGACTGATTCTCGACTGGCTGCGATGCGCGACGCTCTCCGGGAAGCTCTCAAAGCGAATAGTTTTCAGGAAGGTAAAAACTTCAAGCTTCAGTTTGAAACAGTGCAGGGCAGTGTTGCGCAAATCGACGCCGCCTTGCTCAGGCAGAGTCGCCTGAGGCCTGATGCGATCGTTGTGATCAGCACTGACTCGCTCGCGACTGAGATGACTATCCCCGCACAGGCAGCCGTCGTGCAGATCAGAATAGCTGATGCGCTGTCAACCCATGGAGCGGCGGGTTGGGGGACATCCCTCAACCCCGTCACTGGCGTATCGAATGCCTTGCCGCTGGTTAAACGCGTGGCGTTAATTCGACAGCTGGTACCCGGTGCGCGTAAAGTCGGTGTCATTTACAACCCCGCTGATACCCTTTCAGCTGCGCGTGCCAAAGAATTGCAGGAGCAGCTCACCGCAAGTGGTATGGTCATGATGGAGGCGGCTGCGCAACGTCCTGTTGATGTGGGCTCAGCGGCCCGGAGTCTGACCTCGCGCGTTGATGTTTTTTATTCGCTCGATGATACGAATGCGCAACTTTCTTATTCAGCACTAGTTAAAGTCGCTAATGATGCGAAACTTCCTCTCTTTGGTCTGGATGCCGAAAACGTCAGACTGGGTGCGTTTGCCGCGTTGATGGTTTCGGATCGCGATCTGGGTGTGCAAGCCGGGCGAATGGTCGCTAAAATTTTGCGTGGTACAAAATCAACTTCGATTCCTCCTGAATTCTCGATACGGCCGCAGTTGTATCTGAATGCCGTCGCTGCACAGAAGCAAGGTGTGGTGCTTGCCGAAACAACACTGA
>CAINDJ010000423.1 GCA_903847325.1 uncultured beta proteobacterium | reverse complement strand
TCAACCGGGTGGCTAAGACCGAAGTCGTCGACCCAATGACGGTGCGTATTACACTGAAAGAACCATTTTCAGCGTTTATCAACGCCTTGGCTCATCCATCGGCCATGATTATTTCACCCGCAGCGTTAACTAAATACGGCAAGGATATCGGCCTGAATCCGGTGGGGACAGGACCATTCAAATTTGTCGAATGGAAACCCTCCGAGTATCTGAAAGTCGCAAAGTTTGATGGCTACTGGAACAAAGGCTTTCCAAAAGTCGACACGCTGACTTTCCGCACGGTCCCGGATAACAATACACGCGCAGCTGTCATGCAGACTGGCGAAGCGCAATTTGCTTTCCCTATCCCTTACGAGCAAATCTCGGTGCTCGAAAAAAATCCCAAGCTTGATGTGATTGATGACGCCAAATCAATCATGGCGCGTTACATCTCGATGAACACCACTGTCAAACCCTTTAACGACGTGCGTGTACGTGAGGCGATTAATTACGCTATCAATAAGCAGGCGCTCGCCAAAGTTGCCTTCTCAGGCTTTGCCGCGCCGCTCGAGGGTGTGATTCCTCAGGGCGTGGATTTTGCTCAGAAAATGACTCCCTGGTCTTACGATCCCAAGAAAGCCCGCGAGCTCCTCGCACAGGCCGGCTACCCGAATGGTTTTGAAACAACCCTCTGGTCGGCCTACAACGATGGCACCTCGGTCAAGGTCGTGCAGTTCCTCCAGCAGCAGTTGACACAGGTGGGTATCAAGACCTCGATTGAAATTCTCGAATCAGGCCAGCGTGTCCAGCGTGTGAATCAAGTCCAGAAACCAGAGGACGCGCAGGTGCGTCTGTATTACGCAGGCTGGTCTTCCTCAACCGGCGAAGCCGACTGGGCGCTGCGCCCTTTGCTCAGTACCGCCGCATTTCCACCAGTGATGAACAATACCGCGTACTACTCAAATCCTAAAGTGGATGCGGACATCATGAAGGCGCTGACTACCACCAGTCGTGAGGAGAAAACCGCTCTGTACAAAGATGCGCAAGAGTTGATCTGGAAAGATGCGCCCTGGGCTTTCCTGGTGACGGCCAATAACGTTTATGTCCGCGCGAAAAATCTGTCGGGCGTTTACGTGCAGCCCGATACTTCACTGTGGTTCGGTGATATTGAACTGAAGTAATGGACTGAAGTAATGGACTGAAGTAATGATTCGAGACGTATGACCGCTTACCTGATCCGTCGCTTGTTTGGGATGATCCCCACCCTGTTGCTGGTGGTGGTGATTGTGTTTCTGTTCGTCCATATGCTGCCGGGAGATCCGGCGCGTCTGGTGGCGGGCATGGACGCAGATCAGCAGACCATTAATCTGATTCGCCAGGATCTGGGCTTGAATCTACCGTTGCCTGAGCAGTTTCTAAGATATTGCACGGATCTTTTGCACGGCAACCTGGGTCATTCGCTGCGTACCAAACGCCCCGTGACGCTTGAGATCGCTGAGCGTTTTATGCCGACCTTATGGTTAACCATCTGGAGCATGCTGTGGTCTGTGATAGTCGGCATGGCGCTTGGAATCTGTTCGGCTGTGTGGCGCAATCGATGGCCTGACCGGCTGGGCATGACCTTGGCGGTATCAGGTATTTCCTTTCCGGCTTTTGCGCTTGGCATGATGCTGATGCAAATTTTCTCAGTCAAACTGGGCTGGTTGCCAACGGTCGGCGCGGACAGCTGGAAACATTTTATTTTGCCATCCGTGACACTGGGTGCTGCGGTAGCTGCCGTGATGGCGCGTTTTACCCGCGCCTCATTTGTCGAGGTCATTCAGGAAGACTTTGTTCGCACCGCGCGTGCCAAAGGACTGTCGGAGACCATCGTTGTCGCTAAACATACGCTGCGCAACGCTCTGATTCCTGTTGTCACCATGATGGGATTGCAGTTTGGCTTTTTGCTGGGCGGCTCGATCGTTGTGGAGACGGTATTTAACTGGCCGGGGCTGGGTCGATTGTTGGTGGATGCCGTCAATCAGCGCGACTATCCCGTGATTCAGGGCTTGGTACTGCTGTTTTCGTTTGAATTTATTCTGATTAATTTGCTGGTTGATGTCCTGTATGGTGCGATCAATCCAAGCATTCGATACAAATAAGGGGAGGGCACATGACTGCAGCTAACCGTGTTCGTACCCCCTGGACGGAGTTCGCGCGCAAATTCAAAAAGCAGCATCTTGCAATGGTTGCCGCTGCTTTTGTCGCGCTGCTGGTCGCCTGCGCGGTGTTTGCACCCTGGCTTGTCCCGTTCGATGCCGAAGACTATTTTGATTACGATGCCTTGAATGCGACGCCATCGCTGACGCATTGGTTTGGTGTGGATGCGCTGGGGCGCGATATCTTTAGCCGGGTGCTGATGGGCGCGCGCATCTCTTTAGCCGCCGGATTGTTATCGGTTGCCATTGGTGCGGTGATAGGTACTTTTATGGGCTTGATGGCTGGTTACTACCAGGGTTGGTGGGATCGCATAACGATGCGTATCTCAGACGTGTTGCTGGCTTTTCCAGGCATGCTGCTGGCGATTGGTGTCGTGGCGATTCTTGGTTCGAGTATGGTCAACGTGATTGTTGCCGTCGCCGTATTCAGCGTCCCCGCCTTTGCAAGACTAGTACGCGGCAACACACTTTCCCTCAAACAAATGACCTATGTCGAGGCGGTCAAAAGTCTCGGAGCATCGGACACCACGGTGATTTTCCGGCATATTTTGCCAGGCACTATTTCCTCAATCGTCGTCTACGGCACGATGCGTATCGGCACCTCAATTATTACGGCTGCCAGTTTGTCCTTTCTTGGAATGGGGGCGCGACCTCCCACACCGGAGTGGGGCGCGATGCTTAACGAGGCCAGATCAGATATGGTGGTTGCCCCGCATGTGGCTATTTTTCCGGCACTGGCGATTTTCCTGACTGTGCTCGCGTTTAATTTGCTGGGTGATGGTCTGCGTGACGCATTGGATCCAAAAATTGACCGCAAATAATTTATCAACGGTGCCTGACCCAGCCCCCGGACAATTCCCCACACCCCCTCACTTAGGTCGTCTGCGGGCAGGCCCGCTCAATGCGATGACTGATGTAGCAGGCGTGTCTATTGGCCACAGCACCTTGAATCAAAGTGACATCCAGACAGGTGTCACAGTCATACGCGCTCATGCAAAATCTCATTTCACGCATAAAGTTCCCGCAGCAGCGGTGGTGATCAATGGCTTTGGTAAGTCGGTCGGTTTAATGCAGTTGGACGAGCTCGGGGTGTTCGAAACACCGATCGCCCTGACCAACACCTTTAGCGTGCCAGTTCTCGCCCAGGCGCAAATTAAGCAGGCCATTGCCTTGCATCCCGAGATCGGTCGTACCTGGCCGACTGTTAATCCTCTGGTTTTTGAATGCAATGATGGGTATCTCAATGATATTCAGGCCTTCGCTGTCAAGCAAGAACATTACGCACAGGCACATGATTCGGCAAACACACATTTGCGACAGGGCGCAGTTGGCGCTGGGCGTGGCATGTCGTGCTTTGAACTCAAGGGCGGTATTGGTTCGGCATCACGCCTGGTCACGGCAGATGGACGTCTATACACGGTAGGTGCGTTGGTACTCGCTAATTTTGGAAAACGTGACCAACTCACCTTAAACGGACAGCCCGTCGACACCACAACGCGTAACACCTCCCAAGAACCCGAAAAAGGTTCCATCATTGTGATTCTGGCAACGGATGCTCCGCTCGATGCACGTCAGTTGCGCAGGCTCGCTACGCGTTCAACAGTCGGCCTTGCGCGCACTGGATCCTTACTCGGGCATGGTAGTGGCGATATAGCGCTCGCGTTCTCTACTGCCTATACGATCCCACATGACCGGTCGGACGATATGCCAGCCATCCCGATGGTGCATGAACAAGAACTGGATGGTTTGTTTCATGCGGTGGCCGACAGCGTCGAGCAGTCTATTTTGCATGCGCTTTGGTATGCGGAGTCTGTGACCGGTCGCGCAGGCCACCACAGACAATCTTTGCTTCATGCTTATCCCGGCCTAGGGGCATAAAAGTCATTTGGCTACAATGTTTTTTTTGATTCGTCAGTGCACAAGGATTTCACAATGGATTTGATCACGAGCTTGTTCGATTTGCTGCTTCATATCGATAAAACGATGTTGCAGTTCATCGAAACACATGGCGCCTGGATTTATTTGCTGCTCGTATTGATTATTTTTGCAGAGACCGGTCTGGTCTTCGCCAGTATTCTGCCTGGCGACTCCTTATTGTTTGTCGCGGGGGCCATTTGCGCGATGGGCAAAATGGATATTCTGCTGGTGATGGGTTTGCTGACGACTGCGGCGATTACCGGTGATGCAGTGAATTACGCAATTGGTCGCTGGTTTGGCGCGGCACTGATCAGTCGTACACGTTTGGTCAGCCCGGAGAGGATGGCTTACACCCAGGGATTTTTTGATCGCTATGGTGGTCAGACCATCATCATCGCCAGGTTTTTGCCCATCGCGCGCACCATGGCGCCATTTGTTGCAGGCTTTGCCCGGATGGATCCGAAGCGGTTTTTTTCGTTTAACGTAAGCGGCGGGATACTTTGGGTTGTCTCTTTGACGCTCGCGGGTTACTTGTTTGGAAACCTGCCTTTCATCAGAGACCATCTGACATTGGTGATTATGGGAATTATTTTCCTGTCCTTATTGCCTGGCATCATTGCGATTATTCGTGCCCGCATCGCATCCTCAAAATCCTGAACCATGAAAATCCTGATCTCTGCGGACATCGAAGGTGTAGCCGGGGTATTCAATTCCGAGCAGACACGTGCTGGTAATGGTGAATATGAGCGTGCCAGACGCTGGATGACCGAGGAGGTCAACGCAGCGATTCGCGGTGCCTTCGAGGCCGGCGCAACCGAGGTGCTGGTGAACGACTCGCACGGTAGTTTTCGTAATCTGATTGTTGATGCCTTGCATCCGCGTGCGCACTACATCCTCGGTAAGCCTCGCTATCTTGGCATGATGGCTGGTCTCGAGCTAGGCTGCGACGGTGTCATGATGCTTGGCTATCATTCGCAAGCGCAGGGTCGGGGCGTGTTGGCCCACACGATCAATAGTTTTGCGTTTGCGCGCGTGCAGATTAATGGTGAGTCGCTTGGCGAAGCCGGGCTGTATGGCGGGTTAGCCAATGAGATGGGCGTGCCTGTTATTTTTGGTTCAGGTGATGATCAGTTCATTGCTGAAAACAAGCATAGGTTTGCTCTCGCCCAGTGGGTGCAGACCAAAGTCGCGCATGGCCACTCCAGTGGTCTGTCCTTGTCTCTTGAGGAGTCCCAGGTTGCGATTACCCAAGCTGCGGTTTCTGCCGTGCGCGCCCTGGCACAACGCAGCACTCCCCTTATTCCTGCTCAACAAGAGCCAACCGCGCTGACCTGCCGGCTGACCACTCAAGGTCCTGCCTTTGCTGATTTGTTTTGTACCTTACCCGAGCTTGTTCGGCTGGATGGCGTGAGCCTTGAATTCGCTGCGCCAACGATGGCGCATGTGATCCGTATGCTCAATAGTATGGCTGCCATGTCCTTTATGCTTCGATGATGAAAAATAACGCTACTAATGAAAAAAACGCGCTGCTCGCCAGCATCCGCACCGCCATGCGTCAAGCGGGTGTTGATGCCTGTCTGATCCCTTCGGCTGATCCGCACCTCTCGGAATACCTCCCTGAGTACTGGCAGATTCGTGCCTGGCTTACCGCCTTTTCGGGCTCGGTGGGTACGGTCGTGGTGACGCAAGAGTTTGCTGGTGTCTGGGTCGATAGCCGTTATTGGGTGCAGGCTGAAAATGAATTGGCCGGTACCGCTTTTCAGTTGATGAAAATTGGTACGGCAGCTGATCAGGCGCATACGCAATGGCTTGCAGAACATATCCCAGAAAAAGGCGTGGTGGCTGTGGATGGTCGCGCGCTGGGCGTTGCTGCGCGCGATGCGCTGCAGGCACTATTTGCCCCTAAAGGTATTCGTCTTCAGTTGGCACTTGATATGCCTGGTCAGTGCTGGGATGACCGTCCTGGTTTACCCACTGCGCCCATCCGGGATTTGCCACTGGAATACGCCGGACAAAGTCGCGTAGAAAAACTCGCACGCGTGCGCGCGGTGATGCGAGAGCAGGGCGCCCAATGGCATCTGGTTTCAACGCTGGACGACATCGCCTGGATATTTAATTTGCGCGGCAACGATGTCTCCTATAACCCTGTGTTCCTGTCGCACGCCTTGATCGGTCTTGAGTCAGCACTTCTTTTCGCATTGCCCGGCAAGATTGATTGCGCGCTCGCGCGCGTATTGGCCAGTGACGGAATCGAAGTGCGTCCCTATGATTCGACGGCGCAGGTGCTGGCAGAGATCACTGAGACCGATACGCTGATGCTCGATCCGGCGCGCACGACCTGCGCGCTGTTTGATCGTGTGCGCGCCCATAAAGTACGGGTCATGAACCCCAGCACTTTTTTTAAATCACAAAAAACCGAATTCGAGCTCAAACACGTGCGTCGCGTGATGGAGCAAGATGGTGCTGCGTTGTGTGCCTTTTTTGCCTGGCTTGAGGATGTGATTAGCCAGTGCGAACACAAGCCGTTGAATGAGTTGATGATTGACGAGCGACTAATTGCACTCAGAGCGCAGCAAGAGGGTTTCATTTCGCGCAGTTTTGGGACGATTTCGGCCTATAACGCCAATGGTGCGATGCCTCATTACCGGCCAACTCCAGCCGCACATGCGCAAATTGCTGGTGATGGCTTGCTGTTGATTGATTCCGGTGGGCAGTACCTGGGGGGAACCACCGATATTACCCGTGTGGTTCCGGTGGGCGAGCCCTCTGACCCGATGAAAGACGACTACACGGCAGTCTTGCGCGCCATGATTGCTTTGTCCAGGTTGCGCTTTCCGCGTGGAATCGCTTCGCCAATGATTGATGCGGTCGCCCGTGCTCCGCTCTGGGAGCGTTTAGCTGAATATGGTCATGGCACAGGCCACGGAGTGGGGTATTACCTCAATGTCCATGAGGGTCCGCAGGTGATTTCCTACCGCGCAGCACCGGCGCCGCATACCGCGATGCAGCCGGGCATGATTACCTCCAACGAGCCGGGGCTCTACCGTCCGGGACGCTGGGGGATCCGGATCGAGAATCTGGTGTGTAATCAGCATGCTGGAGAGTCGGAATTCGGTGAGTTTTTACAATTTGAGACACTGACCCTCTGTCCGATCGACACGCGTTGTATCCAGCTCGATCAGTTGCGCCAGGATGAAAGGGATTGGCTCAATGACTATCATGCCGAAGTCCGCAGCCGACTCCAGCCGCGGGTGACCGGTGCAGCCTTGAAATGGTTGCTGCAACGCACCGAAAAACTATAATTTATTAAAAGTACATGCGGAGTTTTACGCAAAGTCGGGCAGGGCGGCTATAATCCAAATTTCCCGCATACGCCGCAGTTCAGGGCGTCGATGACATGACCAAATTCGTATTTGTCACCGGTGGTGTAGTGTCCTCCTTAGGTAAGGGCATTGCCGCCGCTTCTTTAGCCGCCATTCTCGAATCGCGCGGCCTCAAAGTCACCCTCCTCAAACTCGATCCTTACATCAACGTTGATCCTGGCACCATGAGCCCGTTTCAGCACGGTGAAGTGTTCGTCACTGAAGACGGGGCCGAGACCGATCTGGATCTCGGGCACTATGAGCGCTTTATATCCTCCAAGATGCGTAAGGTGAATAACTTCACTACGGGTCAGATTTATGAATCTGTCCT
>CAINDJ010000422.1 GCA_903847325.1 uncultured beta proteobacterium | reverse complement strand
TGCGACCGATTTTGTCGGAGAGCATGCCAAAAATCACGAAGAAAGGTGTGCCAATCAGCAGCGCGACAGCACTCAGAATGTTAGCCAGGTTGTTGTCAACTTTCAGTGTCTGCGTCAGGAAGAACAGCGCATAGAACTGACCCGTATACCAGACCACCGCTTGACCAGCTGTCAGTCCAAATAAAGCAAGCAGAACGATTTTGAGGTTGCTCCACTGACCAAAAGACTCTTTCAGAGGTGCTTTAGAAGTCTTGCCTTCCTCTTTCATGCGCTTGAATGCGGGTGACTCGTTCAGTTGCAGACGGATCCACACTGAAACACCTAAGAGCACTACAGAGACGAGGAAAGGAATGCGCCAGCCCCAGAGTTTGAAGGCTTCTTCACCAATCGCTGTACGGACACCCAGGATAACCAGCAGTGACAGGAACAAGCCCAGTGTCGCTGTTGTCTGGATCCAGCTGGTGTATGCACCACGCTTGCCGTGAGGCGCGTGCTCGGCAACGTATGTCGCAGCACCGCCATATTCACCACCCAGAGCCAGGCCCTGAGCCAGACGCAATACGATCAGCAGGATAGGTGCAGTCATACCGATTGTGTCGTAGCTTGGCAGGATACCGACTAAAAACGTGGAAGCACCCATGATCAGAATGGTGATCAGGAATGTATGTTTACGACCAACCAGGTCACCCAGACGGCCGAATACGATGGCACCAAAGGGACGCACGGCAAAACCCGCAGCAAAAGCCATCAACGCAAAAATGAATGCGGCTGTGGGATTAACGGCTGAGAAGAAGTGCGAAGCAATAATGGCGGCAAGTGAGCCGTACAGATAAAAGTCATACCACTCAAATACGGTTCCGAGTGAGGAGGCGAAAATAACTTTCCGCTCTTCTTTGGTCATTGGGCGTGGCGCTGGATGCACCTTACCCGCTGTGGCTGTTGTCATGGATGTGTCTCCTGATTGAACGAACTGGATATTGATTATTTTTGTGAACCGATCATGGAATGATCAGAACTGGGTAGAACTTTAGTGTTACATGCTGACGGGGGTCTGACACAATACTTACGTGAAACTTAATTTGTGTCTCAGGAAAGCACAAAAAAGCCCCGCATACCGCGAGGCTCCTCATCCCAGCAAATTGCTTAGGTGTTTTCCCTTAAAGCGGGACGCTGACGAGTGGTCGGCCTTCGATTGTCCATAAATGGAGCGAACCATCGTAAAGTTTGACCGAAGGATTGCCGACAATTTCTGCGGCGACAAACCAGGATCCCGCAGCAAAATGGCCACTATTGCAATAGCTGATGGCCGGCGCAGAAGGTTTGATGCCACTTTCTGCAAATAGCGCTTCATAGGTTTTTTTGTTCAAAAAGTACAAGGCGCCATTTTTAGAGCGAGTCAGTAATTCGGGCGCGAAATCTTTTGCACCCGCAATATGTCCAAAACCATTGACGTAATCTCGTTTTGTCACGCCAAAAAATTGTGAGGGTGGACGTGAGTCGATCAATTCAATTTTGCCGGATGTTGAGGCCCCAGCGACCTCTTCAGAGGTGGCGACCAGCTCTTTACGGTAGTCTGTTGCCAGCCAATTTCCAGTTTTCAAATTACTTTTTTCAGTAGAGACTTCTTTGCCGTCCATCAGCCAGCCTGCTAAGCCCCCATCCAGTACGGCAATGTTTCGCTCGCCATACACTTTGAATTGCCACAGAACGCGTAAGGCCTCATCGACATCGGCAATATCAAGGCCGATTGGAACCAAAACGATTGGTTTTCCGGAGTTGATGCCTGCAGTTTGAACCAGTTTTTCAAAGTCAGCTTTTTCAGGAATCAGGTATTTGACCTTTTTGGCTTCAATTGTTTTCTCTGCACGTGCTTTTGTAAAGTCAATTAGTGCAGAACCTTGGATGTGACCACCGACTTCGGCCAACATTTTTTTACCTGTTTTTTGATCCGTTTCAATTTCTGGTTTGCGAAGAAAAGAGGCGACGTCACTTGTGACTTCGACGATCTGTACTTCGGCTTTGTTTTTGGCAAGCCAGTCAGCATCCACGACGGATGAGGGCAGTGTCAAGGCCTGTACGATAGTGGTCAATGCACTGAGCGATACAGTGAGAATCAGTTTAGAAATCTTCATAATTTATGCCTCTTGTGAGTAGAACGTAGAGCGTGATGGCAAAAAAAGTTTTTCAAGCAAGTTAATCTGACAAGCAGTCAGGCAGTGCTGTGATCGGTCTTCGAGAAAGCTGTTTTTTTTAATGCCTGCTCCAACCTGCTCATGAATCAAAACATCTCGATTACGTATCAATAAGGTAATTTCCTCGGCATACAAAATCAACATGGCCTGAATCCATTTGGCGATCGGCGCCAGACGCCCCCTGGCTTCAAATGCATAGTCCCTTAGATACGCTTGTACGGTTGATGCTTTCTGCATCGACTCACCGGTCACCCACTGATTGGTGGTGAACAGTCGCACCGGCAGACCTTTGGTATCCAGAGCAATGCCGATCAGATGTGTGAATGTATCGGTCTGATTGACATCGCGTTTGAAAAGATGAAAATGGCCGTGCTCTGCTTCTGGCATATCTGCAGCCTCATGGGCATGGTAATAAAACTCATAGCCCGTGTTCACATCTGAACAGTCATTTTTCGGATAATGACTCCACACGAAAAATTCTTTTGCACCACACAAGGCCGCCTGACACAGGGCAATACCCTGTGAGGCGTAACTTGCCTGAACACGCATCAACGTATCTGCAGCGCGTTCGCGTGCTTGAGCAGAGTTGTTTGTCGTTAACATTTTTCAGTCAGATCCATTCAGTTGTGTCAGATCATCCATGTCAGCTCAGCCAAGTAAACGGTTATTGTTCAATCGCCTGTCTTGCGTTTTTTTGGGCCACAAGGATTTGAGGGGCCGCATGGATTGCTGGCTTTTTTCTTGCTTGGGCCACACGGGTTGGATGCCTTTTTCTTGTCCGGTGCACAAGGATTTTGCGCCGGTTGTTTCGAGGCATCTCCTGCTGGCTTTTGTTCTGCACCTTGGGTGGCGGGTGTCGCAGGCGCATCCGCTGAGCGTGCGACAGGTGCGGCGACGATACCTGCCATAGCAAGCGCGAATGCGGCGACGGTTGATTTTTTATTCATGTAAATCTCCAGATAACGTAGGATTGATTTTTGTGATCAAGTATTGTTGTGCGCAGACTCTGTACCGAATACCGCTTGCTGCGCAGTGACAGGCCCGACTGAGCGTTTTTCCATGAACGTGCCCATTGCGAACACCCCGATCGCAGCAAGAATCATGATGATGTTGATCGTGAGGTCCGAGACATTGAATGCCTCGGGTAAGGTTTCTGCGTTGAGGTATTCGCCCAACACGGTCAGTGGTTCAAGACTGTCAAAGAAACCTGCAAAAAGCCAAGTGCCTAGTAGCAGACCAAACAGGAAAATTGCCGCGTCGATCCGACCCGACACAAAACCGACCACTGAGGTTCCCGGGCAATAACCGCCAACAGCAAAGCCAACTCCGACCAGCGCACCGCCCAAGGCTGCGGCACCAAGAAATGCAGGGGGAACAAACAGGTCTTCAACCTGGATGACACCCGTTTTTTCAAAAATCATTAAGCCAACCGCTGCGACAACAATCGCGGTGAACATGACTTTGAATACGGACCAGTCCGTCAGCCTGAATTGCGCTGTGAGTTTGCAGGGGCTGCCAAAGCCCGCGCGTTCCAGCACAAAACCGAAACCGGCACCTAATAACAGACCTGAGAGTACGGTGCTCAGCATGATGTTTTTCCTGTTTTGAACAAACGGCTAGCCACCAGACCAGCACCAAAAAAAGTAGTGAGAAAGACAAAACCCGCGATGGAAAGCGTGGCTGACCCCGACAAGCCCAAGCCGCTGGTGCAGCCTGCAGCGACACGCGCCCCAAAGCCAGCCAGCACCCCGCCCGCCAGCGCAGTCAGCGGACGAAGGCTCCCTCCCAGAATTTTGCCGTCCATTTGCAGACGAATGCGTCCTGCAAACCAAGCTGAGAGCAGGGCGCCGATGGCAACCCCCAAGACTTGCCAGGTGATCCATGAACGCAGTGGATGTCCATCCTCAATCATCGCACCCAGATAGTCGTTCGCTGAGGTCGCGACTGGTGCGAACTCCATGCCGATCCATGCGGTCAGGCGTGTTGTAAATCCTGTCGCGCCGAGGCCGTGACCCGTCATGACAAATGTCGCGAGCAGTACTGCTCCTAGCAATAAGCCTGATAACAGTGGATGCCAGAACGGATCCGG
>CAINDJ010000421.1 GCA_903847325.1 uncultured beta proteobacterium | reverse complement strand
GAAAGCGTCGCAGGTGCGACCTCAAACGCCTCGCCTAAGGCGCCAGGGGTCATGCCTTGCTTGCCGGCAACGATAAGTTGCCTGAATACCCTGAGCCGGTTGGGCTGGGCCAAAGCGGATAGGGCTTTGATGACTGCCGATTCTTCCATCATGGGATCTTATAATTCGATAAAACTACGATAATCGAAGTATATGACTGATTGATGACAAAATCAGTACGTTTAATCCGTATCTATATTTGTTCTTTTATCCGAACTATTATCGCTGGGACGGGGCGCTGTGCAGCTGTTCGACAAGTGCAATGACTTGTTCCATCGCATTGGGTGACAGCGAGTCGACGACCAGCCTGCCGGGCAGGCTGCGCAGCCAGGTTATTTGGCGTTTGGCTAACTGACGTGTCGCGGCGATGGCTTGTTCGCGGGCTTGCGTGGGTGTGATTTCTCCGTCGAGCATCGACCAGTACTGTCGATAGCCCACGCAGCGCACAGATGGCAGGCCAACGTGCAGATCTTTTCGCTGATGCAGTGCGCGGACTTCATCAATTAATCCTGCTTGCAACATCTGATCGAAGCGTAGTTCGATACGGGCGTGCAAGACGCTGCGATCGCTGGGCTCCAGACTAATCGTGACGGTTGGGACGGGAGCATCGGTTTGTTGCGCATCGCCCAACAATTCAGACATGGGTGTGCCGCTAATACGCCAGATTTCCAGTGCGCGCCCAACGCGTTGACTGTCATTAGGCGCTAACCTGGCTGCGGTAACCGGATCAATTTCAGCAAGCTTCGTATGCATGGCCGGCCAACCGAACGCGGCCGCTTGCGATTCGAGTTCAGCGCGGATTTCTGGATTGGCGGTAGGTAAATTATTGAGCCCATCGCGCAAGGCTTTGAAATAAAGCATCGTGCCACCTGCAAGCAGAGGCAGATGACCACGTGCGCGAATTTCTGCGGCACATTGCAGCGCATCGCGTCTGAAAGCGGCTGCTGAATAAGACTCCGCAGGATCGCGAATATCCAGCAGATGGTGTTTGATGGCTTGTTGTTCAGCTAAAGACGGTTTGGCCGTGCCGATATCCATGCCACGGTAAATCGTAGCCGAGTCGACATTGATGATTTCAGTCGGCCAGCGCTGTGCGATCGCGCAGGCGATGGCGCTTTTGCCGGAGGCGGTAGGACCCGCCAGACATATCAGCGGTGTGTCAGCTTGCTCGGTCATTGGCCGCGTAAGAACAGCTTGTCCAGATCCGATACATTCCAGTGCACCCAAGTGGGACGACCGTGATTACACTGATCAGCACGTTCCGTTTGTTCCATCTGTCTGAGCAGACCATTCATTTCTTCGATAGTTAATTGCCGGTTGGCGCGCACAGCACCATGACAGGCCATGGTTGCCAATAAGGTGTTGCGCTGTTCAGTCAGTAATCTGCTCGCACCGACCTGCTCAAGGTCGCGTAAAACACCGCGTGCCAGTGCTTCCAGGTCGCCACGGGCGAGCATCGCGGGTACGGCGCGAAGTGTCATGGATTGAGGACCCGCGGCCGCCATTTCAAAGCCCAGCCCGAGGAGTTGCTCTTGATGTTCTTGGGCGAGTGCCAATTCTTTTTCTGTGACGCGAAACACAACCGGAACTAATAGGGTTTGTTGCGGAAGTGTGTGTTCTTCAAGGGCATGCTTAAGCTGTTCGTACACGACCCGCTCATGGGCCGCGTGCATATCAATGAGTGCAAGTCCTTTGGAAGTTTGTGACAGGATGTAGATGCCATGAACTTGCGCCAAAGCCCGGCCAAGCGGCCAGGTGGCGGGCTCTTCGTTGAGCGGCTGATAGAGGGGTTGCCATTGCGCAGGCGTCAGAGCCGGGGCTTGCGCACCGAGATAGCTGGGGGCATTGTTCTCGCGCAGATGCAGTGGCTGCTGCGCAACTGATTGCCAGGAATAGGGGGCTGAAGTGTTGCTGCCTGATGGTTGAGCATTACCTGAATAATTTGCTGCGTTCGTCGGGTTGAACGCAGCACCCGCAGGCTGATGCGTCGCGGGCGCTGTGTAACCACCCGTGCCTGCAGTGCCGGACAACGCTTGAGTGACGGTATGCGAAACAAAACGATATACAGCACCACTATCGCGGAATCTGACTTCGTGCTTGGCTGGATGCACGTTGACATCCACCGCAGCAGGATCTATCTGCAGAAATAATACAAAAGCCGGTTGACGGTCACCATGCAATACATCGGCATAGGCACTGCGTATTGCATGCGAAACGGTGCGGTCTTTAACATGCCGGCCATTCACGTACAAAAATTGACGGTCCGCGCGCGCGCGCGAAGCGGTAGGGCGCGTGACCACACCGAGTAAAGAAATCAAACCGCCCTGAGCATTGACCTCAATGCCATGTTCATTGAACTCGTCACCGAGTACATCGCTGATACGTTGCAGAGCAGAGGCAGGTAACCATTGCCGCACGGCCCGGTCATTATGAAAAACTCTGAAACCTACTTCAGGAAATGCAAGCGCGATTCTTTCGATCTCATCGATGCAGTGGCCAAATTCGGTGGCCTCAGCACGTAAAAATTTTCTACGTGCGGGGACCTGATCAAACAAATATTTCACATCAACCGTGGTGCCCAGCGCGCCCGCTGCAGCAATTGGCTCGGCCATGCCCGACTCGAAACTCCAGGCGTGCGAGGCCTCGCGTGGTCGGGAGGTCAGTGTGAGTTGCGCAACTGAGGCGATGGAGGCGAGCGCCTCG
>CAINDJ010000420.1 GCA_903847325.1 uncultured beta proteobacterium | reverse complement strand
GGCCGTAGTTGCGGCACATCTAAAGCGAGAATTAGGAGATAGGTTTTTCCAGTGGTGGCACTGTGGGGCGAACCCGGAAGGGCACTGGTCGCTTGACGCGCTTCTCGATGAATTCCATCTTGGAGATTGCACCATGCTTTCCGCGGACCAGCAGGACGATTGGCTTGCGCTGGCTTATTCGGCCTGTGATGTAACGCTTGCGATAGGGGCCGGCGAGGGATTCTGCTTTCCGATCATCGAATCTCAAGCCTGTGGAACTCCGGTCGTTCATTGTGACTACGCGGGGGGTGCGGAGTTCACGCCTTACAAGGTCCAAGTAGTGAATTATCGCCTCGAAGGTCCACAAAACATCATGCGTCCGGTACAAGAAGCTATCTCATGGGCCGCAAAGATTCAGTACGCCGCGAAGCGTAAACAGTTGTACGATGTTACGCCGCTGCGATGGGAGAATTTGTGGCCTCGGTGGAAAAACTGGTTTGAGGAGGGAATATCAGATACCTAATCGGAATCTCGTACATCAACCATCCCGACTTCACGCGCAAGCTACTGACTTCTCTCGGAAAGCACCGCAACGAAACTACCGTAGTCGATAGCAGTGTTCCCCCAGCCGAACCAGCACACATCCTCAAAAGAGAATTCCCGCTCGTCATGTTTCTTCGGCAACTCGTTCCTTACACTCACACTCAAAGCCATAATCTGATTCGAGAACTCGCAAGATTGCAGGAGTGTGATTCCTATTTCGTCTGCCACAATGATGCCGAGCCTCCCGAATCGACCATTGACGGATTACTGTCTCTTGCCGAAATCTGGAATGAACAAAACCGCTGGTCGCTGGCAAACCGGCATTCGCCATGGAGAACAGGACAAAGAAAGTCACAAATCGGGGCATCGTATTAATGACACCACCGTAGTCGACAATCTGTCGGGTGTGCATGCGGTCATACAGTACGCCGATACACAAGAACATTGCTGCTGAAACCACACCGTGCGAAACCATTTGCACGACTGCGCCTTCAACGCCAGCAGTATTAAATATAAATAAACCTAAGGTCACAAACCCCATGTGGGCGATTGATGAATAGGCAACCACTTTTTTCATGTCATCTTGCACGATTGCAACCAGACCGATATAGATCACGGCAATCAATGACAAGGCAATCATCAGTGAGGACAAGCCAGCCGACGCATCAGGTGCGATCGGCAAGGACAAACGGATAAAGCCGTAAGCACCGAGCTTCAACATGATGGCGGCAAGAACAACGGAACCACCAGTCGGCGCTTCCACGTGGGCGTCGGGCAACCAGGTATGGACAGGCCACATTGGCACTTTGACGGCAAAGGCTGCGAGGAAGGCGAGGAAAATCAGTACCTGGGGGGTGTACTCAAGTGGCAATGTGTGCCAAGTGAGGATATCGAATGAACCGCCCGACACATTCCACAGATAGATGAATGCGACCAGCGTCAGCAATGAACCCATCAGCGTATACAAGAAAAATTTAAACGCTGCGTAGACCCGGTTTGGACCACCCCAGACACCCACAATGATGTACATCGGGATCAAAGTTGCTTCGAAAAACACGTAAAACAACAAACCATCGAGCGCAACGAATACACCAATCATTAATCCTGAAAGAATCAAGAATGCAGCCATGTATTGAGCAATACGACTTTTGATCACTTCAAAGCCAGCCAACACAACAATGACTGTGACAAATCCAGTCAGCAACACAAACCAGAGTGAAATCCCATCCACACCGAGATGGTAATTCACAGCAAAGGCCTGAATCCAGCTGGCTTTTTCAACAAACTGCATGGCAGCCGTCGTATTGTCAAAACCGGTATAAAGCGGGATTGTCACTAAAAAGCTAATCAGCGCACCGATGAGCGCCAGTTTGCGCGTCATAGCGGCACGATCATCGCGACCAAAAGCCAGCACGATCAGACCACAGACGATCGGTACAAAGATCGACAGGGTCAGCCAGGGAGTAGATAAAGAAGCCATCTCGCTTGCCATTATTTGGAACCAAAGATTATGTAGGTGATCGCAGCCATCAGGCCGATGATCATCGCGAATGCGTAGTGATATATGTAACCAGTCTGCAATTTACGGGTAATTGCAGCAATCGCACCAACTAGTTTGGCAGAGCCATTGACCAGCACGCCATCAATCAGACCACGATCGCCCTGCTGCCACAAGCCTTTACCTAGGCAGCGCGTACCGCGTGCCAGCACTTGCTCATAAAACCAGTCAAAGAAATACTTATTCTCAAGAACATAATTGAGGCCGGAAAGTTTGCTCTTGATTGCAGCAGGCACTTTAGGATTAATCAGATAGCAGTACCAGGCGACCACCGCACCAGCAACCACGAGCCAGAATGCCACCGAAGTGAATGCATGCAGCGCGTAACCGACCCAACCGTGGACGTGATGCCATTCTTCTGCGAGCGCAGCCATCGCGGGATGCTGGGTCAATATGACGATGGTGCTCTTGAAATAGCCACCAAACAGAAGTGGGTCAGCCGCAATCGCACCGATGATCACTGAAGGGATTGCCAACAACACCAGTGGGAGTGTCACAACCCACGGTGACTCATGAGGCGTTCCGCCGTGATGACCGTGATCGTCATGCGCGTGTGCCGCAGCATGCCCGTGGTCTGCATCGACTGCAAAACGCTCTTTGCCATGGAAAACCAGGAAATATACGCGGAAAGAATAAAGTGACGTTACAAAAACACCGATCAATGTTGAGTAGTAAGCAAAACTTGCACCCCAAACATTGGCTGCGCCGGCGGCTTCGATAATGTGCTCTTTAGAGTAGAAACCTGAGAAAAATGGCGTGCCAACCAGTGCCAGCGTACCGATCAGGAAGGTGATCCAGGTAATCGGCATGTACTTACGCAGCCCACCCATGTTACGGATGTCCTGATCGTGATGCATGCCGATAATGACCGAGCCAGCGCCCAGGAACAACAGCGCTTTAAAGAATGCGTTCGTCATCAGGTGGAAAATCGCAACCGAGTAAGCGGATGCACCCAGTGCAACCGTCATGTAGCCAAGCTGTGACAGTGTTGAATATGCCACCACACGCTTGATGTCGGTCTGGATGATACCCAGGATGCCGAGGAACAAGGCACCGATCGCGCCGATAATGATAATGAAAGACAAGGCTGTGTTGGACAACTCAAATAGCGGCGAGAAACGTGCCACCATAAAGATACCTGCCGTCACCATGGTGGCCGCGTGAATCAGCGCTGAAATAGGCGTGGGGCCTTCCATCGAATCTGGCAGCCAGGCATGCAATGGCACCTGCGCTGATTTACCCATCGCACCGATAAACAGGCAGATACAAGCGACCGTGACGAGCATCCAGTTTGAACCAGGCAACGTCAGGGCTGCTAATTTATCCGCTTGCTTAAACACCTCAGCGTAGTGCATCGTGCCGGCGTAGGCAAACAACAAACCAATGCCGAGCACGAAACCAAAGTCACCCACACGGTTGACCAGGAATGCTTTCATGTTCGCAAAAATCGCTGTTGGCTTGGTGTACCAGAAACCGATCAGCAAGTAAGAGACCAGACCGACAGCTTCCCAGCCAAAGAACAACTGAACCATGTTGTTTGACATGACCAGCATCAGCATTGAAAACGTAAACAATGAGATGTAGGCAAAGAAACGCTGGTAGCCGGGGTCTTCTGACATGTAACCGATCGTGTAGATGTGCACCATCAACGATACGGAGGTAACCACTATCATCATCAATGCAGACAGGGGATCGATCAGGAAACCGATTTCCAGTTTGGTCTGCCCAATGATGCTCCAGGTATAGACGGTGCCATCAAACGTATGACCGTTCAGGACATCCTTGAATACGATCACAGAGCCAACCGCTGACACAGCGACCAGAGCGATCGTTAAAAGATGTGCGCCACGTCGGCTAACCTGGCGTCCGAGAAAACCGGTACCAAACAAGCCTGCAAGAATCGCGCCGACCAAGGGGGCCAGTGCGATGATCAGATATAGAGAAAGCGAGCTAGACATTTTGTTCCGTCTTCCGATCAGCCCTTAAGGCGGTCAAGTTCATCAACATTGATCGTGCTGAGGTTGCGGAACAGCAGCACTAAGATCGCCAAACCGATCGCAGCTTCAGCAGCTGCAACAGTCAGGATGAAAAATACAAACACCTGGCCAGCCGCATCACCATACCAGGTCGAAAAAGCAACGAAATTCATGTTCACCGCTAACAGCATTAATTCGATCGACATCAACAGTACGATCAAATTGCGGCGATTCAGGAATATGCCAACGACGGACATGGCGAACAAAATTGCGCCCAACG
>CAINDJ010000419.1 GCA_903847325.1 uncultured beta proteobacterium | reverse complement strand
TTTTCGCATACCTTTAAAAAAGGTGTCGCGCTGGGGTGCGCATGGAAGTCGTGATGCACAGGAACACGTGCTGATCCGCGTATATTCAAAAGAGGGTGTGGTGGGTACAGCTGAAGCGCCTGCTCGCCCAACCATTTATGGTGAAACGCAGCGATCGATTGTTCATATTGTTCGCGATACTTTGGCACCGATGCTAATAGGTCTGGATGCCATGGATAGGGAAGGCTATCAGGCCAGGCTTGCGGCGATCCCTTGGAATCTGACGGCTAAGGCGGCCATTGATACTGCGTTGCATGATGTGGTCGCTCAGACGCTGGGTGTCAGCTTGGCGCGGCTCTTGGGAGGTCATGTCAGACCTGTCGAGGTGAGCTGGATGCTGAGTCTGAATTTTGCAGACGATGCTGAGTTTGTGCAGGAAGCCGTAATGATGCGTGAGCAGTACGGAATACGCGCTTTTAAAATCAAGGCAGGTACGGATCCGACGGGAGATATTCAACGTGTGAAACTTTTGCGTCAGGCCTTAGGCGATGAGGCCTTGTTGTTTATCGATGCGAACCAACTTTACACACCAGATGTGGCGATTCGTACCATTCGTGCCATGGAGCAATACGGTTTGGCCATGGCAGAGGAGCCCGTAGCGGTGACGCTTGGCGCATATCGTCAAAAAGTAGCTGCTGCGACAACCGTCCCTATTTTGGCTGATGATAGTGTCTTTTGCCTGACCGATGCACGCCGTGAGCTTCAGGATGGGGCGATTGGTGTAGTGGGGATCAAGATCGCTCGAACTGGAATTTATGAGTCTTCACGTATCGTTCATCTGGCAGAAGCTTTTGGCTTGCCATGCTGGATTGGATCGCAAGGTGTTTCGGGTGTGGGCGCTATGGCTAGCGCACATTTCGCTTCGGCTTTTCGCGCAGTAACCTATCCTGCAGACTTGACCACGCCACTCAAGCAAGAAGATGACTTGCTATTGCACCCGATTGATATTCGTGATGGCAAACTCCATGTCGCCGATCAGCCAGGAGCAGGTGCGCAGGTCGATGAAGCGAAGCTTTTGCATTACCGTCTGGACTGGTAGAGGAGCATCAAATCGTGACCACACAATTTCAGAAAAGACCAACGAATCAACGCGCAGTCCGCTGCGTCGTGATGCGAGGTGGTACGAGTCGGGGCGTATTTTTTCATGAACATGATTTGCCTGTCGATGCCACACAACGTCAAAAGATACTCCTCGCTGCGATGGGGAGCCCTGACCCTCGTCAGATAGACGGACTAGGTGGAGCAGATAACCTGACCAGTAAAATAGTGATCGTGGGCCCACCTACCCATGAACAAGCCGATGTGAACTACACCTTCGGTCAGGTGGGTATTGATTTGCCGTATGTCTCCTACTCTGCCAATTGCGGCAACCTCTCTGCTGCAGTGGGTGCGTTTGCGATTGAAGAGGGTTTGGTTGCGCCGGTGCATCCGGTCACACGGGTATGTATTTTCAATACCAATACGCAACAACTGCTGGTCGCCTATGTGCCAGTCTCTGCGGATGGATCGCCTGCAGTCGACGGAGAGTGCTCCATCGCGGGTGTGCCAGGTACTGCGGCTGAAATCAGAATGGATTTTTCAGCGACCAAAGGAGCCAGCACAGGAAAAATGCTGCCAAGTGGCAATCTCGTTGATTGGATCTTTGTCCCGGAATTAGGCAAAAAAGTGGCCATGTCGATCGTCGATGTTGACAAGGCGACTGTATTTATTCATGCACGGGATGTTGGCATTGCCGGCACCGAAAGCCCTGATGAATTCACACCAGAAATTTTGAATCGATTCTGGGCAATTCGCAATGCTGCCGCTGCCCACGTGGGGCTATCTCCGGAGTCCCGTCTGCCACATCCGGTCTCTGTGGCTGAACCAACGGATTACCAAAATTTCATGACTAAGGAGACGGTCCGCGCGCAGGACATCAGTTTTGTCACGCGAAGGGTAGGAGGCCCACCCCCCAGACTGCATAAAGCGTTCGCTGCAACGGGTGCAGTCTGTACGGCTTTTGCTGCGAACTTACCTGGCACGATTGTCAATCAGGTGGCACAGTCCTTTGAGGATGGCATCGTGCGTCTTGGTCATCCGACTGGCGTTTTCCCTGTTCGTATTGTG
>CAINDJ010000418.1 GCA_903847325.1 uncultured beta proteobacterium | reverse complement strand
GGGGTCAGCGATGCGACGTACAAGTCAGTCGTGGATAAATTTGGCGAGCAAGGTGCGGTCGATCTGATTGCGGTCAATGGCTACTATGTCTTTGTATCCATGATCCTGAATGTCGATCGCTCCCCTCTGCCAAAAGGCGTGCCCACTCAGCTGGCCCCGCTACCAGCGGATCATGGGCAACACGTTTCAAAGTAATTCAGTCAGACTTCGCACCAGACGCTTTTGCCACTTTACCCCAACGCTCAGTTTCCTCGAGCAGGAATTTGGCAAAGGCCTCTGGTGAGGATTGCAGAAATGGCTCGACGCCAACCTTGCGCAATGACTCCACGACGCCTGGATCTTCGGCCGTTTTAACCAGTGCGGCGTAAAGCTTATCGATAATAGGCTTTGGTGTTTTAGCAGGCGCCATCACTGAAAACCAGTTAAAGGCTAACAAAGAAGGTATCCCCTGCTCTACAGATGTCTGTGTATCAGGCAACAACACCGCACGCTTCGTATTGGTCACGGCAATGGCACGTAAACGCCCATCTTGTACCAGAGGGTACTGTGGTGGCAGATCCACCAAAATACCATCCACGTGCGCACCTAATAAGTCTGCGATTGCCGGACCAGCGCCCTTGTAAGGCACATGGACAATCTGCCCATCACCGGCTGCGTTGCGCAACAATTCAATCGCAAGATGTGGCAAACCGCCGTTACCAGAGGAAGAAATCGTAACGGGCCGCGTTTTTGATAAAGCGATCAGTTCTTGTAAATTTTTTGCATTGACAGAAGGATGAATTGAAATGAGCTCGGGGGTCTGCGCCACAGTCGTGACCCCCACCAAGTCCTTGAGGGTATCAAACGGCATTTTCGCGTATGTATGCGGACTGATCGCCAAAGGACTCGCGCTGGCCAGTGTGATGGTATATCCATCGGGCGGTGAACGCACAACAAACTCGGTCCCGATCAATGCATTGCTACCCGCCTTATTGACCACAACAACTGGCACACCCAGGATCTCGCTCATTTTGGGCGCGAAGATGCGCGCCACCATGTCGTTCGAGCCACCCGGAGGAAAGCCTACCACCATCGTGATTGATTTATTCGGATAATCTTGAGCGTGCGAAGGCGCCATTGATAGCAACCCCGCTGCAGTGCTGATTACAAGGACAAGCAATGTCTTGGTCAGTCTTACAAACGCAAGCAGTCGAACGTGTTTCATGATGAAATCCTAAGAGGAAGATCTATTCAGAAATGGGTGGCACATCGAGTCGCATCGCGATGCCCGAAAGCTCTGGAGAATATGCGGGATAGCGTTTGACGACCAGGGGATCATGTCCAGGAATAACATGCTTCGGTGACTGCGCCAGTGAAATCAATCGTTCAAAGCCCTCGATCATATCGCCCAGGTGATATACCAGAGAGAAACAGCGTTTCTTTTCAAAATGCTCGTAGTAGTGACTCGCATCGGACGCCAAGACAACCCAGCCTCTGGCGGTATGCACACGTACGGCTTGCATCCCTGCCGTGTGTCCACCGATGTGATGCAAACTGATGCCTGGTGCGATCTCTGCATCTCCTTTGTGAAAAATGACGCGATCTTTATAAACGAGACGAATCATCCCCGCCACATGATCGACTTCATAGGCACGGCTAAAACGGTCGCAACACATAAACCGACCGGTTGCGAAAGCCATCTCATCATCCTGCAAATGAAATTTTGCATGAGGAAAATCATCGAAGGTACCGACATGGTCATTGTGCAGATGGGTGATGACGATCTCATTCACATCTGCAACCTCGATACCGAGCAACTTTAAGGCCTCAACAGGCCTCCTGAGTAGCGTGCGGTGACGCTTATCAGCCATATCCTGATTAAAGCCCGTATCCACCAACACCAGGCGTGCACCATCACGGATCACCCAGATGTAGTAGTCCATAGGCATTGGTACATCGTGTGGATCGCCACCCACAAAATGATCGGGCCGCGCGCCATTGCGCGTAGCATATTTCAACGCAATGACTTCATACTGAGGCACACCTGGTGTGATTGACATATGGGGACTCGCTTTTATTGCTTTGCAGTTAATTTCATCAAGTCACCGACATTGGCACAGTTTTCAATTGACTGAACCATATTAGCGATTTCAGCTGCACGTGCGGCACCCAGGACTGGCGTGACCAGGCTATCGAATTTTGCACGCAGCTCCGCATCGCTCATGGAGTTCTGAATTGAGCCTTTTGGATAATCTACCTGAGAGACATACTTGGAGCCATCCTCCATGATCATGGTCATCAGGCACGATACGCCACGTGGCAATGAATCATCAACCGTAATATTGACCAGGTCTGTCAAACGCAGAATTTCAGCTTCGCCCAAACGCGCATTGTTGTACTGCGCAAACAAGGCTTGACCATCAAGCAACGCCACCGCAACAGAGTACGGCAGACTGACTTGCGCTTCGTGGTAAGTCTGGGGACGCTTATTGAGGTGATAGTGGGCCCAATCCGGATGACGCGCCATTTGTATAGACTTGATACGCGATAAATCTGGTGCGTGTTCGCGACGGATGTTTAATGCGCAATCGATCGCATTATGAATTGGACGCGCGCATGAGTAGGGCTTGAATTCGATATCCAGCTGATAGGCCTTGTCGTAATCGGCGGTTAATTGGCCCGGATCGTTTTTATCGGTGAAGGCCGCTAAAAACCCACGCTCGCCTTCAAAAATCGTGGCAGCACCTGTAAAGCCCAGTTGTGCCATCGTAGCTGCAGTGACACCGTTACGCGCAGCAGGTCCTGGATTGAAACGTTTCTGCATGGAAGGTCCATACATTTCCATCAAACCTGAAGCAGATGCGCCAGCCATACCGAGCGCAGAGACAATTTTTTCGACTGACAGTTTTTGCAAATAAGCCGTGGCGATAGTTGCACCAAACACACCTGTTGTAGGTGTCGTGTGGTAACCGCGATTGCGCAAAGATGAATTCGCAGCTTTACTCAACCGCTCCATCATTTCGCAGCCTGCAGCCAGCGCCACCAGCAACTCGCGCCCGCTCGCACCCAATTGCTCGGCAGTCGCTAAAGCAGCAGAGTAAACAGGTGGACTAAAGTGAAACAGAGCCAACACATCGATATCATCGAGCTCAACGCTATGCGAAGAGATTGCATTTGCAAAAGCAGCCTGCATCGCAGGGACACGGACATCGCCACCGATAAGTGTTGATTCGGTATGACCACCGGTGATCGCCGCAAATTTACGTGCAATCTTTCCGCTTTCAGTTTGACTACCCGAAATCGCAACACCGATGTAATCGAGCAATAAACGTTTGACAGCTTTTTTGGAAGCCTCGGACAACCCTTCGTAATTAAACCGACTGAAGTGTGCTGCGACCTGATCTGCGATGGTGTTGGCTGTAGATGCGTTTTTCATATTAAGTTCTTATAGTGGGTAATTTAAAAAAGGAAAAAGACGTTAGATACATAGCGTTCTTAACTCACTGCGGTCTTGGCGCAGCAAGGATATTGAATAATTCTGACGTGTTGTCCTGCTGATCAAGTGTGTCCACCAGCTTGATGACACGATCGATATTGGAACGCGACAAGCAGGATTGCACGACATGACGAAACTTATAGACCACGTCTTCGACTGAGAGTGGATTCTCAGGGCTTCCTCGACGATTCAGAATCTCGTGCTCAAATTTGCGACCATCTCGAGTCGTCACAATTACACGTGCAGCATGGCGAAAGGCCGCCCCCATCGCTTCGATCTCAGGGTCAATGCGTGCGTTGATGCGCTTAATAAAATCGAGTATTTTGGGATCTGCCAGCCGCCCTTCTGCATACTGCGCTACAAATGCCTTGCCATCGAATCCGATTACAGCAATTCCGTAAAAAAGATTCATTTGTGCTGCGGTCACGCCTTGCGCTTTGTATTCCCAGGCACAATGTGTGTAAGTCATCGGACTCATACCGATATCTACCTGCGCAATATCATCCGGGGTTAAATGATGTGTTTTGAGCAAATGGCTAAACGCATCGAGCGCAGAATGAATGCTGGTCACACAGGCATGTGGCTTATAGCCCACCTTGCCGGTTTCCCAGACGGTTCCTAATTCATCGGTCAGACGTGCCGCATTAGGCTTATCTGAATATGAGCTCAGGTAACCACCATAACCAGCCTCGAGCACATCAGAAATACCTGTAAAGTCGCGCAGCGCAAGGTATGCCGAGTAGACACCACTTTGGGCAGCACGGCCTGAGTGAAAGCGTTTAACCATCGCTCCTTCTTGTGCCGCCATCAGACCGCCTGCCTGAGAGCCAACAATACCTAGCGCGTGTTGCATTTTTTGGGCATTCAGGTTGAGCATTCGCGCAGCTGAGGCAGCCGCCACAAAAACTCCCGAGGCACCCTGAGGATGAAACCCTCTGAAAAACAAACCCATTGTGGCAGCGTTACCTACCCGGGTACCAATTTCGTACCCGGTTGTCATCGCAGTCAGTAATTTTTTTCCATCCGCTCCACCCGATTGTTCTGCCAAAGCCACTACAACGGGTGTGGCAATAGATCCAGCGTGAACGATTGACTCTTTATGAATATCATCCAGTTCAAAGGCATGACCTGCTGTCGCATTCACAAGAACAGCTCCGGCTACAGATGTTTTATTACCCGAACCAAAAATCGATGCAACCGGACGCGCCCCCTCCTCTTCAATCATGGCCTGGACACGTTGCGTCCAGGGCAGCGTGGCGCCAAACAAGCAGCATCCGACGCTATCAAGGAAACTTGTTTTCATACGCGCAATGACTTCTGCTGGAATATCCTGATACTGAACGTTTGCGGCAAACTCAGCGAGTGTTCGCGTTGCGCCGGGTAACAACGAAGGGGTGTGAGCTTCCATAATCTCTTTTAAGGTTGAAACATATCTAAATAATTAATTTTTATCGGCCTTTAACCCGACCTGTCGTGCAATCTGTGTCCACTTGGCGACCTCTGCTGCGATCAACGCCCTCCAGTGCTCTGGCGATTGATCTCCATCGACTACATCAAAGCCCGCCGCCATCATTTGTTGACGAAAGACTGGATCTTTCAGAATCTCAACGACTTCATGGTTAATACGCAGGATAATTTCTTGAGAAGTGCCAACGGGTGCGAACATACCGCTCCACTGGACTGTTTGAAACCCAGGCAGTCCAGACTCAGCAATCGTCGCAAACTCAGGCAAGGTCGCGGCACGCTTATCATCACCGATCCCCAAGACATTCAAAGTCCCTGCTCTGACGTGCGGCAGAGGAGCCGCCGCACCACTCATGGATAGTTCTATCTGCCCGCCAAGCAAATCATTGAGCATTGGACCAGCGCCTTTATAAGGGACATGAACGATGTCTGTTTTGCTCATGATCTTGAATAATTCCATCGGCAGCACATTCGCATTGGAACTCGCGCCATAGCTCAACTTACCGGGATTGGCCTGTGCGTAAGCAATCAATTCTTTGACACTCTTAATAGGCAGCTTGGCATTGACCATCAACAACACTTGTTGATTAGCGGTTTGCACAATCGGGATCAGATCTCGGGCTGAGTCATACGTCATCTTTTTCCCCAGTGCGACGTTAAATGCCTGACTCGTACCATCGATAAGCAAGGTATAACCATCTGG
>CAINDJ010000417.1 GCA_903847325.1 uncultured beta proteobacterium | reverse complement strand
CGGTCGACGTGGTGGTTTGTGATGGCTTTGTCGGTAATGTTGCCCTGAAAAGCGCCGAAGGTCTGGCTCATTTGATCGGGTCATATATGCGCGAAGAATTCAAACGTAATGCGCTGACTAAAGTCATGGGCCTGCTTGCCATGCCCGTACTCAACCGTTTTCGCTATCGCCTGGATAATCGTCGCCTCAACGGTGCCGCCTTGCTTGGTTTGCGTGGCATCGTCATTAAAAGTCATGGTTCCGCGGATGCCTATGCATTTGGCTTTGCCTTGCAGCGCGCGCGTGACGCTGTGTTGAATGGCTTGCTTGAGCGCACAACAATTGCGATTGCGCAATTAACGCAGACTGCCGCGGCAACTGAAACTGTTCGTTCCGGAGACCCCGCATGAGTGCGTCCATGCCTTTTTCCCGCATTATTGGCTCGGGTAGTTTTTTGCCTCCCAATCTGGTGACTAACGAAGCACTTGCCGCTGATATGGCGACCCGTCAGATCGAAACCTCCGACGAGTGGATTGCCGAACGCACAGGAATTCGTCAGCGCTATATCGCTGATCGGGGCGTTAAAACCAGCGCACTCGCGACCGAAGCCGCACGACGCGCGCTGGCAGATGCGGGTGTTGATGCCAGCGAAGTTGATCTCATTATCGTGGCGACTTCCACCGCAGATTTTGTGTTTCCGAGCACCGCCTGTATTGTTCAGGCAGGGCTGGGCAATAAAGGTGCCGCGGCCTTTGATGTGCAGGCAGTTTGCAGCGGCTTTGTCTATGCGCTGACAACGGCAGATAGTTTTATCCGTGCCGGACGCGCCAAGTGCGCCGTTGTCATCGGTGCTGAGGTTTTTTCCAGCATCCTTGACTGGAATGACCGTGGTACCTGCGTTCTGTTTGGCGATGGCGCCGGCGCAGTTGTCTTGCAGGCAAGTGACACGCCAGGCATTATCGGTGCTGAGTTGCATGCCGATGGCAGTCAGATGAATATTTTGACGGCAGCAGGTAACGTGGCCTACGGGCAGGTGACCGGTGACCCATTCCTGCGCATGGATGGCCAGGCGGTATTCAAGCAGGCCGTGACCGTTCTCGATCGTTCCGCGCGCTCAGTGACTGCTGATGCGGGTCTGACGATGGCGGATGTGGACTGGATGATCCCCCATCAGGCTAATTTACGCATTTTGACATTCCTCGCCCGTAAACTGGACGTACCCCTCGAAAAAGTCGTGGTCACGGTTGATCAGCACGCGAATACTTCTGCTGCAAGCATCCCGCTTGCGCTGGACGTAGCGCGTCGCGATGGGCGGATTCAGTCAGGACAGTTAGTACTGTTGCAGGGTGTCGGTGGTGGATTCACCTGGGGCTCTGTACTAGTCAGGATGTGATGTTTTTCATAACAGCCTTGTTTTTAGCTTATTGACGATAACTATGAAATTTGCCTTCGTATTTCCAGGTCAGGGTTCCCAGTCTGTTGGCATGATGGACGCATGGGCGTCTCATCCCGCAGCGATGAAAGTGATTGCTGATGCCTCAGCTGCCCTTGGCGAGGACCTTGGTGCCTTAATGGCACAAGGTCCTGCAGAGCAGTTGAGCCTGACCACCAACACTCAGCCGGCGATGTTGACCGCTGGCGTAGCGATGTTTGAAGCCTGGCGTGCAGCGGGCGGACCGGATGCCTCGATGATGGCTGGCCATAGTCTGGGTGAGTATGCGGCCCTGACCGCAGCGGGTTCGCTTGATCTGGCTGATGCTGTTCGTTTGGTGCGTATTCGTGCGGATGCGATGCAGGCTGCTGTCCCGGTCGGTACGGGTGCCATGGCGGCTGTATTGGGTCTGGATGATGATTCCGTTCGCGCAGCGTGCGCCGAAGCCGCTCAAGGTGAGGTCGTTGAGGCTGTTAATTTCAACGCCCCTGCACAGGTTGTGATTGCAGGACATGCCGAGGCCGTGCAGCGCGCAATGACTGCCGCCAAGGCTCGTGGTGCCAAGCGTGCGATGCTATTGCCCGTTTCCGCACCTTTTCACTCCAGCTTGCTCAAGCCTGCGGCCGATGTCCTTTCCAAAGCACTGGCAACGGTGAGCGTTAATGTGCCCGCCGTATCAGTGATTAACAATGTAGATGTGGCAATCACTCAGGATCCAGCGGCTATTCGCGATGCACTGGTGCGTCAGGCCTGGCATGCTGTGCGTTGGGTTGAAATCATTCAGGCCATGAAAGCACAGGGTATTACCCATGTAGTCGAGTGTGGTCCGGGTAAAGTACTTTCTGGTATGGTCAAACGCATCGAGCCCGACATGGTCGCCCTGTCGGTCACCGATCCCGAGTCGATGCAGGCAGCTCTTGACACACTGGCTGCTGCAGCCTGAGGATTTGATGATGGATTTAAAAGATAAAGTTGCACTGGTGACTGGCGCCTCGCGCGGCATTGGCAAAGCAATTGCCCGTGAATTAGCCTCACGTGGTGCGATCGTAATTGGTACCGCCACAACGGACGCTGGTGCGCAGGGCATTACTGAGATGCTGGCCCCTCACGGTGGACGTGGCGTAGTACTGAATGTGACGGATGTGCCCGCATGTGACGCTCTGATCGATGCGTTAGGTAAGGAATCTGCCGGCGGACCGCATATCCTTGTCAATAATGCCGGTATTACCCGCGATACGCTCGCAATGCGCATGAAAGACGAAGATTGGGATGCGGTCCTCGAAACCAACCTGACCTCTGTTTTTCGTCTCTCGCGCGCTGTGATGCGCAGTATGATGAAGGCACGCTGGGGGCGTATTATTAATATCACCTCCGTCGTGGGCTCAAGCGGTAATCCTGGACAGGCTAACTACGCGGCAGCCAAGGCTGGCGTGGCAGGGATGTCCCGTGCGCTTGCCCGCGAGCTCGGTAGTCGTGGTGTCACAGTAAACTGTGTCGCACCTGGCTTTATTGAAACAGACATGACCAGTGAGCTGGGCGAGTCCCAGACTGCTGCCTTACTTGGGCAAATCCCTCTCGGAAGACTGGGTTCTGCCTCCGATATTGCACACGCGGTTGCCTTTTTGGCATCGCCGAATGCTAGTTACATTACAGGTACGACTTTGCACGTGAATGGCGGCATGTACTTGTAATAGGTTTTTTTCTCCCGGTTAGCTATAATTCGCCGGACTTTTTCCTTTTGGAGATCTGCATGGAAAGCATCGAACAGCGCGTCAAGAAGATTGTCGCTGAACAACTTGGCGTTAACGAAGCCGAAATCAAAAACGCCTCCTCCTTCCTGGATGACCTCGGCGCCGATTCGCTCGATATGGTCGAGCTGGTTATGGCACTCGAAGACGAGTTCGAAACTGAAATCCCTGACGAAGAAGCTGAAAAGATCACGACTGTTCAGCAGGCAGTGGACTACATCACTTCGCGCTCCAAGTAATTATCAATTCGCGGCATCAAGCGGAGTGATCCGCTGAGCTGTCGGGCGGTTGAGGCGATTAGTGTGCAGGTATTCCGGGGCAGTCGCGCTGGGGGACTGCTCATTGACTGTCTTGGCCGCCTTTATCACATATAAGGAGTGATCCGTGAAACGACGTGTCGTCATTACAGGCCTTGGGATCGTATGCCCAGTGGGTAACGATATCGCTTCAGCCTGGGACAATATCGTTAACGGTCGGTCCGGAATCGGACGGATTACACGTTTTGACCCGGCCGCGTTTAATGCGCACATTGCAGGTGAAGTCAAAGGTTTTGACATCACTACGCTGATTCCCCAAAAAGAAGCACGCACAATGGATACCTTTATCCATTATGGGATTGCTGCGGGCGTGCAGGCCTGGAAAGACTCAGGTCTCGAAATCACAGAAGCCAACGCCGAGCGAGTGGGCGTCATCATTGGTTCGGGTATCGGTGGCCTGCAGCGTATCGAAGAAACGCAGACCGATTATCTTGAACGTGGTCCTCGCCGTATTTCTCCGTTTTTTGTTCCTGCTTCATTAATCAACCTGATCTCCGGTCAGTTGTCGATCATGCTCGGTCTCAAAGGCCCATCCTACGCCGTTGTTTCTGCTTGCACGACAGGCCTGCATTCAATTGGTGACGCGGCACGCCTGATCGAGTACGGTGATGCCGATGTCATGGTTGCCGGCGGTGCAGAGTCGACCGTGTCCCCATTGGGCATCGGTGGCTTTGCAGCGATGCGCGCGCTTTCGCAGCGCAATGATGATCCAACGACTGCTTCGCGTCCCTGGGACCGTGACCGTGATGGTTTCGTACTGGGCGAGGGAGCAGGCGTACTGGTGCTTGAGGAATATGAGCACGCTAAAAAACGCGGCGCACGTATTTATGGTGAGTTTGCGGGTTATGGCATGAGCTCGGATGCGCATCACATCACGGCCCCTGACCGTGATGGGCCACGCCGCGGCGTCGTCAATGCTTTGCGTAATGGCGGAATCAATGCCGACGAAGTTGATTACGTTAACGCGCACGGTACTTCGACACCGCTAGGTGACAGAAATGAAACCGAAGCCCTGAAACTTGCGTTTGGTGATCACGCTAAAAAACTCGTGATCAACTCAACCAAGTCGATGACCGGTCACTTGCTGGGTGCCGCAGGTGGTATTGAGGCGGTATTCACAACACTTGCCGTGCATCACCAGATCTCACCTCCAACGATCAATATTTTCAACCAGGACCCTGAGTGTGATCTTGACTACTGCGCAAATACTGCGCGGCAGATGAAGATCGATGTGGCCTTGTCGAATTCATTTGGTTTTGGCGGAACCAACGGTTCTATGGCCGTGCGTCGTCTTTGATCTCAGTTTGACCGATGGCTTAAGTCTTTGCGTGCCACTGTCCCGCCCCAGGCGGGCAGTGGTCGCCGAATGTATCGCTTTGGCGGGGGCTAGCTGCGCACTGACCCTGGCGGCTGTTTGGGCAGATTTCCCCCTGCCGCTCGTGATTGGTGTGGCTTTTCTGCCTGGCCTGCCTGCATGGTTTGTTTTGTTCAGACGTGCACCTCAGACACCCAAGTATTTATATATGCATCCCCATCGGTCGTGGACTATTGGCGACTCGGACAACAAAAATACTCAGCCATTACAGTTAAAACAGAAGTGGCAACACTTTTTTGGTCTGACCTTGAGCTTGAAAATCCTTAATTGCCCCCATAACAAGCAGGAAACTGTCAGAATGACCGTGTGGCGTTGCAATATCGCACCTGATGTTTATCGCCGGATGTGTGTGATGGTTGCCTGGAGGCTGGATCAGCCCCGGGTCGAGCAAAAAATGGAGACAGTGTGACTGAGCGCGACGTAGATGCTGAATTAGTCGCCCGTGTGCAAAACGGCGATAAAAAGGCATTTGACCTGTTGGTATTGAAATATCAACGCAAAATCATGCGACTACTGTCGCGAATGATCCGCGACCCTGCCGAGACTGAAGATGTGGCGCAAGAGGCTTTCATCAAAGCCTACCGAGCGTTGCCACAATTCAGGGGGGATAGTGCCTTTTATACCTGGCTTTATCGCATTGCGATCAATACCGCGCGCAACTGGCTGGCAACAAATAAACGTCGTCCAAGCACTTCTTCTTCATTTGAGAACGAAGAAGGTGAAACTTTTGACGAATCCGAGAACCTAACAGATAACAGTACCCCTGAGTCAGAGCTTGCCAGTCGTGAAATTGCACGGACGGTGAACAAGGCGATTGAGGACTTGCCAGAAGAATTGCGCAACGCCATTGTGATGCGCGAGATCGATGGCATGACCTACGAGGACATTGCTCAAAGCATGAACTGCCCCATCGGTACGGTGCGTTCTCGAATTTTTCGGGCCCGCGAGGCCATTGCGACACGGTTACGTCCAATTATGGGCAATACCAGTGACAAACGCTGGTAAGGACAGAAAATCATGCAAGACTTAAAACAGAATCAGAGCCACCACGACATCTCGATTGACGAGGTTTCAGTCTCGATCTCAGCCTGGATGGATGGCGACGAACAAGCCTCGATGCCGGACGTCCTGAAAACCGAACAGGGTAAAGAAACCTGGCAGCTGTATCACCTGATCGGCGACGCGCTGCGTACGCCTGAGCTCGCGTTGCCACCTGCAGTTGAATTCTCCAGTCGCGTTGCGCAGGCGATCGCCGCAGAACCCACTATCCTCGCCCCAGGGGCTCTGGCGACAGAACAGACTACTTCATGGATGCGTCGTTATGGCTGGCCCAGTTTTGCGATGGCTGCTGCTGTCGCAAGCGTAGTGTGGGTTGCACGTCCTTTCTTAGTCCCTGAAATGACTGACACAGCACCTCAGGTGGCTATGTCCGCTCCTGCGAGTATTGTCGCGTCGAGTCTCGACCCATCCAGTGTGCAATCTTATGTCAGTGCGCACAGGCAGGTATCAGGACCCGCGGCAGTCAGGCAGGTCTCATTTGGAGCTGATAAATAATGGTCGCGGTGACTGCAAAAACGTTGGTCTTGCTCGTGACGAGCGCACTGGCCGTGTTGACCGCAGGCGCGCAAGCGCAAGCGCCTTTAGTGGCGGCGGCTCAATCCCAGGAGCAACCTCTTGCAGATTCAAAATTATTGTCACAAATTCAGCGCGCCGCACATTCGCTTAATTACGCCGGCGTGTTCACTTATCAGCAGGGCGGGGCGATTGAGTCTTCGCGCCTGGCGCATGGTTTTGATGGTCAGAACGAAACTGAAAAACTTGAGCTGCTTGACGGTCCCGCACGTGAGTATTTGCGACGAAACGAAGACGTGCAGTGCCTGATCCCGGAACAAAAAACGGTCTTGCTAGAAAAGCAACGTGGTGATCGTTTCCCGGGGCTTTTACTTTCCAACACGCAATCGATCGATGAGAATTACAGCGTGCGACCTTTGCCTCAACCTATGCGCGTGGCGGGCAGGACGTGCCAGTTGATTGATGTTGCACCACGTGATGCTGCGCGCTACGGTTACAGGTTGTGTGCCGATATTGAAACAGGTCTGTTACTCAAGGCGCAAACAATCAACACGGAGGGGCACGTCGTTGAACAAGTCGCTTTCACAGAAATCGCGATTGGTTCTGCGGTCGCGCAAAAACTCCTGCAACCTTCATGGCCTATCGCCGGCTGGACTGTTTTAGAGCCCGATCAAAAAACGGTTGATCTGAAATCACTGGGGTGGAACATCCGTGCGCCCGCGGGCTTTGCTCCGACATCGCAGTTGCAACAGCTTTTTTCTGATAATAAAGTCGTTCATCAGATGGTGTTGTCAGATGGTTTGGCAACTATTTCAATATTTATTGAACCTTATCTAAATGAACGGTCTGACTATAAACCCCAAGGTGCTGCGCAGGTCGGCTCTGTGAATCTCTATGGGGTAAAAGTTGCAAATTTCTGGCTGACTGTTCTGGGTGAAGT
>CAINDJ010000416.1 GCA_903847325.1 uncultured beta proteobacterium | reverse complement strand
TTCCGAGGTCTGGCAAGTCTTTGCCGCGTTTGCCCTGATGGGGCTTGGATGGTCCTGCCTGTCGACTACAGCGATTACTTCCTCACTGGCTCCCTGGTTCGAAAAATTCCAGGGTCGAGCCGTCTCCACGGCGCTTCTCGGTGCAAGTGTCGGGGGCATGGTTGGAGTTCCTTTTTTACTCATGCTGATCCGGACGCTGGGATTTTCGCGGGCCATGCTCTGTGTGGGTATCATTTTGCTGGCAACTGTTTTACCCATCAGCATGCTGGTCATGAAGCGCCGTCCACAAGATTTTGGCCTGACCCCAGACGGTTTGCCTTCTGATCACGCCCATTCAGGCATCACAACCAAAACATGGACACGCCGCGAAGCCTTGCGATCATTCAAATTGCAAACAATCATGCTCGCCTTCGGACTGGCTTTACTTGTACAGATTGGGTTTCTGACCCATCAAGTGTCATTGCTCCTCACGCTGCTCGACGATTACGCCACAGCGCTCTGCGTGACCGGCGCAGCATTATTGGCCTTCAGTGGCAGACTAGTCTTAGCGAGATTTGCGGATCGCCTGGATGTCAGAGTGATTGCTTGCGGGGTACTGATTCAGGCAGGTATTGCGACGGGTATCGCAGCCCTCTTTCCCGAATCACCCTGGGCCATCATCACAGCGGTTCTGATGTACGGCATGACAGCGGGCAATACAACGACATTGCCGCCAATCATTGTGAGAAGGGAGTTTGGGGCAATTTCCTTTGGCGTTGTTTTCGGAATCTGTGCGACCCTGATGCAAATCATGTCAGCAATGGGGCCAGCTTTTTTTGGACTCATGCGCGATGCGAGCGGCAGCTATCAGCTACCACTCGGACTGGCTGCCGGCATGAACTTTTTAGCCGCGATGATCGTCCTGTCAGGCCGCGAAAAAAAGGCCTGACCCTCATCCATACAATCCGGGATCACCAAGGCATTTTAGGCAGGATAGGATTCATGCCTGTCTTTTTAATAATGGGTGCGGCCTCAGGCGAAGCCAGGAATTGAATCAAATCACGCGCGGCCTGCTGATCTTTTACATCACGCGTAATACCTGCGGAGAAAGGGATCGTCTGCTGAACCTCAGCCGGGATCTCACCAATAAAATCAAGTCCATCGATGGAAATGAGCTCGCTGACCTGCTGAAACCCCAACTCAGCCTCACCGCGCGCAACCACAGAGCCCACGCGTTCGCTGTAAATCTTTTTAGCGGTAAGCTTCATTTGCTCAGCGACGCCTAGCTTTTCAAACAACTCCGTAGACAGATACGTACCACTTGCACTGGCTGAATATGCAACCGACTTAGCATCGAGCAATGTTTTCTTAAGTGCGGCCACGCTACTGATATCGGGCTTAGGCGCACCTTTTTTTACCGAAGCGCCGATCGTGGAGTTCGCAAGATCCACTCGCGTCCCAGGAGTGACTTCACCTTTTTTAATAAATCCGTCCAATGCCGATCCAGCCAGGATCAACACATCAAAGGTCTCACCCTTTGAAAGTCGCGTCGGGATCGAGTCGGGTGCGGTTCCCATGGACGACCCAAACGAAATTTTGACCGTATTGCCCGATTTCTTTTCGTATGCTGGGGCCAACTCTTTAAAAGCCGTGGCAAAAGCCCCTGACGTAATGACATGTATTTCAGCAGCACCCGCAGCGACGCCCCAGGTACTCAGAACCAGCGCGGCGGCCAGCAATGAGCGGCGAAAGATTGAGAATTGATTCATTTTTTTGTCTCCACAGGGTCTTACTGTTGTTGATTGCCCTAGACGATAACCAATAAGTCCGGTCGTGACAATGTGTTGACGCAAGGCCACTCATCGTTGCAATATCGGGGCTGAACTATTGAATCTAAAAGACTCACAATAATCGGAGACACTATGGCCTGGGCCACAACATCAGACAACATCCGCCTGCACTACGAAGAAGCAGG
>CAINDJ010000415.1 GCA_903847325.1 uncultured beta proteobacterium | reverse complement strand
CTCCATGCGTGCGTTTTTACCAACACCTATTGCACGAGAGGATATTGAAAGGATGCTGGAGGTCGCAGCACGCGCGCCATCAGGATCCAATACCCAACCCTGGAAAGCTTATGTATTGACGGGAAACATCAAAACCCGTCTATCCGATGAAATCATGGCCGTCTATCATGACAAAGTAAAGTTTGAAGCACTAACCGAAGACTACCGCTATTACCCGGACATCTGGGAGTCCCCATATATAGAGCGTCGGCGTAAAGTTGGCCTGGACCTCTACAAACTGCTGGGACTCGGACGTGACGATAAAGCAGGCATGCAAGCCCAACATGGACGTAATTATCTGTTTTTTGATGCGCCTGTGGGAATCATTTTCACCATGGATCGCACAATGAACACAGGATCCTGGCTTGATTTCGGCTGTTTTTTACAAAACTTCATGGTGGCAGCGCGTGCGCGCGAAATGGATACCTGTGCCCAAGCCGCCTTTAATCGCTTCCATCCCGTCATTAGACAAGTGACGGGCATCCCTGAAAGCGAAATAGTCATCTGTGGACTAGCGCTTGGTTTTGCTGATTATTCCCGTATAGAAAACAGCCTGATCAGCGAACGCGAACCCGCGGCAGGTTTTACAAAGTTCCTGGAGTAATTGCTGCTGCGCAACATGAATTAAATTCAACTGCTATTGATAATTAATCATTTGCACTGAATGCATCAACCGATAAGAATCACCCGTGGTCTGACATCGCGCAACTCCTCGCGCTGTGGCGATGTCAGACACGACAAAAATAAAAAGGTTGATTCATGCATTCATTCAATGACATCTCACGTCGCTTTGCTTCTGACCGGATCATTTCTGTTTCAGGCGCACCCTACGATGGCCATGCATTTCCAACAATGCTCGAGAGTCTGGCAAAGATAGGTGCGACCCATGTGGAACCTGCTTTCATCGTTGGCTATACCGAGGCGTTTGACGAAACGAACTTTACCGATGCGAAAGCAACGCAATACGCACGCTGGCTGAATGGATTTCGCTCGTAAAATCGGCGCCCGGGTGATTAATACAAACGCATCCGCAAAAAAAACAAGCGAACGTTTTTATCAAAACATCGCAATTCTTGCACGTCATGCCGAAGCACTCGACATGTGGATCGGGCTCGAGAATCCAGGCGACGGCTCTGACAATTAATTAAATGTTGCGTCTGATTCCGCGGCGTTGCTGCGATCCATCTCTCATGGCCGGGTTGCGCTGAACTACGACGCGGGCAACACGGTCTCGCACAGACCAGCGGTCGACGCGACGCAAGACCTAACCGCAACGATCAGGCAGTGCCGCTCAACGAAATAGAAACTGCACTTTCGCAAGCACTCGGCTTCGTTTCGACGCATCTCAATCACGCCTCAATCTGAAACAGGAAGTTTCCCATGAATCGTGTGATCAATGATCCGGATCTGGTTGTGGAGGATATGCTCCACGGCTGGTTAATCGCTCACAAGGACACCATCGCTGGAACCGATAATCCGCGGGTTGTGAAACGTTCTCAAGCACCAGAGCGAGGCAAGGTTGGTATCGTAACCGGCGGCGGGTCTGGACATGCACCCGCGTTTTTAGGCTATGTCGGCGACGGTCTCGTTGATGCCGTGGCTATCGGAGAAATTTTTTCTTCGCCGACTGCAAAAAGCTTTTTAGATGCGATTCGGTATGCGAATGGTGGCGCAGGTGTCGCGTGCCTGTATGGCAATTACGCAGGCGACAACATGAATGTCCGCATGGCGACAGACATGGCGGAGATGATGCTTGCAGCCATCCTGCCCGATCTCCCCTTCGTCAAGGATGATCGCGTTGCAATTCTGGTTTCTGGCCTGGGTGCCACCCCCATCGTGGAGCTGTACATACTTTATGGGGAAATAGCCAAAATTCTCGCGCGCATTGGTATTGAGATTTCGTTTAATCAAGTGGGTAATTTATTTACTTCGCTCGAGATGATGGGGGTCACACTGACGGTGATGAAACTCGACGATGAGCTACTCGCCTGCATGAAACATCCCTGCGATGCAGTGGGCCATGATCGGCGATGGGGATCATGGCATCAATATGGCAAAAGGCTTTACAGGTTGTGCCCTGCGGTTAGAAAAGCTGGGTGACAAGGCAGAAAACCTGCCCACGGCACTCGATCAATTATCCCAAGCCTTGATGGATGATATAGGCGGTTCAATGGGGCCTCTAACGGACAAGGGCTTGCGCGTGGCATAGAAAGCATTCAAAAGATGGGAAGCGCGCAACTTGGCGATAAAACGCTGATCGATACGTTGTTACCCGCTCTTGATGCTTACAACATAGCTTTGTCTCAGGATGCAAGCTTTGAACATGCGCTAAGGGCGATGTCTCAAGCCGCAGAGGCTGGCAAAGAATCGACTAAAAATCTACAGGCGCGATTAGGTCGCTCAGCCAGACTCGGGGTGCGCTCAATCGGTGTCCTCGATGCAGGAGCAACCTCTTGCTGGTTGATTCTGCGCTCGATGTCTGATTCTATTGAACGCCACCTCGCCACGACAAAACGTCCTGGTATTTAAAAAACTTAAATTAATAAAGGTCATCATGAAACTTGCCCTCGGCTGCGACGAAGCCGCCTACGAATTAAAAATGATTATCAAAAATCATCTGCAACAAGCCGGCCATGACACCTATTCTGCCGAGCGAGCAAGCCGCAGTAACGACGCACAAATTATTACGATTGGTTCGCGCGTCGTTGGTCCTGAACTCGCCAAAGCCATCGTAGACAAATTTCTGGAAAGCACCTTTGATGGAGGCAAATCTCAACCCAAAGTTGATCTCATTTCACAATACGAGTCTCAGCGCTGAGTCAGGAGCCGCAAAGCTGCTGCATTGCAGCAATAAAATTCAAAGTGTTTTTTTGGTATCCAACTGTAAGCACGGTGTAAACTACGCGCGAATCTAATATCAATTGTTAGAGTCATTTGTTCACGTCCACTTTCATCATAAAAAGACACTATGGATCTCTCATTCAATACATTTTGGATTCCACTACTCCAAATTATCGGCGTCAATATCGTCCTTTCAGGCGATAACGCCGTTGTGATTGCGCTTGCAGCCAGATCACTGCCACCGCTGCAACAAAAGAAAGCGATTTTTTGGGGTTCTGGCGCAGCAATTCTGATGCGTATCGTTTTAACGATTTTCGCAGTCAAGCTATTAACTTTGCCCTACTTGAAACTCGTCGGTGCAGGACTGTTAATCTGGATTGGTATTCAACTGCTACTGCCTGATGACGGTGAGGAAAATATTTCTTCAAGCAATCACTTGATGACAGCGATTAAAACCATTTTGCTCGCTGACCTCGTCATGAGTTTGGACAACGTGCTTGGGGTAGCTGCCGCAGCTAAAGGCAGCATGCCGCTGCTGGTGATTGGCTTGGCGATCAGCATTCCTCTGGTGATTTTTGGTGCTCAGATGCTGCTTAAAATCATGGAAAGATTTCCCATCATTATTACGATTGGTGGTGGCTTACTGGGTTGGGTTGCTGGTGAAATGGCTGTCGGTGATCCAGCCATCAAAGCATGGGTCGATACGAACATGCCAATCCTGCATACTGTCGTCCCGATGATCGGCGTTGCGATTGTGTTGCTGGTCGGAAAGCTCTGGGGTAAGAAGCAAGCAACGGGCGTGTAATTAACTGACCGCTCACGCGTGTGTTGCATACGCGTGTGTTGCACAACAAAGATGAAAACCACCATTTTGTTCAATGGTGGTTTTTTCTTTTTCACTAAAAAAATACGAACGCAATGTTTAATTCGCGTTAGGAGGTTTTACGCTTTCGCCAATATCCAAAGGACAGTACGCCAGCAATCACAAAGATATCAAAGAGCCAGGTAAACCGTGAAATATCACCTAAGAACGTCAGCACAAAGGGTTCTGAAAAGATCATTTGAGCCGCGGTCCAAGCCAATACCCCCGAGCCAAGATAAATAATCTGTGGAAACCGGTCAATCAGACGTAATACCAGACCACTGCACCACACTACAATCGGGATGCTAATGAGCAATCCTAAAATAACAAGTAAAAAGCTGCCCTGCGCCGCGCCAGCAACACCCAGCACATTGTCAACGCCCATCACCGCATCTGCGATCACGATCGTTTTCATGGCGCTCATCAGACTCACCTCGCCCTTGCCGTCTCCTTTGCCGTGTTCATTTTGATCGCCAACGAGTAATTTGATCGAAATCCAGACCAGCAATAATCCGCCAGCCAGTAAAAGCCCTGGAATTTTAAGAAGCCATACAACGCCAAGCGTCATAACCGATCGCACGGCAATGGCGCCAACAGTCCCCCAGACAATTGCTTTTTTCTGATCGACGGGAGGTAACTTACGCGCAGCCATCGCAATGACCAGAGCATTATCACCCGCCAGGACAAGGTCGATCAAAATAATGGCACCGAGTGCCGAGAGAAACTCTAAAGAAAATATATCCATCATTCATCCCATTACGCTCAATCAAGAAAGAGAAAACCATGCGGGAATGATGCAAAACACAGGCGAGCGCATAAGCCTTTGTCGGTAATCAGCCGCCAAGGTCTTGCCTGCAAAGGGAATCGATGACACCCGATACCGATGCGCCCGGTGACCAAGATCACGTATTGACGAACACATCATCAGGTGGATTGCCCACCCGATCAGCTACTCCCCTTGAAAACACAGGATCTGACTCCTGCATTTTAGGTACATCGCACGAATGTAAGTGCGGTAAAGAAATAAGTCAAATTTTAAAAAAAAATGGTATTTTTTTCTAAAAATGAAAGAAAGCTTTATTCATAGGAATGGTCAAAACGTTTTTCCCAAGACTCGATTTCACTGATAGAAAGTGCCGCATTGTATTGGGATGACGTAAACATATGCTGATCAGCAAATCCTGACACATTGCCAGCTGAGTGCAAATGCGCCAGAGCCTGACTCATCGCATGACCGAACACGCCCCGGGCGAGCGCCGGATAAATAGCAAGATCGATTCCGGCGGCTTTAAGCTCGCGCGCATGTAAACCTCTCACCATCTCGCCAGCATCCATATTGACGACCATCGGGACCTGGACGTTATCTTTCAGATATCTGATTTGTTTCAAGATATCAGGATTAGGCTTGAGCTCTACAAATACAACATCGGCACCCTGTGCGGCAAACGCCTTTGTACGGCGTACCGCCTCCTCCACGCCCATCGCTCCAACGCAATCCGTGCGGGCAATCAGTACAAAATCCGCATCGCTTCTAGCCGCCGACGCCGCTGCTATTTTTGCAACGGCCTGATTAAATTCAAGCACAGTCCGATCGCCAGGCATTTGTGCGCAGCGTTTAGGAGAAATCTGATCCTCAATGTGAATCGCTGCCACACCTGCGCTCTCAAATTCAGCAATCGTACGGCGCATATTCACAACATTGCCATAACCGGTATCCGCATCACAGATCAATGGAATATTGATGCACGAGGCCACGCGACGCGCGTGATCCGCAATCATAGTCAGATCGACCAAACCGACATCAGGCAGGCCCAGCAAAGAGGCAGAAACACCATTACCCGTCATGTAGCAAGCTGGAAATCCTGCATTTTCAACCAGTCTCGCACCATAGCCATCATAGATACCAGGCGCACAAACAGCCTGTTCCTGGCTTAACAGTTTTCTGAGTTGCTGGCGTTTTTCTTTTGCGGTTAAAGCTGTCATGCGAAATTCCAATCTGGATATTTTTGTAGGAAAGGGATCAGTCCGCCCATGGCAAGGATGGCCAGAATTTCACTGGGAAGCGGCACGGCGGTTTGTACAAGCTGCGCATCTACTTTCAATGTGCCCAGCGAGAAATCAATTTCTAGTAGCTGACCCGGTTCGATCTGCGAAGTGTCACATTCAAATAATGGCATGCCATTGTTAATTGCATTACGAAAAAACTGACGGCCGAACGAGCGGGCAACGATCGCCCTGACATGCATTGCTCGCATGACGTGAACGGCCTGCTCGCGCGAGGAATTAATCCCGAAATGATCGCCAGCGACCAGTATGCCGCCACCCGCTTGCGCGATATCAGTAGCAATCGTTGGAGCCAGCGCATCGAAGGCATGTGCGGCAACATAGGCGATATCTTTACCCGGTAAATATTTGTTGGAACAGTTGATATCTGTATTGACATCGTCACCAAGCAAGAAGGCGGCGCCCGTTGTAATGAGTGTGTTTGAAGCGCTCATGCCGCAGATCTCCAGGTTCCACCTACTACGGTCCTGGGATCTGTAATAAACCCCGTCAATGCGGAAGCGGCAACAGTCGCCGCAGAGCCCAACCATATGTCAGCATTCTTGTTACTCAACCGTCCCTTGAAATTTCGATTTGCCGTCGAAATCACGGTATCGCCATCTCCGGGAACCAGGTGGTTGGTAATGCCCACGCACGTTCCACAACCTGCGGACTCAAATGAAGCGCCCGCCTCGGTGAGTATCTCAATCAAGCCTTCGCGCAACGCTGCGAGGTAGATCTGACGCGAAGCGGGTGTCACGATCATACGGACACCCGCAGCGAGTTTTCGTCCCTTCAATACCTCGGCGGCTTGGCGAATATCATCCAGTCGTCCATTTGTACAGGTACCGATCAGTGCGAATTGAATACGCTGCCGATCAATATCCATCACTGAAACGATATCGTCGATTTCGTGTTTGCGAGCAACCTGCGGCGCAAGGCTAGACGCATCAATGACCAGGCGTTGCGCATAATGCGCATCAGCATCCGCAAATGTCGGCAATGGTGCTTTGGCGCCATGGGCACGCAACCAGGCAAATGTTTTTTCATCGGGTTCGAGAATAGCGGCCTTGGCACCCAGTTCGGCGGCGTGATTACACAGCGTCATACGATCATCAATATCCATGGCTGAGACCGCACTGCCGACATACTCAATCGCGTGATAATTTAAACCCTCGGCACCAAAGCGTCCAAGCATAGACAAGGTGATGTCTTTGGCCCAAACCCCAGGCTGAAGCTCGCCCTGCAACTCGATGCGGATAGTTTCAGGAACGCGGAACCAAAGTTTGCTGCTCATCATGACCGCAGACACGTCAGTACCTTCGATCCCTGTACCCAGTGCATTAAAAGCGCCATAGGTGACAGAATGGGTGTCGGTTCCGACAACCAGGTCACCACACGTCAGATGTCCGCCCTCAGGTAATACCTGATGGCAGATGCCATCACCAATGTCATAGAATTTTGTGCCACGCTCTTTTGAAAAAGCGCGCATCGAACTATGGATTTCTGCGGCTTCAAGATTTGGGGGGGGAGAATAATGATCAAGAACCAAAGCAGTATTCTTTGCGAAAGGCAGCAACTTGTCACCGAGCTTGCCAATCATTTTGATCGTATTGGCTGCACGCGTGTCCGTCACCATGGCGAAATCAATGTTCGCCACAACAACCTCGCCCGCCTTGACCGAAGTTTTGCCTGCGTGCCGGGCTAATATTTTTTCGGAAATCGTCGCGCCCATCACCAAACCTTGACTGTCGTTAATTTTTTCATTTTCAATTGCTTCGCGTTTAGAGTTTTATACCTTTAACGACCTTGCCCCACGTCTCATACTCTTGCGCCACAAATTCGCGCATTTCTTTTTGTGAAGATGGATCTGGCTCCATGCCTGCGTTGAGCAAGCGTTCAATGGTCTGGGGATCTTTGAGCGCCGTCACAATCGCCCGGTTGAGTTTTTCGACAATGGCAGCCGGCGTTTTAGCCGGAGCAATAAAGCCGTACCAATTCGTCGCGCGATACCCTGGATAACCTTGCTCGGCAACGGTTGGCACATCAGGCAGTGCTTTTGCACGCAGGGCTCCCGTCACAGCCAGTGCACGCAACTTACCCGAATTCACCAAAGGCACAGCGGTCGGGGCGCTGGCAAACACCGCAGTGATATTGCCACCCAGTAAATCTGTCATCACGGGTCCGCCACCCTTGTAATTAATATGCTCAGTTGTCATACCGGAACTATTTTTAAGCAGCTCACCGGACAGATGACCAGCACTTCCGATCCCGGCAGAGCCATAGAACAGCGGCTTATCTTTGTCCTGACCCGCTTTGACATACTCGGCCAAGGTTTTAATCGTAGAGTCAGCGCGCACAACCAGTACATTACTGAAAGCCACACCGCCAGAAATCATCTCAAAGTCCTTGAGCGGGTCGTAACTCGTACCGCCAGGCATGTGGGGATTTACAGTCAAAGAACCCACATTGGCTAAGCCAATCGTATAGCCATCCGGCGCCGCGCGCGCGACTGTTTCACAGGCGATATTGCCCCCTGCGCCAGCACGATTTTCTACAACGACGGTCTGCCCTAGCAATTCCGAAACCTTGATCGCAATGGTTCTTGCCGCGGAGTCTGTCCCGCCGCCCGGGGCAAAACCCACGACCAACTTAATCGGTTTGTTTGGAAACTTACTCGCATCAGACTGAGCCTGCGCACTGGCAATGCCAAGTCCAATCAACGCCGAGGCAAAGAAACTTGAATATTTGATAAATGATTTTGACATCACAAACCCTTTTGTCTGAATATTTTTTAATCGTTATCCGGCATGTGCGAAAGTGCTTGCATGCGCACGATATAACAAGATGCCATTGTGCATCGCAACATCAACTCCTGCACAACGACCCAGTCGTATTGGATTTTTTTTAGAATTCCGGACGAATACTTCATCGACGACTAAATCTGTGGTGATTACCTCAAATCTATTCTATAAACCCTCTCATGCATAGAT
>CAINDJ010000414.1 GCA_903847325.1 uncultured beta proteobacterium | reverse complement strand
TGCAGTGCAGAGCTCGGCGCAGGCTTGGGTTCGGGCTACGTATTTTGAATCAGTAAATCAAGATTATCTGAATATTATTGACGAAATTCGGTAAAGAATTAAGAAAGAAATATTTAGCTTGACCGAAGTTGCACTTCGTACTTGAGACCGCCTAGTTAGCTTGTGGTTATTCGTGAATAAAACTCCTAACGATATGTAGTTTTACTGTTGGCGATCGCCCAAAACTGACCCACTGGGCGATCGCCAACAGTGCATGATGGCTGTAGTTGATAAAAAACCTTGCTTTAGTACCGTTTTGGGACTAGAATACTAAAATGCAAATAGTTGCACTCCGTAATCTCGAGTCCTACTGGCAACAACCCAACCGCAGTGCTACTGAGGGAGCGTTAAAGGCATGGTTCGCCGAGGCCAAAGTAGCGCGGTGGACGTGTCCCCAAGATGTGAAGAATCAATATGCGAACGCCAGCATCATTGCAAGCAATCGCGTCGTCTTTAACATCAAAGGTAACGATTACCGACTGATTGTGGCCATTGCATATAGGATGCAGTATGTCTACGTGAAGTTTATCGGAACACATGCCGAATACGACAAAATTGACGCAGCAACGATTGACCAGTTCAAAGGGGCCTGATCATGGAAATAAAAGCTATCCGTACAGAAGCAGATTACCTTGCTGCCTTGCAAGAGGTTTCTGTGCTTATTGAACTTGACCCCTTTGTGGACTCCGCGGAAGGAGAGCGACTCGATGTGCTGGGCACGCTTGTTCAAGCGTATGAGGCCAAGCACTACCCCATTGACCCTCCTGACCCCATTGATGCGATTAAATTTCGCATGGAACAGTCTGGGATGACTGTCAAAGATTTGGTTCCTTATATTGGGCCCCTGAATCGCGTGTATGAAGTTATGTCCTACAAGCGTTCGCTGTCACTGAGCATGATTCGTCGGCTGAGCCAAGGTCTGAAAATTCCTGCCGAGGTGCTTATCCGAGAGTCTGAACTCGCTGCTGCCTGACTTCGCTTTTAAGTTGTCATCGATAAGGCCTAAGAACCTTAGGTGCGTGGGGCGGGATACAGAAGGCCGAAACGCCAGTCTAGAGTTTGGAATGAATAGAATGGAAACAAAAGTGACTTTGTTAGAGAATTTTGCAACGGAAACCCGCGACCGTTTGGTGCGAATGGAAACGCGCATGGATATCTTTTTTGATACCTATGCCACTAAAGCGGATCTCCACAAAGAATTGCATGCAATGACGTGGAGATTGCTTGGTGGCGCGTCCGCTTTAGTTGGAATTGTTTATTGGGTGGTACGACAGTCAGCTTAGATATACGATTCCTTAATAAGAACCCATATAGTCTTTCTTACCAATCTCCACGCCGTTATGACGCAGCAAGGCGTAGGCGGTCGTGACATGAAAGAAAAACTGCGGCATGCCATATCTCAGTGCGTAGTCCTCAACTGAAAGCGTTTTCTCTTTTGGTGTGCCGGGGCGAAGAACAACTTCTTTGACGCCGCTTTCATTCAATTGTTTTTCAGTCATGCCCTCGATCAAAGCAAGGGTTTTGGCAATGCGCTGCTGCAACTCATCAAAGCTTTGCTCGCTATCCTCGTAAGCGGCGACTTCGATGCCAGCAATGCGCGCGGGGACGCTTTTGGCAAAATCACACGCAATTTGGACTTGTCGCACAAACGGCAGCATGTCAGGAAACAATTTTGACTGTAACAATACAGCGGGATCTGAGTGCTGCTTCTCCGCATGCTCTTTGCCTTTTTTGAGTACATCGCTCAGCGCCAAGAGCATCTGTTTAAATACGGGGACAGTTGCTGTGTAAAGGGAGACGGACATGGTTGCTTTCCTGTTTGGGCTGAGAGGTGGTTAATGATTTGTGTTTGATTAAAGCATGCCCTATTGCTTAAAAGCGGTAATGTTAAGATCGATCTATGCTTTTGACTCAGAACTCTCTACTCCAAGCCGAGGGCCTCTCAAGACGGGTCTCGCCAGAGCGCTGGTTGTTTCGGCACTTGGATATTTCTGTTGCGCCAGGTGAGCAACTCGCGCTGTGTGGTGCTTCGGGTGTAGGCAAATCCTCATTGTTAAATCTGTTGGCGGGTCTTGATCAGCCTGATGAGGGGCGTGTGCTTTTCCAGGGCAACGATCTGGCGGCGATGAGCAATAGTGAGCGCTTAGCGCTCAGACGCTCGACCTTTGGTTTTGTGTTTCAGGCGTTTCATTTGATGCCGCACCTCAATGCGCTGCAAAACGTGATGGTGCCTTGTCTGTTAGCGGGTTTGGCTTTCAAGCAGGCTACAGCACGTGCTGAGCAGCTGCTCGACGCTCTCGCGCTGACAGAGGTCGCGCAATCTTTTCCTTCTGTTTTATCGGGTGGCGAGCAGCAACGCGTGGCGTTGGCGCGTGCGCTCGTGCATCAGCCACAGGTCGTCTTGGCCGATGAGCCAACCGGTAATCTGGACCCTGAGACCGCGAACAAAGCGCTCACGCTACTGTGCAATACCTGTCGTGAGCAGGGTGCCTCGCTCATCATGGTGACGCATTCAGCAGAGGCGGCAGCGAGGCTCGATCGCACCTTTGTGTTGACTTGCTAATGCTGTTCTTTTGGCTGCTCCTCTCTGCTTTTCGTGCGCAACCGGGTCGGTGGTTGATTGCCGGGCTCACGGTGTCGCTGGGTATTGGTTTAGCCGTGGCGATCCATACGGTTAATCGCTCTGCCTTAAGTGAATTTGGTCGTGCGCTGGACACGGTGAACGGTCAAGCCTCGGCGCAATTTGTCTCGTCCTCAGGTGATTTTCCAGATACGTTGTTTGATGAGGTGGTCGCCCGCCAAAAGCAGCTCGGCATTCGCGCAGTCAGCCCTGTGCTCGAGCGCGCGACGCTACCCGTGCGGGTGCTGGGGCTGGATATTTTTCAAGCAGGTCGTGTCACCTCTGCGTTGCTCCCCTCAGTTTCTGAAGAGCAGCCAATGAGTATGTTCGGTGAGGATGCGATCTTTCTGTCAGCCACAGCGTTAAAAGAGCTCGACCTGGCGGTGAGTGATGAACTGACGCTGACGCTTAGCGGTAAAAAGATAGCGTTTAAGGTGGCGGGTTTAGTGCCGGGCGCAGCGGGGCAGAGCCTGGCGGTGATGGATTTGGGCGTCGCGCAGTGGCGCTTGGACGGACTTGGTCAGCTCAGTCGCTTGGATATTCAGCTGAGCGATGGGCGTAGCCTCAAAGATCTCGCTGCCGCACTAGAAAATTCCAACCTGGGTCTCAAGCTCGTCACCGCAGAGGATCGTGATCGCAGGATGTCCAATCTATCTCGTGCGTATCGGGTCAACTTGAGCGTCCTCGCACTGGTGGCTTTATTTACCGGTGCTTTTCTGGTGTTTACGACGATTAGTTTTTCTGTGTTGCGCCAGCAGTCTCAACTCGCGCTCTTAAGCGTGCTGGGTGCGGGTCGCCTGTGGGTGTTTGGTTTGGTGTTGACGCAGGCTTTAATCGTTGCCGCGCTGGGTGGTTTGCTGGGGATTGGTTTAGGTTTGGGTCTGGCTTCTGTCTTGTTGCGTGTGATGGGGGGCGATATGGGGGCGGGTTATTTTTCAACGACGGTACCGCCTCTGGATATCGATGCTGGAGTCTTGCTAGGCTTTTGGTTGTTGTCCTTGGTGGTGGGTGGGGTGGCGGGTTATTTCCCTGCACGGGCGGCGACAACGGGCTCGCCTGTATTACAGCTGCGAGCGGGTGCGACTGAGCGCATGCTCAAGCCAGTTTTAAACGCACGCGTGGCGATTGGTTTAGGTGCCATCAGTGTGGTGTTGGCGTTCATGCCACCCCTCGATGGTTTACCCCTTGCGGCGTATTTGTCGATCGCATTTTTATTGTTTGCTGGGTTGGCGTTGATGCCTTCGCTTGTGAATCAGTGCTTTGCCTGGCTGGCGCGGTCGCTGTTGAGCGGACGAAAGCATTCTTTCTCGCCGTCCTTTACGCTCGCCGTGTGGCGTTTGGCCCAAGCACCTGCCAGTGCGGCGGGGCTGATTGCTGGCGTGGTGGCGGCACTCGCCTTGACGGTTGCGATGGTGGTGATGGTGGCGAGTTTTCGGGACTCGGTGACGCAGTGGCTGGATAAGGTCTTGCCTGCAGATCTGTATGGGAGTTTGAGTCGCTCTGCGTTAAATCAGGCGCTGATCCAGGATCCGACTTTGATCCAGGCGATCGCCGCGGTGCCTGGAGTCTCTCGTCTCGAATTCACCTTGCAACAGAAAATCCTGTTTCGTCCCGATCAGCC
>CAINDJ010000413.1 GCA_903847325.1 uncultured beta proteobacterium | reverse complement strand
TATTTCAGGCTCGCCGCGTTTTTCGTCAGGTGCTCGGCCAGGAAAATTCCGCACATCTGCTGAGTATTTATCAGGATCAAATAACACCCGGCCCATACTCTCCTGCTCCAGGTCCTGTTGGTCGACGTGCGCTTAAGAACCTCGCGCTTGCCTGCCTGATGGCAGCGGGACATCCGCAAGCGCTAATGCTCGCACAGCAACAATTCAATCATGCAACCAACATGACGGATCGCATGGCAGCGCTGTCCATACTGGCGCAAGAGCACCCGAGCGAAGAAGCCAGCCAGGCCATCACTCTCTTTTATGAAAACTGGCAGCATGACCCGTTAGTCATTGATAAATGGTTTGCGGTTCAGGCTAGCTCACCCAACACCTTGGTCGCAGGCATGCAAGGCCTGATGGCACATCCCGCCTTTACCATACGCAATCCTAATCGTGCCCGTGCGCTGATCTTTACTTTCTGCGCACAAAATACACAGGGCTTTCACGCTGAGGATGGTAGCGGATATGTTTTCTGGGCAGACCAAGTCTTAGCCCTGGATGCGATCAACCCCGAAGTCGCGGCCCGGCTTGCCCGCGCACTCGATCACTGGGCCCGTATGATTCCCTCGGTCAGTCGCCTGATGCAAACACAGTTGCAGCGTGTCGCTTCACACCCGGGACTATCGCGCAATACCCTGGAAATCATTACTAAATCGCTTTCTTTATAATTCAAGCCATCACCCAAAATTCAAACTACTTAATCTGATCACCATGAAACGTAAAACTCTCACGCAATATCTGGTTGAGCAACAGCGCTCAGCCCACGCACTTAGTTCTGAAGTCCGCCTGCTGATCGAAACCGTCTCGCGTGCATGCAAGACCATCAGTCATGCGGTCAGTAAAGGTGCGTTGGGTGGTGTGCTGGGCAGTCTGGAAAGCGAGAACGTGCAAGGCGAAGTCCAGAAAAAACTCGATGTCATTTCAAATGAAGTGCTGCTTGAGGCAAACGAGTGGGGCGGCCACCTCGCAGCCATGGCCTCAGAGGAAATGGAAACCATCCACCTTATTCCCAATCGCTATCCAAAAGGCGAATTCCTGCTGTTGTTTGATCCGCTCGATGGCTCGTCGAATATTGACGTCAACGTCTCGATCGGCACGATTTTCTCCGTGTTGCGCGCACCCACAAGCGCCTCAGGCCGCGAAGTCACTGAAGACGACTTCATGCAGCCAGGCAGCACGCAAGTGGTCGCGGGCTATGCGGTCTATGGTCCTCAAACCATGCTGGTATTGACGATTGGACAGGGCGTCGTGGCGTTCACGCTTGATCGTGAGATGGGCTCCTGGATCATGACGGGTGAAAACCTGCGCATTCCAGAGGACACCAAAGAATTCGCCATCAACATGTCCAACATGCGCCACTGGGCACCACCGGTCAAACGCTATGTCGATGAATGCCTTGCAGGTAAAACGGGCACACGAGACAAAGATTTCAACATGCGCTGGATCGCCTCCATGGTGGCAGATGTGCATCGTCTGATTACCCGCGGCGGTATCTTTATGTATCCCTGGGACTCACGCGAGCCAAATAAACCCGGCAAGCTACGCCTGATGTATGAGGCCAACCCAATGAGCATGCTGGTCGAGCAAGCTGGTGGCGCCTCGACCAATGGGGTGGAACGTATTCTCGATATCCAGCCGACCTCCCTGCACCAGCGCGTGGGTGTCGTGATGGGCTCTAAAAATGAAGTTGACCGCGTGACACGTTATCACCACGAAGCCAAGGCTTAACGTACTCGACTCAATAATTAATCCGACATGGCAGCCTGACACTGCACAGTCAAAAGCCCCACCGCATTCATCATGCAGCGGGGCTTTTGTACGTTCAGTGCTGCGTATATCCGAAAAGAATTACTCCATCGTGAATACGGTCGCGCCGGTTGTCTTGCGAGCAGCCAGCGCGATTTGCGCCTCAGCAGCCTGAGCCAAGGGGTAACGCTGATCGATACGGACTTTGATTTTCTTTTTCAAGACCAGATCAAACAACTCGTCGGCAGCAGCCTGCATTTTTTCAGGTGTGTTGACGTGTGTGCCAAGTGTTGGACGTGTCACGAACAGTGAGCCTTTGGTCGCCAGGATACCGAGATTGACGCCATCTACAGCACCTGAAGCATTGCCATAGCTGATCATCAAACCACGTGGCTGCAAGCTGTCCAGTGATGCCAGCCAGGTGTCTTTACCGACACCGTCATACACCACGGGGACTTTCTTGCCCTTGGTGAGCTCCATGACGCGCTCGGCGACATTTTCTTTCGAGTAGTCGATGACTTGCCAAGCACCATTGGCTTTGGCCAGGGCTGCTTTTTCGGGGCTTGATACGGTACCGATCAGTTTGACGCCAAGTGCTTTGGCCCATTGGCAAGCAATCAGTCCAACGCCACCAGCGGCTGCATGGAACAAAATGGTT
>CAINDJ010000412.1 GCA_903847325.1 uncultured beta proteobacterium | reverse complement strand
GGGTCAGCCATGATCAGTGGAGAGATACGCGGGTCTCGACCGCCCTCAATCATTCCACTTGACGCTCTTGAAAATGGATCGCGTCCGGTTTGGTTTCGATTGTCAGATGCAGACTGTTTGTCGTTGAGGTCGGCAATTTTAATCACACGTACATCGTCGTAGCCACCCCAGCTCATGGGTTTAATGAAGGGGTTCGGTGAGGTAGGCTTATCAATCACAAGTTTTTGGGGCAGACGAATGGTTGATAGCTGTACCTTTACCTGGACCACTCCGCGTGAGTCTCCAGGAATTAGCAAAATTTGTTCTTTATCTATATTGATGCTTTTATTGAAAGCGGCTAATTGTTTGCGAAAGCGCATGTAGCTGCTGTAGGTGCCAGTCATCTCCATTTTGAGCTTGATCCGATAGAACAAGGGCGGACCCGGTGGTTTAGCGTTTGCGCCCGCTGGTGGTGGCTTGGGCGGCGGAGCCCCGGGGGTGTTTGGTTGCACCTTATTGTCTGCGTAGATGGCGTCTTCGCCTTCTTTGGCGACGGCATTAATCAATAGCCGTTGAGAGGTGGCCATTTGACTAATCCGATGGTAGAGATCCTCCAGTTCGGTTTCCACCGCGAATAATTGATTGAGTTCTTCGTAATTCACCTCTGCCAGAGCCAGCTCAGTTTGCGCTTTTTTGGTCGAAAGATCGAGGTATTTGAGCTTTGATTCCATAGCGGACATATTCGCTATTTTTTCTTCCATCATGTTCTGACGCTCATGATTGGGTAGAAAAACAAATGCTACATAGGCAACTACGACAAGAAATACAGCTAAACCATATAAGATGAATTTCGCGCGAGGATTTTTGGCTGAAGACTTATTGGAGAAGAGCGATTTGAGAATCGACCCCATGTCCAATTTTAATAACTGTTTGACATCCATATAATATCTTTGGTCTATGTTTAAAGCATTCGAGACATGGTCTCTGCTTGTATCGATGCTGAGGGTTTCAGCGGATTGATCGCAGAGTTGCTGGGTTTGATAATGCAGCGCACTTCAAACTGTTTGAGGTTCCCATTTTTCTTACCCATGGACTGGATGTTGATATTCATTTTTTGCAATGAAGCCCGCTCGATTAACGGTAATTTTTGTAAGCGTTCCACCAGGTTCACAATAACTTGGTCATTGCTCGCATCTCCTTTTATCACAAAGGTAGCCGGGCTATCGAAAATCAGCTCAGTGAACCATACTCCACCTGGGGCGGAGCGGTTGATAGAGTCCAGTAATTCGAACGTTGAGCTCTGATTCGATTGAAAGAGTTTGCTGGTATTGAGCATCTGTGCGTAGCGCTCTTTTTTTGTTAATAGTCCCGCTAACTGTGCTTCCTTGGCTTGCGTTTGTTTTTCAAGTTCGAGCGCTGACTCGTAATTTGCTTCAAGGCGGTCATAAGCCTGGTATTGATATACCAGCGCTGAGGCAATCAATAGTCCTGCTGCAATTAGTACAAATAGCACCCATAATTTTGAGACTATTTTTTTGCGCACTGCCGACTTAACAATGTCGCGATTTGGCAACAAGTTGACGTTATTCACGCCTGTTACATATTTGTAATAACCAAAGACATCGACCTTGCGGGTGGCAAGACCAAGGGCAGAACTGAAAACCGAGGGGTTAGGTTCCGCGTCAACTTTCTCTTTTAAATTGGCCGGAATTTGAATGGTCGAAAGCGGATTGAATAGTTCTACAAAATAACCATCTAGATATTTTTGCATCTGGGCTCTGAGATCCCCTACATCCTGGATGGGAGACACTAGCAAAACTTTTTCAATATGTCCTTTGCCTACTCGCGTTTCATAGGCCCTGAAAGCCTGTCGCACTTGATCAGAAAAGCGGTTGTAGAGTCGCTCACCTTGTTCACCAGAGGGCACGCCAGATTCGATCAGCATACGATCTGACTCAGACATATAGATGTCGTAGATGAAAGGTGAGTCAGCAGAGACAATCAATACGTAGTTTTCTAAGGCTCCGAACTCAATCAGCGCCGTTGTTTGATTTTTGTTCAGACGCTGCGTTTTCAGCGCGTTACGAATAGCGAAACAACGCACGTCTACCACGACAGGGTTCAGGCCTGCCTTCGTAGCTATCTCGACGTAATGGTTGATTTCAGACAGTTTGGAGGCAACGAACAATAGCTCCATCGTATTTTCAGATGGATTTCTATTGATCACTTGCCAGAAAATCGAGTACTCCTGGAGCTTTTCTTCGATCTGGAGGATGTTGCTCCAGAGCGAGTCAAATTCAATCGCGCTGTGAATTTCCTCATCGCTCATCAGTGGCAACGTAACCGTTCTGATGATTGCGCTGGTGATCGGAACTGATAGCGCTACGTTGGTCGTCTCAAATTTTGCGGTATTGACGAGCTCGCGGAGTTTTTCTACATATTTTTCCGGTTGAATTTCAATATCGTTTGCTTCAGGTTTGCCTGAGATGAACTTGTAGCCAATTTTTTCCAGCACAAAACCACTACGGTTTTCGCTCAGCTGCGCAATCCTGATAAAGCCAGGTGTAATGTCCAGCCCGACGACATCCTCTTGTTTGACCGAGTATTTGCTGAGTGCATCAATAAACAGTTTGACAATGGGTTGGAAAGGATTTTTCATCAGATCAGTAAACTCTTTTTTCACGCCAGGATTTATATTTAATCTTACCTGTAGAGGATAGATTACTTGAGTCTAGTTTTGCAATGTTATCTTTGCCTGCGGGGACCGTGCTGCCAACCGGCAGATTGCTGACGCCAACATAGATATTGCCTTTATTGTCTATGACAGGGGCGGTGGCTAAACCGGCGCCGACCACGGCGCCCGCTCCACCCGTCAGGCATGTGTCGGTAATTTCAATCAAACGACTCGTTCCATACAGCGGACAGACTGCGTCCTCAGGCCGGTAGGCAGAAAAATAGACATATTTGTTGAATACCGCCGCACGTCCGATGATTTTTTGATAATCGGCATTCGCGCTTACCCCGGTTTTGGCATAGACATCCGCATACCAAGAGGTGTTTACATCGCATTGTTGCGTGTTCACGTTGGTAAACGTGCTGACGGTCTGATTCGTTTGTGACAGTGTCGTAGCAGGAAAGTCGGGATCCATTACGCCGTAGATACTGTTGTTGATAGTGGCCACGCGTCTTTGCACACGAGTCAGATCCCCTGTCCCGAAGTAATTAAAAAGCTTGTTAACAGTATTTCCAAGGTTATCCTTGCCTGTAACAATCGTAGATGCAACCTGATTGTAGGCCATGCGATCATTTGCCAAAGTGGCTTGGTCTTTGAATTCAGGGTAGAGGGTAAACACCCCCCCATTTGAATCGCTCAGGTTAGTTTTGCTCAGATTCAGTTTCCAGAGTTTGCCTTGCAAATCTGTGAAATATGAAATGCCACCGTAATAATCGGCCAAGGAGGTTCCATCGCCTGTAATGACCGATAAGTGGGCTGTGACACCATTAGGAATATCAGACGTAGCATCATTGGCCACGGCTTGGGCGGTCAGCACATGTCCGCCACTTGAGGTCGTTATCGCATTACCCGTTGCGCCACACGCTGCAGTGGATTTGGTCGCATCGGGTTCAAGCTCCAAGGCGTAGATATAGGAACCATAGGAACTAGCGGATGTCGCCCCGGTTGTGGAAGCGCCCCCAGCAAATCCGGCACCAAAAACTGCAACCCATCGTTGATCAGTATTTCCTTCGTTGTATGGCAACAGCATGATCACAGGCCTGGACCAGGCGCCACCGAGCTTGGAGTAATCAAACGCAGAGCAGGTGTTGTAGTTAAAGGTGGATTTTTTACCGCTCGCATCCCAGTAGTTGATGACTTTATTTGTTGTGTCGTTGTTGACACTGAATAAGTGCTTGGGAGCATCCGGATCTGTGATATCGACTGCGTAATAGCTATTTCCGCCCCAGCCGAGGCCGCCCATCAAGACCGTTTTCCACTTGGCCTCGCCGTAAAAATAGACGTCTTTGACGGTAATCGGGCCATCTACTGTGAAAATACTGTTGCTGGTTCCAGTACCTGCCGTTGCACCTTTTGTGCCGGTCATATTCCTTAATTGAGGAACGACAGAGGGAGGGATAAACGCCCAGCGCTCATTTAAGTCAGTGTCGAATGCGTGCAGCATTCCATCATTAGCGCCCACATAAAGTTGGGCGCGTCGATTCGTGTTATCAGTAATAAAACTACTGTAATTATGGGTGTAACGGAAATAAGCTTCAGATTTTCCGAATGTTGTTGCATCTGAACTCCACGGCGCATCGGGTGCACCCACCATGACCATTTCGGAATGATAGGTATCCCCGAGAACGGAAGACCGTACCGCAGTTAGCGAGGAACTTTCCTCCCAGTAGGAGTTCGAGCCGCGTACAAAACTGATCAAGTCGTTGGTGGAAGTGGTATTGGGCGTGGCAGGGCAATTAAAGAGCAGGCTCACCAGCAAGGTGCTATTGGTGAGGTTGACATTGTTGTTCGTCGCGTTATTGAGTAAAGGCCCGCTCATGCAGCTAGGATCGTAACCAACCGTCCAGATAGATCTTCCCCCCATGTCGTAGCCACCGTTCACAGCAGCTCTGGTTTGTAATTTGGTTTTTGCTGTGATGGGAGCTGTAGCGGCAATTGCTCCTGCTGCATCCAGGTCGTAGCGTTTAATGTCCCCGATCCATTGCTTGTCTTTTTGGTATTGAAATAAGGATTGGTAGATATAAGAGCCCAGCAATACCGGCGGAGCGTAGGTTTGATATACCGTGGAGAGGGTGCTGCTTCCCGCCGGCAGTGAGGCTGTTTTTGTGGGCAGAGTTGGCGCGATGGCGGAGCCACTGACTCCACGAAAACCAAAGCCGTAAGAAACTGTTGAATAAGTCTCTGAACCAATCGAATAGACCGAAGCACCAACCGTATTGAGCGCGTTAGTGACTTCGGCTTTTGTGCCTGCGCCACCGTAGTAAATATAAAAGGTTGATGATTCAAAACAATTCAAGTCACCAAACTGAAAAGGGTCATGAAGGC
>CAINDJ010000411.1 GCA_903847325.1 uncultured beta proteobacterium | reverse complement strand
TTGTTGCTTATTAAGTGTTCTTTCACTTGTTTAATGGCTTGTATCATCCGTCTGTTGGCACTACATTGTTTATCATCCGTTCAATTGCACAGGTCAAAATCGGCAGCGTTGTGATTAAACTGGTTCCTTTTTATATCGTCGCATTTGGTATTTTGTTGATATTTGACTTTTTACCGATGGTGACTATTTGCGAGCAGAGGGCATATTTATGAGTCAGGCACAGGGTAGTCTCGGATCAGTCGGTTTAGTTGGCTTGGGCGTAATGGGCCGTGGCGTGGCTGAAAATTTATTAAAAAAAGGTTTCGCTGTTGTAGGACGTGATGTGAATCCTGAGGCGCTGACCTGGTTGCAGTCGATCGGAGGCCAGGCCGCTACAGATGCGGCCTCGATCACCAGTGTCTGTGACGTTGTGGTCAGCTTTGTGGTCAACGACAAGCAAACCGAAGATGTGTTGTTTGGTCAGGACGGGTTGGCCGCCTCGATGCGGCCGGGTTCAGTGTTTATTGCCTGCAGCACCATGTCCCCCAAATATGTCCGCGAGCTTGCCGTTAGATTAGCAAACATGCAGATCCACCTGATTGACTCGCCCGTGACTGGTGGTCAGATAGGCGCCCGTAACGGCACCCTGACCGTGATGGTTGCAGGCGATCCGGACGTGTTTGAACGTGTCAAGCCTGTTATGTCAGCTTTCGGCGGCAAACTCTTTTTCTTGAGTAAGGAACAAGGGCAGGGCAGCCAGATGAAAGTGATTAACCAGTTGTTGTGTGGTGTGCATATTGCTGCCGCGGCCGAAGCGCTCGCCATGGCTAAGCGAAGTGGTTTGCCTCTGGACACAACTTTAGAGATCCTTAAAAGCGGTGCTGCATCGAGCTGGATGCTGGGCGATCGTGGCACTCGCATGATCACGGATTCTTTTGATAACGTGACTTCTGCGGTCGATATCTTTGTTAAAGATATGGGACTGGTGCTGGATTCTGCACGCGAGTCCTCTTTTGCAGCCTCAATGGCGCATGCCGCATTCCTGCAGTTTATTGAGGCCAGCGGCCACGGTCTGGGCAAACTCGACGATGCCGCAGTGATCCGCAATTATATCGACTGATAAGTTATCTGATCGCTGACATTTTCTAGGTAAACTTGTTATTTACCCAACTCACGAGACAAAAAACATGGCCCGCATTCCCTACGCAGACTTAACAAACCCAGAAGCCAAACCGATCGTTGATCGCATCGTGGCCGAGCGCGGTTCTGTTTTGCATCTCTATCAGATGCTGCTCAATAGCCCACCGATTGCGAGCGGCTGGTTGAATTACCTGACCGCCGTGCGCCAGCACAGCACGTTGCCAGGCTCATTGCGCGAACTGGTGATCATGCGTGTCGCTGTGATTAATGGTGCCCCTTATGAGGCCGAGCAACATGCGCCGATCGCCCTTAAAGAAGGCATCACCCAGGCGCAACTCGATGATCTCAATCAGTGGGAAAGCTCAACCAAGTTTGACGCAACGCAACGCGCTGCCCTGGCGTATTGCGATGCCATGACTAAAAACATCCAGGTGCCGGCCGAGGTGTTCGCAGCCGTTCGTGCCCAATTTACAGACCGCTTGCTGGTTGAGCTGACCGCGACGGTTGGTGCCTACAACATGGTTTCACGCTTTCTTGAGGCACTGGATATTCACTCTCACGACAAGCGTTGATTCTGAAGCAGATTCTGAATCAATCCGCAGTTATATTCGCAGTCCGCGCAAGCTCCTGATAACGCTCACGCTGATTGGCGATATAGATGCCAAAGTCCTGGGGGGTTGGGCTCGATACGAGTTCAACCCCTTTTTCCATGAACATTTTGACCAAAGCGGGCGATTGCAAAATCTTTGTCACTTCCTGATGGAGCTTGTTGACGATTTGCTTTGGTGTCCCGGCAGGCGCAAACAGGCCGTTGAATGTTGAATCTTCAAAGCCTTTAAGCCCTGATTCATCCAGTGTGGGCACATCAGGCAAGATGGGCGAGCGGGTTTTGCTGGTCACACCGAGTGCAAAAAGCTTGCCATTCAAGGCATATTGAGCCGAGGTGCTGACCTGATCAAACATGAAAGGCACTTGACCACCCATCACATCCACCATCGCTTGCGCATTGCCCTTGTAGGGTATGTGCAGGTAGGAGACGCCGGCCGCGTTACTGAACAATTCTGCTGCGATATGACCGGTCGAGCCATTGCCTGAGGAGGCATAAGCCAGGCCTTTTGGTTGAGCCTTAGACATGGCAATAAAATCTTTCAGGGTACGTGCCTGGATTTTTTCAGGGTTAACGACGAGCACCATGGGGATCTGGCAAGTAACCGAGATTGGTTCAAAATCCTTGACCGGATCGTAACCAGCATTTTTGAGCATTACCGCTGCAGTGACAAATGTTGTGGAGTGCGCAAGTAACGTATAGCCGTCAGGCGCTGCTTTGGCGACCAGATTGGTGCCGAGCAGGGAGCTTGCCCCAGGTTTGTTCTCAACGATGACTTGCTGACCCAGTGCCCTGGAGAGAGGCTCGGCAATCGCGCGCGCGACGATATCGACGTTACCGCCTGCCGCGACCGGGACGATCAGTTTGATCGGGCGGTTTGGGTAGCTTGCGATGTCCTGGGCTTGCGATTGTGCTTGTCCTTGCACACTGAGCGCAGCCAACACTGTAACAAGTGATAGTTTTTTAAATATGTTTTTTTTAAATATGTACATATTGTCTCCCCGACTTTTAAGTCGATGTGATTTATATTCTTAATGTAAATTATTTAAAGTAATTTACTAAATAATTGTTCTAATTATTTGATTTAAATAATTATTTAATAAAAATTATCAACT
>CAINDJ010000410.1 GCA_903847325.1 uncultured beta proteobacterium | reverse complement strand
TTCAGAGGATCCGCTGGATTGTTAAACATCCGGCGAAACTCCATGCCCTCAAGGGTGGCCTGGAAGTGTTCTGCATCCGTCTCGATGGCGATCAGTGTCTCGTCATCTGAGTCAGCTGCTGCGAGCTCGAATAACTCGCTTGAGTCGGCAATCGACTGGGCAAGCGCTGTGAGGGTGTTGACCACATCCTCGATACTCTTTTTTTCACGGCCCAAGTCCTGCGCGCGTTTAGGGTCATTCCAGACTGTGGGGTCTTCTAATTCGGCATTAACGACGTGCAGACGCTCAGATTTGGCATCGTAGTCAAAGATACCCCCGAAGAGCCGACTCGCGCGCAGCGTAGTCGGCAAGGCGGGAAGAAATCAGGTTTTGACGTTCGGCTTCCATCTTTGGGTATCCAGCAATAATTAAGTTAACTAGTTATTTTAAAGGGTTTGCTCAAGCCGCGCAGGCGTATTCCACAACGAGTTGGACCGAAACCATGCCATTCCATACGTTTTGTTCGAGCTTATAGGCTACTTTTACAAATTCAGGCAAGCTCTCAGCATGCCCAAACCAGATTGCATCAAAGCGTTGATGCCCACGTTCCAAGGAAAGCTTAAGGTGCTTTTCGCCTACTAATTTCTGGTTACGGACGGTAAATTCATCCAGAAACAGGGGGGCATGAAAACCCGCACCCCAGACCTGTTGCTGCAGCATCGTAGCAACCTGAGCATTGGCGTAGCCTGGTTCGAGTGAGCCATCGGTCTCAATGACGGGTTCAAAACTTTTTCGACCCGTCAGCTCTATGACGGCTTGTTCAAAAGCAGGACCGAATTTTTCAAAATCGTCGCGTGCAAGCGTTAAGCCTGCGGCCATGGCATGTCCGCCAAATTTTCTGATCAAACCAGGATGTCTTTTTGAGACAAGATCCAGTACATCGCGTAAATGGACATCGGGGATCGAGCGGCCAGACCCGCGTAGCTCATCATCCCCGGCAGGCGCAAAAGCCAGCGTCGGCCTGAAAAACTTTTCCTTCAGTCGGGAAGCGACCAGACCTACGACTCCCTGATGCCACTCAGGGTGAAACACGCAGACTGAGGCGCCAACAAGGCCGGCTTGAATGTCTTCGGTGGCCGCGAGGGCTTGTTCTTTCATGACCCCCTCAATGACACGTCGCTCACGATTGATGGTGTCAAGCTCACGCGCAAGATCCAGGGCAACCATATCATCGTCGGTCGTCAGGCAGCGAATTCCCAGTCCCATATCCGCAAGTCGTCCTGCCGCGTTGATACGGGGGCCGATTGCAAAGCCAAGGTCCTGGGCACTGGCGACAGCAGGATCGCGTGAGGCGACAGCAAACAAGGCACGAAGCCCCGGTTGCATCTGACCGCGACGCATGCGCTCCAGACCGCGCGTGACCAGTAGCCGATTGTTAGGATCAAGTTTGACCACGTCGGCGACTGTACCCAGGGCAACCAGATCCGCAAGCGCGTCCAGGCGTGGCCCGCTGTTGTCGGGGAAAACACCGCGTTTTCTGAGCTCTGCACGCAGTGCCAGCATCAGATAAAAAATAACACCAACACCTGCCAGATTTTTTGACGGGAATCCACAGCCTCTCTGATTCGGATTCACGATTGCCAGGGCGTCAGGCAAGGTATCACCGGGCAAGTGGTGATCCGTGACAATCACACCGATGCCTGCTGCGTTCGCTGCAGCCACTCCCTCGACACTTGCGATGCCATTGTCTACGGTGATCAGTAAGTCAGGTTTGCCAGAGGCGTGCACCAGGGCCAATTCAACGACTGCCGGTGACAATCCGTAGCCGGTTTCAAAGCGATTCGGTACGAGATAGTCGACATCTGCCCCCATGGCGCGCAGGCCACGCAAACCCACCGCACAGGCCGTTGCGCCGTCGCAATCGTAGTCGGCAACAATCAGCATTTTTTTATGTGCAGCAATCGCATCGGCCAGTAACACTGCGGCATGCTCGGCATGCGTCAGACCCGCAGGTGCGATCATCGCTGGCCATTCCAGACGAATGTCCTCGGTGCGTTCGATGCCTCGAGCGGCCCAAAGTCTGGCTAACAGCGGATGAACGCCAGAGCCCTCGAGCCGCTGGCTGATCTGCAGATCGTAGCGACGTGTGATTAGTTTTGGAGATTCCACCAGCTTTTCCAGTTATGTTTTTTAGCAGGCAATAGACGACTCCACCATGCGCGTGGCGCAGTGGTGAGCTGTATCCCGTGCTGTTGCCCTAATAAGGTCAGGGTTGCGTCATGGGGCTGCGACTCGACAAACGCAGCAAGCGCCGGGAGCGTATTAATCCAGGTCCCCCAGTCGCTTTGTTGGTGGCTTCTGGCTAAATCATTAAACAAGATTGTTTGTTCAGAGGCAGATGGCTTCCATCCCTTTGCACCCCCATACAGCCATAGGCTATTGATGGGAGGTAACCCGCGCACGGTACGATCAATGTTTACCGGATGCTCATGCCAGACCATCTGGATTTCATTGAGTAATTTTCGCCAGCCGCGCAAGCTTTCATGTTGCGGCCACCAGTCAGCGAGAGCCATGCCTGTGATCGCTTGCGGACTCATTGAGTTAAATACTGGCGTGA
>CAINDJ010000409.1 GCA_903847325.1 uncultured beta proteobacterium | reverse complement strand
TGACCTGATTGGTGTCACCATGGTTGCCCAGTCGCCCCTGGTGTTTGTGACCTCTTCAAAATTCCCTGCCACCACGATTGCCGAGTTCACTAAGGAGATGAGTGCAAAGCCCGGTATCTACTCCTATGGCAGCTCAGAAAACATGACCAAGATGGTTGGAGCGATGTACGCCAGCGATGAAAAACTCGATATGGTCAGCGTCTCGTACAAAGGCGGCGCACCTCTCATGACAGATGTTGTGTCAGGCGTAACCACAGTCGGCGTCACCAGCATTCTGACCGCTAAAAATTTCATGGATAGCGGGCGCCTGACACCACTTGCCGTAACAAGTGCTAAACGTTCCCCCGCACTGCCCAAGGTCCCCACCATGATGGAGTCAGGCCTCAAAGATTTCGACATCACCATGTCCTATAGCCTCTATGCCGCGGCTAAGACACCGATGGACCGGCTTGTCAAAATGCAGAAAGCCGTGCATGAGGTGGTCACAACGCCAGAGATGACCGCGATCCTAGCAGAGCAGGCAGCCACACCTGTCGCTAACTCTGTCGAAGACTTCAACGCGCAAGTCAAAAAAGACGCCGCCTATTTCCAGGCGATCGCAAAGAAAATTAATTTACAGGGTGATTAAGAAAAATGTCGGTAACCTCAGCAGCACAACATTCCACCACCCCCGCTTTATATTCCAAAGGCCTGCCCCCGCCACGTCCCTGGATGCGTCGCGATTTAGAAAACGATTCGTCATGGATTCATCAATTAACCCAGACAGAAATTCAGGATCTCGAGTCTTCGTTGCGCGTGGTGCTCGCGATAGGTAAATCAGAATTTGAGTTATCCGCGGCAGATTTTCCACTGACCCCCGCCATAGAAAAACTACTCACCCAAATCATGGATGGCACACAGTCAAACTATGGCGTGTTTCTGGTGCGCGGCTTTCCTGTTGAGCGCTGGACGGCAGCAGAGATGCGCACCCTTTTCTGGTGCATGGGCCTGCGCTGCGGGGTGCCGCGGCCACAGGGCAAACCCAGTCATTTCGTATCCGATGTGCGGGATGCAGGGGGACAATATCGCGGTGGCACCGGTCGTGGCTACAACACCAATTCCAAATTGGATTTCCATGCAGATGGCAGCGACATCGTGGGCCTCATGTGCCTGCAGGTTGCCAAGAGTGGTGGCTCGAGCTTGATCACAAGTTCCTATGCAGCCTTTAATGAATTACAAAAGTTGCGTCCCGATCTCGCAGAGGTCTTGCAGCAAGCTTTTTATTTTGGTCGTCAAGGTGAGCATGCCGCAGAGGAGCCACCCTATTACCAGGCCTCCATTGTAGGTTTTAAAAACGGGCAGTTTGCCTGCCGTCACATCCGCAACCATATCAATGGCGGACAGCTGACATTCCCCGAGTTGCCACGTCTGAGCGCGATCCAGAACGAAGCAATGGATATGTTTGATGCCTTGCTCGGTCGCGAGGACCTCTGCTATCACATGTACTTACAGAAGGGCGATTTTCAGTTTTTGAATAATCACGTCAATCTGCATGCGAGGACCGAGTACGAGGATTTTGAGGAACCAGAAAAGCGCCGCCATTTGTTACGACTCTGGTTGTCCTTGCCGCAAGCCATAGCTCTGCCCGATAGCTGGCGTGCGACTTATAAAGATGTGGATCAAGGGGCGTTGCGAGGGGGATTCAGAGGCGCCAACATCACTCCGGAGATCCGTGCGTTTGAAAAGCGCCTCTCTGCTGAACACGGGATAGCCTTCAGAGTCTACGAGGACTATGAGGCTATGATCAAAAAACAGCAGCAGGGTCAGCAGAGTCAATAATATCAGCGGTATTCGCCGGGCATCGTTTCGTAAGGCTTTTGCAAGCCGGATCGGTTTAAATAAGCACCATCCAAGCACTTCGTTTCAATCCACATATCAAGAGCCACACCCATGAGCATCAACGAACACGAACTCACCAAAACCGCAGCGAACTACGCCGCGCTCACCCCCGTTGATTTCATGCGTCGAGCGGCAGATGTGTACCCCAATCGCCTCGCCGTCATTCACGGTAAGATCCGGCGTAATTGGGCCGAGACTTACGTGCGCAGTATGCAGCTTGGTCATGCCTTGCGTGGACTCGGCGTTGGTAAAGGCGACACTGTTACCGTCATGCTCGCCAACACTCCCGAGATGGTCGAATGTCATTTCGGCGTGCCTGTGATTGGTGCTGTGCTCAATACCCTGAATACCCGTCTGGACGCGCATAGTCTGACCTATATGTTTAACCATGCGCAATCTAAAGTCGTGATTGTGGATCGCGAGTTTTCCAGGGTTGTGAAAGAGGCCTTAGCAAACGCCACCGTCAAACCTATCGTCATCGATGTGGATGACTCGGAATATGACGGCGCAGGTGAGCGCATCGGTACCTATTTGTACGAAACGCTCCTCGCCAACTCCAGTAGCGCACCGATTGTTTTTGAGGGCGACGAGTGGGATGCGATGTCTCTCAATTACACTTCAGGCACGACAGGAGAACCCAAGGGTGTGGTCTACCATCATCGCGGTGCATACCTGAATGCGGTGAGCAATATTCTGGAATGGGACTTGCCCACACATCCCGTTTATCTCTGGACCTTGCCGATGTTCCATTGCAACGGCTGGTGTTTTCCCTGGACCATTGCCGCCCGTGCGGGTGTGAATGTTTGCCTGCGTAAAGTCACACCTGAGGGCGTATTCGGTGCGATCGGTGATTATGGCGTGACGCATTATTGCGGCGCACCGATTGTGCACAGCATGCTGGTGAATGCCTCGGATGAGGTTAAGCAATTGGCTGTTAAGGGCTCCGATGGAAATGGCAGTGGCGAGCGTCGTCATATCAAAGGCATGGTTGCCGGTGCAGCCCCCTCGGCCACATTGCTCGAAAGCATCGAGGCACTCGGCATCACCCTCACACACGTCTACGGCCTGACCGAGGTTTACGGCCCCTGCACTATTTGCGCACCACAGCAGGAATGGGATTCGCTATCGGCTGCAGATCGCGCGGTGAATCACGCCAGACAAGGCGTGCGTTACCACCTGCAGGCGGATGCCAACGTAGTAAACCCAGAGACCAATGAACCCGTCCCCGCAGATGGCGAGACCATCGGTGAGATCGTCGTGCGCGGCAACATCTGCATGAAAGGCTATCTGCGCAATCCCAAAGCCACCGAAGAGGCATTCGCCGGCGGCTGGTTCCATACCGGTGATCTGGGTGTGAGATTCCCCGATGGTTACATCAAGATCAAAGATCGCAGCAAAGACGTGATTATTTCTGGCGGCGAAAACATCTCGAGCATCGAGATCGAGGACGTTCTTTACAAACACCCTGCCGTCATGGCCGTGGCTGTCGTTGCTAAACCTCATCCAAAATGGGGCGAGACACCGTGCGCATTTGTTGAGCTCAAACCCGGGGTAGAGGTGACTGCTGCCGAGTTAGTCAAACACTGCAAAGCGCATTTGCCTGGGTTTAAAGTGCCAGGGGCGATTGAGTTTGGTGAGTTGCCAAAGACCTCGACAGGGAAAATTCAGAAGTTTGAATTG
>CAINDJ010000408.1 GCA_903847325.1 uncultured beta proteobacterium | reverse complement strand
TTCTGACCTCCACCGCGACAGAAGAAAACCCTCTGCCGTACTCTCCTGCCTTTGCTGCTTCAACAGCGGCATTCAGCGCAAGGATATTTGACTGAAAAGCAATGTTATCGATAACCGCCACAATTTCATCAATTTTCTGAGCGTCTGAAAAAATGTCTGTTAATGTCGTCACTACTTCTCTGATGACATCACCGCCCTTGAGTGCAACGATAGATGTATCGATAGCAAGTAAATTTGCCTGTTTAGCCTGGTCAGAATTTTGCTTGACGGTAGATGCCAGTTCTTCAAGACTCGAAGTCGTTTGAACAAGTGTAGCGGCTTGTTCGTCCGTTCTTTTGGAAAGTCCCGATCCCCCATCCGCAATCTCACGAGCGGCTTCAGTCATTGTGGTTGACGCACTTTTACTTGCGGCAAGCATGATAGAAATATTATCGAGCAGCAGATTCAGGGATTTGCAAAGATTTGCAATCTCTCCTGTTTTTCCTTCTAGCTTAATTCTTTTGCTCAAATCCTGCGCTTGAGCAGCCACAATTGCCTGATTGATTTCTTCGATGGTTATCATCAGTGCCTTGCTGACCTGCGTTTTTGCGTCAGTATTGGCCTGGACATTGCGATCAATCATCGCATCCAGTGACGCATTGACGTATTGAGCAATAGAGCAAAACTCTCCTGCATGTTCAGTGGGTACCACCCTCGAATACGAATTTCCCTGTCTGATTGCACTTTCAAGTGTGCGCATATCACTTGAAATTTTTTGAATACTGTTCCGGATATGATTCAGCGTGGCGAAACCGTTGTTTCGATTTGCTGAGGCTGGCTTAAACTCCTGCAAGACATCACCGAGAGCAATTCTATTCAGCGCAGCATTGAGGTCCGGAGAAAGGCTATCCCGATTTTTAGATATTAATTTAAATGTGTTGGCAGCAAGCAAAACGAGGATCAGGGAAAGTAGACTGAACAATCCAATACTTCCATACATCATATTTTTAAAGCGTGATGCATTTAATGTACTTTGTTCCACAGCATTATCACTGTTGGTTACACTTTGCTCGATCAGCAGATCAATCGCTGAGAGTGTTTCTTCGATATTATTATCCCCACCATTGTCGCGCGCCTTGGGTACGTTTTCACTTGAGAGTGCTGTGCGCATCAGCAATTGTTCTTCTGTAACCAGCGCGGAGATCTTGCGTAAAATCTTAACTGCGGATGCTGATGTCGCCGCAATCGAATCACTTTTTTTCATAACAGAATTTTGATCGTAACTCGCTTGCAGACCAATACCTGCAATAGCGAATAACGGCAACAACACCATCACAATCAAATGTCTGTATATTTTTCTAACCGTTGTCATTTTTTTGCCTGATTGACACGAACTGGTATTCAGACTTCGGCCAAAGCACCAACTAGTGCCATTTCCTGACTGTTCATCAGTTTTTCGATATTCACCAGTATCAGCATATTTTCTTCAATCGTTGCAAGACCCGTAATGTATTGGGTATCTATTTCTGCCGCAATTTCAGGAACTTGCCTGATTTGATCCGGCGTAAGTTGGACCACATCAGCCACCCCATCCACTACGATGCCTACAATGCGATCGCCAACATTCAAAATAATCACGACGGTGAGTTCATCATAAGTAACATTGCCGATATTGAATTTGAGACGCAAATCAACAATAGGAATGATGTTGCCACGTAAGTTGATCACTCCTTTTATAAATTCAGGTGTGTTTGCGATCTTGGTCACCGTGTCGTAACCACGTATTTCCTGGACTTTCAAAATGTCCAGACCATAGATTTCTTCATCCAGAATAAATGTCAGATATTCGTGCAGTTTGTTTTCTTCAACGACAGTTTCGTCTGAAAAATTCTGATTCAATTGGTTGTTCATTGGTAGATACCTTGTGGTCGGTTATGCTGTCCAAGTTCAATAATTTCGGTTGCATCAAGAATCAGGGCGACGGTGCCGTCCCCCATGATTGTTGCGCCTGAAATCCCTGGAATTTTTTTGAAATTTGTCTCCAGACTCTTAATGACGACTTGTTGCTGTCCAACAAGCCTGTCTACAAGAATCGCTGCTTTATGGCCTTCGGTTTCAATGATGACCAGTACACCTTGTGTTGGAGTTTTTACATTCGTCTCATAATCAAACAAATTATGCAGGGCGATAATAGGAAGGTACTCGCCTCTGACCTGAATCATCAGTCCTTCACCCGTGACGCTCTTGATATCTTTTTCACTGGGCTGAAGCGTTTCAACAATGGTGTTGAGAGGCAATATAAAAATATTCTCACCAAGTGCTACGGACATCCCATCCATGATTGCAAGCGTGAGCGGCATCGAAATGGACATGACCGTGCCTTGACCTGCTTTTGAACGGATTTGTATTGCGCCACCTAAGGCGTTGACGTTGCGTTTGACAACATCCATTCCTACTCCACGACCCGATACTTCAGTTACCACTTCAGCAGTTGAAAAACCCGGTGCAAATATAAGCTTCCAGACCTCGCTGTCTTTCATCTCGTCGGAAACATTCATTCCGTGCTCTCGGGCTTTTTTTAATATCTTTGCACGATTCAGTCCCGCACCATCATCAGTGACTTCGATCACAATACTGCCTCCGCGATTTGATGCGGATAGTGCTAGCCGACCTGTTTCACGCTTGCCGGCAGCCTGACGCACATATGGATGCTCAATGCCATGGTCGATACTGTTACGCACCAGGTGCGTCAATGGATCAATAATTCTTTCGATCAGACCTTTGTCCAGTTCTGTGGCTGCGCCCTCTGTGACAAAGTCGATTTTTTTATCAAGTTTGGTGGCCAGATCTTTAACCATACGTGGAAATCTGGAAAAAACGTAATCCATTGGCATCATGCGGATTGACATGACTGCTTCCTGTAGATCCTTGGTATTTCGCGTGAGTTGATTAATACTGTTGAATAAGCCTGAATGCT
>CAINDJ010000407.1 GCA_903847325.1 uncultured beta proteobacterium | reverse complement strand
GTTGCCTTGACGGCCTCGGCGTTGAAATCCGAACCATCATGGAACTTCACTCCTGAACGCAGCTTCACTGTATAGACCAGACCATCCGGCGATACGCTGTATTCGGTCGCTAGTTTGGGCTGGATTTTCAGATCTTTATCAAATTCATACAAGCCTTCGTAATAGGCTTTTCCGGCAGCTTGATTGATGGTGCTGTTGGTGTTGTATGGATCGAGTGTTTCGAGTGCGATAGCAACAGCAAAGGTCACATCTTTTGCAGCCAAGGCTGCCGGTGCGAACAATACGCTGCCCAACAAGCTCGTGGCGAGTGTAGTTGCCAGCGCCACGGAGGCAAGCGCACGATTTTTAAAGAGTCTGACGGCCATGTGTATTTCTCCAGAGAATTCGGATTCAACATCCACGATTAAGACAACTATCCTTTACTCAGTTCAAACTGCTTTGGTTCAATACTGCCCGCCCACGCGATGACGCGCGACATAATGATCCGGGCCAACTTTTACCAGCGGCTCAACCACGGGCAGGTCGTCCAGTGCGCGAATCGAGCTGGGTAATTCATCGGCTGCAATCTCGGTTTTGAGATGACGCCTGGCTGGGTCAGCAATCGGTACGGCCGACATTAACTTGCGCGTGTAAGGATGCTGGGGGTTTTGAAAAATCTCGCGTCGCGGACCAATCTCGACGATTTGCCCGAGATACATCACGGCAACCCGATGACTGATGCGTTCGACCACCGCCATATCATGCGAGATAAATAAAAACGACACGCCAAGCTCTTGCTGCAAATCGATCATCAAATTCACGATTTGCGCCTGAATGGATACATCAAGTGCGGAGACTGACTCGTCTGCAATCACTACCTTGGGATTGAGCGCAAGCGCGCGCGCGATGCAGATCCGTTGACGTTGTCCACCAGAGAACTCATGCGGGTAACGCTCTGCCATTTCCGGAGTAAGCCCGACACGCTCAAGTAAATAGGCCACACGTTCGCGCGCGGTCTGTTGCGTACCCACGCTATGGATCAGCAAGGGCTCCATAATTGAAAACCCGACCGTCACACGCGGATCGAGCGAGGCGAAAGGATCCTGAAATACAAACTGAATGTTGCGGCGCAGGGATTGCAGTTGACGATGTGCGAGAGTAATGACGTTTTGTCCGTCAAACTCGATTTCACCACCCTGCGTATCCACCAGTCTCAATAGTGCGCGACCCGTCGTCGATTTACCGCAACCTGATTCGCCCACCAGCGCCAGAGTCTCGCCCGGGTACAGATCAAAACTGACTTGCTCAACCGCGTGGACACGCTGTTTCACACGGTTCAGCAGTCCGCTGCGCAAGTCAAAGCGTGCAATCAGCTTACGCACACTGAGGATTGGTTTTTTGTCCCGGTCAGGCAACCGTGGGGCTGACGTCGGAGCGGGCGCGGTCTCGTCTGGCGCATGCTCATCCTTAGGCGTCTGCGCCATCAATGTGAGCGTAAAGCGCTCTGGAAAATCGGTATCTTTCATCGACCCCAATTGCGGGACAGCCGAAAGCAATGCCTTGGTATAGCGATGTCTGGGTGCGTGAAAGAGCTCAGTCGATACGGCCTGCTCGACCTGCTCGCCCTGATACATCACCAACACACGATCGGCAACCTCAGCCACTACTCCCATATCATGCGTAATAAAAATGACACCCATCTGCATGTCTTGTTGCAACTGACGGATCAACTGCAAAATCTGCGCCTGGATCGTCACATCCAGCGCTGTCGTGGGCTCGTCGGCAATCAGTAATGCGGGTTTACAAGCAAGCGCCATGGCGATCATGACGCGCTGACGCATCCCACCCGACAACTGGTGTGGAAAGCGATCCAACATCGCGCGTGCCTGCGGGATGCGCACTTGCTCAAGTAATCGAAGGGTTTCAGCGCGTGCGGCCGCATGCCCGACGTGCTGATGCAAGCGAATCGACTCTGCGATTTGCTCCCCCGCCGTAAACACGGGATTAAGCGAGGTCATGGGCTCCTGGAAAATCATGGCCATGTCGGCACCACGCACTGACCGCATCAGCCTGGGATCGGCATGCGCCAGATCAACCAGCGCACCATCGCGTCTGCGCAGTGTCATCGCACCATTGAGGATCTTACCGCCACCGTGTTCTACGAGACGCATGAGCGCAAGCGATGTCACGGATTTGCCGGAGCCCGACTCTCCCACGATGGCGAGCGTCTCGCCCCGATCAACATGAAAAGAAAGATGACGTACGGCATCGACCGTGCGCTCTGAGCTGGAAAACCGCACACTGAGATTATCCACACGCACCACACCCTGTTCGGTCATCTGAGCAAAGTCATTGGAGGGTGCCGTCTGAATCATTAGCGATAGATTTCCGTGACAGGATCTGAGCCGACTCTGGCGTAACCCCTGTACATGCCCTCCGTATTGAAAGGCAGCGTGATATTGCCCTGAGCATCGACGGCGATCAACCCGCCCTTGCCGCCTATCGACGGTAACTCTTCGAACATCACTGCGTGAGCAGCTTGCTCAAGGGTCGCGCCGGTATAGCGCATTCTTGCGGCAATATCGTAGGCAGCTACTTTACGGATATACATTTCACCCGTACCTGTAGCTGACACCGCGCAAGTCTCATTACTCGCATAGGTCCCCGCACCGATGATCGGGGCATCGCCCACGCGTCCGACTTGTTTATTGGTTATGCCACCCGTTGACGTTGCCGCAGCAAGATTGCCGTGCGCGTCGAGCGCGACCGCGCCAACCGTACCAAACTTTTTATCGATATCGAGTGGGTGCGCGGGTGCTGCAGGCTGACTCTCAACAATGGCCTGACCGTCATGATCCAGCACAGCCGCGTCTGGCGTATCGCGCTGCACACGCAGTAATTGCGCATGACGCTCGGGAGTCGAAAAATAGGACTCCTCCACCATCTCGAGGCCTTGTGTGCGCGCAAAGCGCTCCGCGCCCTCACCCACAAAAAACACGTGACGACTATTTTGCATCACGCTGCGCGCGGCAAGAATAGGATTGCGGATGTGATGAACATTAGCAATCGCTCCCGTGCGCAAGGACGCGCCATCCATGATGGCCGCATCGAGCTCGTGTGTCGCATCGCTGGTAAAGACCGCACCGCGGCCCGCATTAAACAGAGGACAGTCCTCTAGTTCGACAACCGCCGCAGTGACAGCATCGACCGCACTCCCACCTGCTTCAAGGACTGCAAGACCCGCTTGCAACACGAGCCGCAACGCGGCGTGATATTCACGCTCTTTCTCTGCGGACATGGCGCTGCGGGTCATCGCGCCTGCCCCGCCGTGAATCACAATGACGGGGTGCATGGATTTATCCTTTTTTGACTGAGGACACGTCCAGTTTGGCATCCGTATTGGCCTGGATTTCTTCGACCGTGATGCCTGGCGCCAGCTCAATAAGCTTTAAGCCATTGGGCGTGACTTCCATGACACCCATGTCAGTAATCACCATATCGATGACACCCACGCCAGTTAAAGGCAGTGTGCACTTGGGCAATAATTTTTTATCAATCGAGCCGTCTTTTTTACGCGCAACATGTTCCATCAAGACGATCACACGACCAACGCCTGCGACCAGATCCATCGCGCCGCCCATGCCTTTGACCATTTTTCCCGGGATCATCCAGTTGGCCAGATCGCCGGTTTCTGAGACCTGCATTGCACCCAGAATAGCCAGATTGATCTTGCCGCCGCGAATCATCGCAAACGAATCTGCCGAAGAAAATATCGACGAACCTGGCAGCGTTGTAACGGTTTGCTTACCCGCATTGATCAAGTCCGGATCGACTTCGCTATCCAACGGAAACTGGCCGATTCCGAGCAAACCGTTTTCAGATTGCAACCAGACTTCCATGCCTGCCGGCACATGGTTGGCAACCAGTGTGGGCAAACCAATACCCAGATTCACATAAAAGCCGTCTTTTAATTCACGGGCTGCACGTGCAGCCATTTCGTCACGAGTCCATGCCATGTCGATGTCTCCTTAGCTCGCTGCACGAACAGTGCGCTGTTCAATGCGTTTTTCTGGATTTGCGTTGATCACGATGCGGTGCACATAAATGCCCGGCAAGTGAATCTGATCAGGATCGAGCGCGCCCGTCTCAACGATTTTTTCAACTTCGACCACCGTGATTTTGCCAGCCTGTGCAACAGGAGGATTAAAGTTGCGTGCGGTCTTATGGAAAATCAGATTACCGCTGTGATCAGCGATGTACGCCTTGACCAGAGATACCTCAGGCACCAGTGCACGCTCCATGACATATTGCTTGCCATCGAATTCGCGGATTTCTTTACCATCGGCCACGATGGTGCCCACACCGGTACGCGTAAAGAATGCAGGGATCCCTGCACCGCCCGCACGCAGCCGCTCGGCGAGTGTGCCCTGAGGAGTGAATTCGAGCTCAAGTTCACCGGAAAGATACTGGCGTTCGAACTCTTTGTTTTCACCTACGTAGGAGGCAATCATTTTGCGCACCTGACGGGTTTTCAACAAAATACCCAGTCCAAAATCGTCCACCCCTGCGTTATTGCTGATGCAGGTCAGATCTTTGACGCCCAGGTCGCGTACCGCAGCGATCAGTGCCTCAGGGATACCGCACAGGCCAAACCCGCCTACTGCGATGGTCTGTCCGTCTTTCAAAATTCCTGTAAGCGCTTCTTTGGCGCCTGGATAAAGCTTGTCCATTCGTCCAGCTCCTGTCTATATTGAATTCAAATGTGATTATGAACGATTTACGGCGGTTGCTAGTGCTTTGAGTACTTCTGGGGGCCAAGGATGTGATTTCTCTGCCTCAAAGTCCATCCAGACCATCACCGAACGACCCTGCGCCCGCAGGTCCAGCGTGCCGTCCTTTTCGACAACGAGGAGATCAACCTCGTGCTCCATGCTTGAGCGGCCAAGCTTGACCAGCCTCATTCGCACCTTTATCGTAGCCGGATAAGTAATTTGCTTTTTAAAGTCGCAGGAACAATGCACGACCACCGGTCCGAACCGCGATGAATCTGTAATGCGCGCTGCGTAGAACATGCTGATGCGGCCTTCCTCCATAAAGCGGAAATAGACAGCGTTATTGAGATGCTGCAGGCTATCGGCATCAGCCCAGCGCATGTTGACGTCGATATCGTAGGTATCACCTATGTGCAGAGTGTCACCCTCAGGGACGATCGACGCTGATTCAAACGCTTGCTCAAGCTCTGACACATATTTCTCCGAAAGAATTGCAAAAGGGACAGTTCATTGATTTGCAAGGCATTTGCCCTATGAAAAGGGCCGCAGTGCAATACAATCCATGCCAACAATCATACTTTGAAGCTGGGAGAATCTCATGTCGCAACGTGAATCGATGGAATATGACGTCGTCGTCGTCGGTGGTGGCCCTGGTGGTCTGGCGACTGCCATCCGCCTCAAGCAACTCGCAGCAGAGCGCAATCACGAAATTTCGGTCTGTGTCCTCGAAAAAGGCAGCGAGATTGGCGCGCATATCCTCTCAGGCGCGGTGATGGATCCTCAGGCACTCACAGAGTTGTTGCCGGACTGGAAAACCACCGGTGCGCCACTCGATACACCCGTAACTGAAGACGAATTCCTGTTTTTGACAGAAACGGGTTCGAGCAAAACACCCGAGTGGCTCTTGCCTGAGTGCTTTCACAACAAAGGCAATTACGTCATTAGCCTGGGCAACGTAGCACGCTGGATGGGCGAGCAGGCCGAGGCATTGGGCGTTGAGATTTTCCCAGGCTTCGCAGCCGCTGAGGTGCTCTACGACGAAAAAGGCGCTGTGCGTGGTGTTGCGACGGGCGATATGGGTGTGGGTCGGGATGGCCAACCCACCGAGCATTATCAGCAAGGCATGGAGCTGCTCGCCAAATACACAATTTTTGCCGAAGGCGCTCGTGGTCAACTCGGCAAACAGCTGATCGAACATTTCAAACTTGATCAGGGACGCGATCCACAAAGCTATGGCATCGGCATCAAAGAGCTGTGGGAAATCGACCCCGCAAAATCCCGTCCAGGTCTGGTGGTGCATACCGCCGGCTGGCCGCTGGACTCGGATACCTATGGTGGTTCTTTCCTGTATCACCTGGATAACAATCAGGTCGCAGTGGGAATGGTAGTCGGTCTCGATTATGCAAACCCTTGGATTTCACCTTTCGAAGAATTCCAGCGTTACAAGACGCATCCAGCGATTCGCGGTTATTTCCAAGGCGGCAAGCGTATTGCCTATGGCGCCCGTGCAATCACCGCTGGCGGTTTGCTCTCATTGCCAAAGCTGGTGTTCCCGGGTGGCGCACTGGTTGGTTGTGAAGCAGGTTTGCTCAACGCGTCACGCATCAAGGGCAGCCACGCTGCAATCAAGTCAGGCATGATGGCAGCCGAAGCAGCGTTTGACGCACTCGTCGCTGAGCGCAGCCACGACGAATTGCCCGCCTACCCTGCAGCGTTTGAAGGCTCGTGGCTGCATACCGAGCTCAACAAGGCACGTAATTTCAAGCAGTGGTTCAAGAAAGGCCGCTCAGTCGGCACACTCATGACCGGTATTGAGCAATGGCTACTTAAGGGCAACATGCCCTGGACCATCCATCGCACCAAACCTGATCATGCCTGTCTGCAACCCGCCAACCTGTGCGCCAAGATCGACTACCCAAAACCCGATGGCGTGCTGACGTTTGATCGTTTGAGCTCGGTGTTTATCTCCAACACCAACCACGAAGAAAACCAGCCCGTGCACCTGACATTGAAAGACGCATCAGTGCCTGTGTCGGTAAACCTTGCTGTGTATGGTGGTCCAGAAGCACGGTACTGCCCAGCCGGTGTCTATGAGTTTGTCAAAGATGACACCAGTGGTGCAGACCGTCTGCAGATTAATGCTCAGAACTGCGTGCACTGCAAGACCTGCGACATCAAAGATCCGACCCAGAACATCGTATGGGTCACACCACAAGGTGGCGAAGGTCCGGTCTACAGCAGCATGTAAACCTTGCCTTCGCGAATGAAACCAGAAACAAAAGGCATGCTCTTAGGCCTCTCTGCAGTCACGCTGTTTAGTTTGACCTTGCCTGCAACGCGCATGGCACTGGAGTCCTTTCATCCTTTGTTTATCGGCACTGGCCGCGGGTTGCTAGCTGCGTCACTCGCAAGTGTTTATCTGTGCGTGTCGAAATCCCGCCGTCCAACCTGGCTAGAATTCAGGTACCTGCTGTTAGTTGTAATGGGCGTAGGACTGGGGTTCCCAATTTTTACCGCCTTAGCCATGGGACACGTCGATGCATCACACGGCGGAGTCATGCTTGGCATCATGCCACTCACCACCGCTGCGGTTGGCGCCCTGTTATTCAAGGAGCGACCCTCTGTAGGATTTTGGGTGATGGCATTGATCGGCAGCGCACTCGTCATCGCTTTCTCGCTCATCAGGGGCAGTGGCACCCTGCACTGGGCGGATCTCGCTTTACTGGTCGCGGTCGTGACAGGCTCGACCTCTTACGCCGTGGGTGGCTATCTTTCTAAATCATTGGGTGGCCTGCAAGTCATCTCCTGGGCATTAGTGATGGCTCTGCCACTCTATATTGCGCCAGTTATCTGGTTCTCACCAGTCTTTGCAACTGTCTCAGCGACTGCGTGGACCGGTTTTTTATATGCAGCACTCGTGAGTCAGTTTCTCGGGTTTTTACCCTGGTTCCGCGGACTGGCTCTGGGCGGTATTGCACGTGTCGGTCAGACTCAGCTTATACAGCCATTCATCACAATCCTCTTCTCAGCCTGGTTGCTGGGTGAAACCATCGATATGATGACGATAGGATTTGCTCTAGCAGTGTTTGCTGTTGTGGCGACAGGACGCGCCTTCGGCATTAACAGGAAAGCATAATTCAAACTTATTCATGCATCACTCATCGCGTGACGCATCACGCTTTGGCCAAATGAAAATCGCCCGCGTGAAGCGCTGACCCCACGCGGGCGATTTACTTTAGACGTATCGCACGATTAAACGTATAGCGCGTATTGAAAATTACTTGCGTGACTGTGATCCCGACTCAATCGCAAGCAACAGAAAACCACCGACCATCGCAATGTTTTTCAGGAAGTGGTTCAGCTGATTTTGGTAGTTAGCTGCATCCGCAGCCCAAAACGGATGGCCCAATACCGCAGCAGCCAATGTAAACACACCCAGCACCATAGCAACCAATCTGGTTTGCCAGCCTATCACCAACAATATCGCACCACCGATTTCCAGGGCGATTGTTAAGCTCAATACGATTTCTGGCATAGGCATGCCAAGCTTGGCAAAATAGCCAGCGGTCGCGGCAAAATACATAATTTTACGAATACCGGCGACCAAGAAAATCAGACCGATTAATGCTTTGGCCAACACATACACATTACGATTATTCATTGTCATTTTCCTTTTTGATGAAGTTTAATTTTTATACCTACAAACCTGCACAATGCACTTTCTAAACGCTATCAACTCATTTCAACTTATTCAGTCTGCTCATCCAGAACAACATCAGGCAAGACAGTAATGCGGGGACAGCGGCAGCCATGAATAAGGCATCGGTTGACCATTTCAAGCCGATCAGATGTCCTGCAAGGACAGGACCAACAATAGAGCCCGCACGCCCGACACCAAGACTCCAGCCCACGCCTGTCGCCCGCAATGATGTCGGATAAAGGGTAGCTGCCAATGCGTTGACAGCAGGCTGTCCGCCGACAATGCAAAATCCACCGATCACGACCGCCACGAATAAAAAGGATAAAGCCAGCCCGGTGTGCCCCATTAATACAATCACAAAGACAGCTAATAAAAAGCTGGGAACAAGGATCTTGTAAAAACCGAAGCGATCAATCAACGGGCCCATCGCAACCGTACCCATCACACCACCGACCTGCAATGAAGTCCCAATCAGCACAGCCGTTGATTCACTGTAGCCAGAGGAAATCGCAAGCGTTGGCAGCCAGTTTGCGAGGAAAAATAAATTCAGTAAGTTAGTGAAATTGATACCCCACAACAACAGCGTGTAGGCCGCCCTGCCATTGCGAAAAAGCTCGGCCACCGGTGCGCCTTGCTGCTTGGTTTCGCTGATGACGAACTGCGCGTCCCGGTTGATCGTTAGATGGGGAGCGATGCTTTTGAGCCATGCGTGCGCACGTGAAAGATCTGCTTGTTTCAGCACAAGAAACTGAATCGACTCGGGCAAATATCTCAGCATCAGCGCCGCGATCAATAATGGCACGACGCCACCAAAAATAAAAACAGCTTTCCAACCTCCAAGAGGGATCAGTAACGCTGAGACCAGACCGCCTAACACTGCCCCTCCGGTGAAACCGCAGGACACCCACATCATGAGCGAGACGCGGCGCCGCTTGGGACTGTACTCGCTGACCAGCGCGACACCGTTGGCCATAATGCCACCGAGCCCCACGCCGGTAATCAATCGCATCGTCAGGAGCTGGGACAAATTTGTGGTCAAGGTCGTCAGCAACATGCAAACACCAAAAAATACAGTGGCGCCGATAAGTACAGGCCTTCGACCGATGCGATCCGCCAGCATACTGAGGAGCAAAGATCCGATCAGCATACCGAGCAACCCCGCACCAAACACCGGACCTAATGCAGCCTTGTTAATCCCCCAGTCACGAACGATGGCAGGTGCCACAAACCCCATCGCCTGCACATCGAAACCATCGATGACGACCGAACATCCAATCAACACCATCAACCATGTCTGAAATCCGCTTAATGGGGTGTTATCAATAATGGCGGCAACATTAATCTGATCGACATTCTGATTCACTTGATTAACGCCAACACCGGGTGTCATAGTGACAAACCGAACAGTTTGCATGCGTTGTCGCGACCGATTTTCTGACGATCGTTTTCACTGATTTCGCAGCGATCAAACCAGCTCGCGGCATGCTCATGTTTTTCAAAAGGATAATCAACCGAATACATGATGCGATCGCTACCGACCTCAAGCATGGTCGACAGCAGCGTCGGTGTCCGGAAATTACCACTGGTCGTGATGTGCACATTGCTGCGCAAGTATTCGCCTACCTCTTTTTCACAAGGCATACCGCGCCGGCCTTTACGCAAAATATGATCGATACGCCAGATATTAAAAGGGATACCTTCTCCAAAGTGACCCAGGATCATCTGCAGCGCAGGATGCTTATCGAACAGCCCCGAGGACATCAAGCGCAAGGCATGCATGCTCGTCTCAGCAGCAAACGCCCACGTCGGCCCCGTCAACCATGGCGTACCTTCATAAATCGGCTCACGACTCAATAACGGGTCGCGAGGATGCATATAAAAGGGCTTTTCGAGCTTGGCTGCAGCAGCCCAAAAATCCGCAAACTGCGGCGCATCGTAATAGACCACTGCATCGAGTGCACCCTCGACTTGCGAGAAACCATTGACGAGAAATCCATGAAAACCGAGCTCTTTGACGCAACGCTCGAGTTCGCGTGCCGCGGCCTCGGGATCCTGCAACGGCACCGCGGCAAAACCACCAAACCGTTTAGGGTGGCGTGCGATCTGTTCAGCCAGAATGTCATTGGCACGACGTGCCACCTCGATCGCACGCCTGGGCTCTGGGATCGCCTGGACTGCGGGAGAGTTTAGAGAAAGGATTGAAAATTCTGTCCCCCACTCATCCATCTGGTCGAGTCGCTGCTGTTCAAAATCCAGCAAATTTGACTTTAATCCCGTCCAGACTTCAGGTCTGGCATAGACCTGTGAATCCCCAATCGTCAGATCGATTGCGAAATGTTCTTCGAGTGCAATTTTGTTCTTCAAGTGCTGTGTCCCCAAGTTAATTTTTTATAGTTTTATCTAAATCATTAATCTAGTATTCTCCTATGAATATAGGCTGTTAAGCAGTTATCTAAACTCAGTAATAACCCGTATACAAAACACATACATTTTCTGACCCTCAAACCATCCACTTCTCACGGTAAAAAAACCATGCTCGATCCACAAGCAAAAGCCCTGATTGATCTGATTGCAGAAAAAGGGATTCCTCCCACTCACACGTTGTCACCAAAAGACGCGCGCGACTATTATGTACAGCGGCGTTTTTTCAGCCAGCCAGATGCTCCAGAGGTCGCAGAGTCAAAGGATGTACAGATCCCGGGGCCAGGGGGGGACATACCGCTGCGCTGCTATCGTCCGATTGGCAGCAAGACAGGAGATGTATTGCCTGCACTGGTCTACTACCACGGTGGTGGTCATGTGATTGGCGATCTCGACACCCACGACACACTTTGCCGCACACTCGCCAACCTTGCGCAGTGCGCAGTTTTTGCCGTGCACTATCGCCTGGCACCCGAACATATTTTCCCTGCGGCTTCGGATGATTGCGTCGCTGCGACTAAATGGGTGCATGACAATGCAGCATCTTTAAAAATTGATCCCAAACGTATCGCCGTTGGTGGTGATAGCGCAGGAGGACATCTCGCTGCAGTCGTCTCGCTGACACTCAAACAAGACAAAAGTTTTAAGCCAGTGCTGCAACTGCTGATCTACCCTGTTGCCAATGCAGCCGAAGTCAGCGCATCAATGATCAGCAATGCGCAAGGCTATCTGCTGACACGTGATTCGATGGATTATTTTTACGGGCACTACATGCCAGAGACCTGGATGCGCGAAGACTGGCGCGGCTCACCCATGCTGGCAACAGATCACACAGATCTGCCTGCCGCCCTGGTGATCACTGCAGGCTACGACCCTCTGCGAGACGAAGGTCGTGCCTATGCAGACAAGCTGTCTGCCTCGGGTGTGCCGACTCAATACATCTGCTTTGAACGGCAGATCCATGGCTTTGTGCCGATGGGCAGGATTCTGCGAGAGGCGAACACAGCGGTCAAACTCTGCGCAGAGGTATTACGCGACGCTTTTTAGTGATTGTCACGCGGCACAGCGCTGCCGCTGCAGCCGACCAGGAAATCAAAGTCAACACCTTCGTTGGCTTGATTGACATGCTCGACATAGAGTTTGTAATAGCCGCGGTCAAGGGGTGGCTTGGGCGCTTTCCATTTGAGCTTACGCGTTGCCAGGACTTCATCACTCACATCCAGATGCAGGCGACGCTTGGCTACATCGAGTTCGATCATATCGCCATTTTCTACCAGGGCGAGCGTGCCACCTGCCGCTGCCTCGGGCGCCACGTGCAACACCACGGTGCCGTATGCAGTACCACTCATGCGCGCATCTGAAATACGGATCATATCGGTGATACCTTTTTTCAGGATCTTGGGTGGCAATGGCATATTGCCCACCTCTGCCATGCCTGGATAACCTTTAGGGCCGCAGTTCTTAAGCACCATGATGCAGTTTTCATCGATATCGAGCCGAGGACTGTCGATGCGTTTGTGGAAATCCTCGATATCCTCGAACACCACTGCACGACCCCGATGCTTGAGCAATTTAGGGGTCGCCGCCGATGGTTTGATAATCGCGCCATCCGGGCAAAGATTGCCACGCAGTACAGCGATACCCGTGTTTTTCTTGAATGGTTTTTCCCAGGTCGTGATGACATCACGATTCCAGCACTCGGCTTTTTTGTTGTTATCCCAGATGCTTTTGCCCGTGACGGTCAAGGCCTTTTTATTCAACAAACCCTGCTCACCAAGCGTGCGCAAGATCACCGGCAAGCCTCCTGCATAGCAGAAGTCTTCCATCAGATATTTGCCACTTGGCATCAGGTTGAGCAATGTATGCACATCACGCCCAAATTTATCCCAGTCATCAATCCCAAGATCTACGCCAATACGACGCGCAATCGCGATCAAATGAATCACAGCATTGGTCGAACCACCAATCGCAGCATTGGTGCGAATCGCATTCTCAAATGCCTGGCGTGTCAGAATCTTATCGAGTGTGATGTTGTCTTTAACCATCTGCACGATGCGACGACCCGACTCACGCGCCAACACGTTGCGCCGCGCATCCACAGCGGGAAAGGCAGCGTTACCAGGCAAGGCGACACCGAGCGCCTCGACCATACTCGCCATCGTTGAGGCTGTCCCCATCACCATACAGCTACCATGCGAGCGGTGCATGCAGGACTCTGCCTCGTGGAATTCTTCGACTGTCATCTTGCCGGCACGTACATCCTCCGACATCGACCAAGTATTGGTGCCTGAGCCAATATCCTGGCCACGATATTTACCATTGAGCATCGGACCACCTGACACGCCGATGGTCGGGATATTGACACTCGAAGCACCCATCAATAGTGAAGGAGTTGTCTTGTCGCAACCAAACAGCAGCACCACACCATCCAGAGGATTTGCGCGAATCGTTTCCTCAACATCCATACTGGCGAGATTACGTAACAACATCGCTGTTGGACGCACTAAGGTTTCGCCCAGCGAGGTCACCGGGAACTCAAGCGGAAAACCACCGGCCTCCAGCACGCCCTGTTTAACCTGATCGGCCAAGACTCTCAGATGAGTATTACAAGGCGTCAGCTCCGACCAGGTATTGCAAATACCGATCACAGGACGACCATCAAACTGATCATGAGGAATGCCGCGGTTTTTGGTCCAGCTGCGATAGATAAAACCATAAATATCGTTACGCGCAAACCATTGACTCGAGCGACTAGCCGGAGCAGTTTTTTTGTTCGACTTGGCCACTTGAGCCTCCGTATTTTTTAAATAGCAATCACCGGTGGGCTCCTCGCCCTACCCGGTGAATTTTCATGACAACTTATTTTTTAAATGCGACAACTTCCTGGCGCTGCGCACCCAGTCCCTCGATACCGAGTGTCATCACGTCGCCTGCTTTCAGGAATCTTGGCTTAGGCTTAACACCCATGCCCACGCCAGGTGGTGTGCCGGTCGTGATGATATCGCCAGGCATCAAGGTCATGAATTCACTGACGTAGCTGATGATGGTTGCCGCATCAAAAATCATGGTCTTTGTATTGCCTGTCTGAAAACGTTTACCGTTTACGTCCAGCCACATATCGAGATTTTGTGGGTCCTTGATTTCGTCGCTCGTCACAAGCCATGGGCCAACCGGACCAAACGTGTCACAGCCCTTGCCCTTATCCCAGGTACCGCCACGCTCAAGCTGATACTCGCGCTCGGATACGTCATTGACGACGCAATAACCTGCTACGTGTTTGAGTGCGTCTTTCTTGGTGACATAACGGGCTTTTTTGCCAATCACGATTCCGAGTTCGACTTCCCAGTCGGATTTTTTCGAGCCTTGTGGCAGCATGACTTTATCGTTAGGGCCTGTCAGGCTGGTATCGGCCTTAAAGAACATGATAGGTTCTTTGGGGATCGCCATGCCGGCTTCTTCTGCGTGATCTGAATAGTTCAAACCGATCGCCAGGAACTTACCCACACCTGAGAAAGGCACGCCAAAGCGTGGCTTGCCTTTGACCAAGGGCAATTTGTTGGTATCGAGCTTTTTCAATGCAGCCATTCCCGCAGTGGTGAACTGCTCCGGGGTAATGTCTTTGACGACTTTCGATAGATCGCGCAGTTTGCCTTCTTTATCAATCAGACCGGGCTTTTCTTTGCCTTTAGCGCCATAGCGAACGAGTTTCATGCATGCTCCTAGAGTGAATAAAAATTACAGCGACCATCCGCCATCAATAATTTGTGAAGTACCTGTTGTAAATGCCGACTCGTCTGAGGCGAGATAAATCGCGAGATAAGCGATTTCTTCGGCTTTGCCAATGCGACCGATCGGCTGGCGTGCGACGAACTGCTCACGCGCCTGCGCAACTGTTTTGCCACTTTGTTGTGAAACGGCCTGAATACGATCGCCCAGCGAAGGCGACTCAATCGTACCGGGGCAAATGGCATTAAAACGCACACCACGGGACACGTAATCGGCCGCCAAGGCGCGGGTCAAACCAATGACCGCCGCTTTGGACGCGCTGTAAATCACGCGATTGGGCGCGCCTTTGATATTGGATGCAGCAGACGCCATATTGATCACACTGCCATGGCCTTGCGCCAACATACCCGGAACAAAGGCACGAATCGTGCGATACATGGACTTAACATTCAAATCCATGCTGAAATCCCAGTCGGCTTCGCTCAGGTTCAGAATATCGCCCTGATGCACAAAACCCGCGCAGTTAAACAACACATCGATATTGCCAACCTGCTTGGCAAAGGCCTCGACCTCAGCGGTTTTCAAGACATTGAGCACTGCGGTATGAATATTAGGCACACCCGCATAAGACTTGAGCAACTCGGGGTTGATATCCGTAGCCCAAATAGTCGCCCCCTCTTTCGCCATTGCCAGTACAGTAGCCCGACCGATGCCCTGACCCGCAGCTGTGACAACTATTTTTTTTCCTTGCAGACGCATGCTGGAATTCTCCGTTGTTAAATTGGCTTTACCAATTTACCAGTTATTATGCCAAAATCCAATCCACAGCTTCGTACTTTTTGCCTCTCCACGCAACACATATTTCCATGCCTATCCAATCCATCGATACACGTCGGGTTTACCAGCAGATCGCAGATCAACTTTTGCACCTGATCGATGCGGGCGAATTCCCGGTGGAAAGTCGTCTGCCCTCCGAACGTGACCTAGCTGAAAAATTCAAAGTCTCGCGCCCTTCAGTTCGCGAAGCGCTGATTGCGCTTGAGGTGATTGGTGTGGTCCAGATCAAGATGGGCTCGGGGGTTTATGTGTGCAAACCCGAACAGGCAAAACAGAAAGGACGGCGCGAGAGCAAGATCGTAGCCAAAGAATTCGCCCCCTTTGAACTCATCCAGGCCAGACTACTGATTGAGTCTGAAATCGCCTCCCAAGCAGCACTGTGCCGCACGGACAAGGATGTTGAACAACTCGAATCCCTGCTCAACCAGATGATTGAGCGGTCTGAAAAAAATCAGAGCCCGCTTGCGGCAGACCGCGAGTTTCACACGGTGCTTGCACGCGCCTCAGGCAATCAAGTCCTGGCAATCATGGTCGAACAAATGTTCGACGCGCGAATGGGCGTGCTGTTCTCCAGACTATCTAATTATTTCGATACCAGCATCACCTGGAATCAGGCGATCAAGGAGCACCGTGCGATTGTTCGCGCCATTAAAGCCCGCGACGCGGAGAAGGCGCGCTTAGCCATGCGACATCACATGGAACGCGCCTACAAGCGATTCTCGGCGAGCTGGGTCAAATCAAACAGTGATCACAAACTCGCTGGCAAGGCGACATTGAACTTATCCGCAAAAGCCGTTAAGCCGGGCAAAATACCCGGGTGAAGCTTGACCCCGCTCTTTAATTGCTCCGCGCGCAATGCCAAACCTGCCTGACCCGGCAGACGTACTTTTGTACCTGGCACGCGCGGCACATTATGGATGCAGGATCCGGCCAGGTGATCCATCTGCCGAAGAAAATCAGCTCGCCCGCCAAAAGCCTCGGGATCATACAAAGTAATGTGCACTGTCGCGCCCCAACCTTCTTTGGGATCCGCGCGTCCCCAACCGGTCAGCCCCCCTGTCAACGCTTCGACCATGAGACCTAAGCCGTAGCCTTTATGTCCGTAGCTCAGTCCGCCAATCGGCAGAATGGTACCAGGAGGATTCTGGGCAAACACAGCAGGATCATTGGTCGGATTGCCTTGCGCGTCCATCAGCCAATCTTCGGCGAAAGTTTCTCCGGCAGCGGCACGACGATTGCACATGCCATTAGTCGTAATCGATGCTGAAATATCAATCAACACATCACCACGCGAACACGGGAAACCCATCGCGATCGGATTAGGCGTCATAACGGGCTGCGTACCCCCAAAGGGAGCAACACTCGCAGCAGCCGGGTCAGAGCTCGCGAGTACCATCAACATGCCCTCCTTAGCCGCACGCATCAGATAGACAGCCAGGCAAGCAATGTGATGGCTACGCTTGATCGCAAGGGTCGCGACACCTAGCTCGCGCGCCCGGGGAATCAGCATATCCAGACCTTGTTCGATCAGCCACGGACCAGGCAGGCGCTCGCCATCCCAAAGCTGCACCGCGGGCTTATCGCGCAACACGCGATAGCTGCCATGCGCAGTCATGCCTGCGGCAAGAAGATCTTTCAGGTAGCCAGGCAGCAGGGCCAGACCGTGCGTAGTATGGCCAAGCAAGTCGCCCTCGACAAGCGTGCGGGCAACGATTTGCGACTTGTCGGCATCGAGCCCTGCGTGAACGAGCAAACTGGTTGCGAACGCGAGCAGATCTTCGCTGCGATATATCGGTAGTGTCTCAGTCATCATTAATCTCTTGAATCAATATGTCGCACGACCACCGGAGATATCAAAGACCGCGCCAGTCGAGAAGCTGCACTCATCCGAAGATAACCAGGCGACCAGGTTAGCGATTTCGGTAATTTCGCCAAAGCGATTCATCGGGATTTTAGAGAGCATGAAATCAATATGCTGCTGCGTCATCTGATCAAACATGCCCGTCTTGACTGCTGCCGGGGTGATGCAGTTGACCTTGATTTCTGTCAAGGACAGTTCCTTACCCAAGGACTTGGTCAGTCCTATCACGGCTGCTTTCGAAGCACTATAGGCAGACGCGTTTGGATTACCTTCTTTGCCCGCAACCGAGGCGATATTCACAATGCGACCATAACCCTTGCCGCCGTTGGCCAGTTTCATGATCGGCGCGATGTTTTTACATGTCAGAAACGTACCGCGCACGTTGATATCAAACACCCGATTCCACTCCTCGACCGGGTACTCGATGACGGTCGTGTTCGGTCCCGTGATACCCGCGCTATTCACAAGAATATCGATATGGTTTGCAAAGGCCAGCGTAGCCTTGACCGCAGCCATCACAGATTGCTCATCGGAGACATCCACCTGCACGCCCTGCGCGTGCGCACCGAATTTTTCCCGCACCGCAGCCAGCGCTTTCTCATCACGATCCCAGATTGATACTTTTGCTCCACCATTCAATAAACGTCGTGCACAGGCCTCACCAATGCCTGCGGCGCCGCCTGTCACCACGGCGTGTTTACCTGAAAAATCATAAATCGCTGCTGCAGCCATCGTATTTGCCTCAAAAGTTTAGGGGTTTTCCCGCTGTTTAGCTAAAAATTGGTCAGGCCAATTGCTCTGTTGGCACAACCATAATATCCTTCAGTCACCAAGTCAAACACAATTGCCAAATCAATTCGCTGGAGACATACGCTTTCATGAACGTTTTAATTACGGACTTCGACTTTCCAAATGTCGAACTTGAGCTCGACCTGTTTAAGAAAGCTGGATTATCGGTGACCACAGCCCAGTGCAAGACAGAGGATGATCTTATCGAAGCCGGTAAAAATGCTGATGCATTTTTATTGCAATACGCTCCAGCCAACCGTAAAGTATTTGAGGCACTGCCTAAGCTGAAAATTGTCAGTCGTTTTGGCGCAGGGTTTGACACGATCAATACCAATGATGCGCAAGCGTGCGGCGTCTGGGTGGGCAACTCACCCGACTACGGTGTGCACGAAGTCGCCAGCCACGCCTTTGCGATGGCGCTGAATCTCACCCGTCACTTATCTTTTTATGATCGCGATGTGCGCGCCGGCACATGGCACTATCTGAGCCCGGGCGTACTCAAGCGACCACTCAACATGACGGTTGGGGTACTGGGTCTGGGTCGCATTGGCAAACGCTTTGCGCATATCGCTCGCGAGACGTACGGCAAAGTGATCGCTTGCGACCCTCATATCATGGCGTATGACTTTCCACCCTACGTCGAACGTGTAGAAATGGAAAAACTTTTTTCCACCGCAGATATTATTTCGGTCCACACACCGCTCAACGATGAAACCCGCAACATCATCAATCGCGATATGCTCAAGCTGATGAAGCCCGCAAGCTTTATCGTCAATACCGCACGTGGCGGTCTGGTTAACGTAGACGACGCGCTCGCGGCCCTCGACTCCGGCATTCTGGGCGGACTGGCTCTTGACGTATTGCCAACCGAGCCTCCCGGCGACCATCCTCTGGTTCGCCACCCACGCACGATTCTCACGCCTCACGCAGCGTTCTTTTCGAAAGAAGCCGAAATCGAGTTGCGCAGCAAGGCAGCACAAAACATTATTACCTTTGCCAAAACAGGCAAACCTGATTACGTTGTCATTCAAGGATCGCGATAATGGCTAGTGTCACCCTACGCGGCGTCAAGAAATCTTTTCAAGACACTGAGATTCTTCATGGTGTGGATATCACAATACCTGAGGGCTCCTTTACGGTCCTGGTTGGTCCATCTGGTTGTGGAAAATCAACGCTGTTACGCATGCTGGCAGGTCTAGAAGAAGTCACGGGCGGTGAAATATTCATTGGCGACAGATGCGTCAACAATATGCAACCCAAAGAGCGCGACATCGCAATGGTGTTTCAGAATTACGCGCTCTACCCTCACATGTCCGTTCGGGACAACATGGCGTTTTCGCTCATGCTGGCCAAGGCAGATAAAGCCGACAGCGACGCGCGGGTCAAACGCGCGGCTGAAATCCTGGGCTTGACCGAGCTGCTTGAGCGTTTCCCGCGCCAGCTCTCAGGCGGGCAACGCCAGCGCGTCGCAATGGGACGTGCGATTGTGCGTGATCCGCAAGTATTTCTTTTTGACGAGCCACTATCAAACCTGGACGCAAAACTGCGCGTGCAGATGCGCACCGAGATCAAGGCTTTGCATCAACGATTGAAAACCACTTCTGTCTATGTGACACACGATCAGATCGAAGCCATGACAATGGGCGATCAGATCGTCGTCATGCGCGACGGCATCGTCGAACAAGTCGGCGGTCCGCTCGAGCTATACGAACATCCCACCAATACCTTTGTTGCGGGATTCATCGGCTCACCCGCCATGAATATGTTGCCTGGCAAGTTGCGTCACCAGAACGGCTCCACCGCGATCGAGTTACGCGATGGCATCATCATTACCGTCAAGAACTATCTGGTCGGCAACGAAGGACAAGAAGCATTGTTCGGCACTCGTCCAGAGCACCTCATCATTGACCCCGCGGGTCAGATTACCGTCACCGCAAATGTGATCGAACCCACCGGTGCAGATACTTTTGTAAGTTGTGAACTCGCTGCAACGCCCATGACGATCGTGTTCCACGAGCGCATGGATATCGTCCCAGGCCAGACATTGAAACTCAGGCCTGACGTGACCAAATGCCACTTATTTGATGCGGCGAGTGGCACCGTTCTTTAGTTTGTTGTGTAGCTCTTAATGAATGATTCGATTGCAGTCTTTTTAATAACAAAGCAGTCCACTGCTGTACCCAAGGAGATCAAGCATGAAAAACGTATCACGTCGTGAATTTATCGGAACAGGCGCAGCTGTCGCAGGTGCCTCGGCGGTAGGTAGCTATAGCCCGCTCACCATGGCGCAAACGCCAACCCTTTCATACAAGCCAGAAGCTGGTGCGAAACTGCGCGTGCTGCGCTGGAAACGTTTCGTTCAGGGCGATGAGGATCAGTTCATGGCCAACGTCGCGGCCTTTAGCAAAGCGACGGGCGTTGAAGTGCGTGTTGACAACGAGGGCTGGGAAGATGTTCGCCCTAAAGCAGCGGTCACCGCCAACGTAGGCAGCGGCCCAGACATGATCATGGGTTGGTTCGATGATCCATTCCAGTACCCGACAAAATTGCTTGATGTCACAGAGCTCTGCACCTATCTGGGTAACAAGTATGGTGGCTGGTACGACGTATCCAAGCAATACGGCACCCTGAACAACAAATGGATTTCAGTACCATGGGCCATTATCGCCAATGCCATGGTGTATCGCGAAAGCCATATGAAAGCAGCAGGCTTTGACGCGATGCCAACCGACACGGCAGGTTTTCTCAAGCTGTGCCAGGCGATGAAAGCAAAAGGCACACCAGCAGGTTTCGCGCTGGGCAAAGCAGTCGGTGATGGCAACAACTGGGTCCACTGGCTGCTCTGGTCCCATGGCGGCAAGCTGGTGGATGACAAAGGCAATGTGGTGGTGAACTCACCCGAGACCATCGCAGCCCTTGAATACGCCGCTCAGCTCTACAAGACCTTTGTCCCCGGCACACTTTCCTGGCAAGATCCTAACAATAACAAGGCATTCCTTGACGGCCAGATCAGTCTGACCGCTAACGGCATCTCTGTGTATTACGCGGCCAAAACTTCGCCTGATCCAAAAATGCAGGAAATGGCCAAAGACATCCAGCATGCGCACTTCCCGGTCGGCCCGGTTGGCAAACCCATGGAGTTGATGCAGATCACGCAAATGATGCTGTTCTCGCACACCAAATATCCTAACGCCACCAAAGAACTCGCGCGCTGGTTAATGGAAGCCGAGCAATACAACCCCTGGTTGGAAAAGTCGATTGGTTATGGTGCGCAAACACTCAAAGCCTACGACAAGAATCCTATCTGGACAACAGATCCAAAGGCGAAAGTCTACGGCGAAGGTCCAGCCATGATGACGTATCACGGCAATTCAGGCCCCCTGGGTGCCGCCTCGGCTGCATGTCTGGCCGACTATATCGTGCTCGACATGGTGGCTGAAGCTTCAAGTGGTAACAAAACACCAAAAGAAGCGGCCGCACGCGCTGCCGAGCGCGCCAAGCGTTATTACAAGAGCTAATAAAGACTAGAACAACGTTCGCATGCTGGATGCAGGCACGGCTAAACATGCACCACTCAGCATGCACCACCAGACAGGCGAACGTTTTTTGTCAACACTACAACCAAAGCATCTACACATGAGCAACCTGTCACTACTGGAAAGATTTCAGTCCAACCGCCACGCACTCGGCTATGCCTTCATGGTGCCCGCTGCGTTGCTGCTGATTGGATTGCTCGCGTACCCACTTGGCCTGGGAACATGGCTTGGTTTTACCGATGCGAAAATTGGTCGGCCAGGAGAATGGATTGGTCTGGAAAACTTTACCTATCTGTTGACCGACAGTGTGTTTTTGCTCTCTGTTTTCAATACGCTTTTTTATACGATCGTGGCGAGTATTTTCAAATTCCTGCTAGGCCTTTGGCTGGCGCTTTTATTAAATAAAAACCTGCCCTTCCAGTCATTTTTCAGGGCTGTTGTGTTGTTGCCCTGGATTGTGCCGACCGCACTCTCCGCTATCGCGTTCTGGTGGCTCTATGATTCACAATTTTCTGTCCTGAGCTGGCTCCTTGTCAAAATGGGTTTGATCGATACGTATATCGATTTCCTGGGCGAGCCCTGGCTCGCGCGCATGTCTGTCATTATCGCCAACGTCTGGCGCGGCATTCCCTTCGTGGCGATTTCGTTACTCGCAGGCCTGCAGACAATTTCGCCGTCCTACTACGAAGCAGCCTCCATTGACGGTGCGACACCCTGGCAACAGTTTCGTTACATCACGATGCCGTTGCTCACACCGATCATCGCGGTTGTGATGACCTTTTCCGTGTTGTTCACGTTTACCGATTTCCAGTTGATCTATGTCTTGACACGCGGAGGTCCACTCAACGCGACCCACCTGATGGCGACACTGGCCTTTCAACGTGCGATCCCTGGCGGATCCATGGGCGAAGGTGCCGCGATCGCAACTATGATGGTGCCGCTACTGCTGGCAGCAATTATGTTTAGTTACTTTGGCTTGCAACGTCGCGCGTGGCAGCAAGGCGCCGACAAATAATTTCAGGAACTCTACGCAATGTCCAAACAAAACAATAACGGTATGGAATTTTTAACCTCGCTGCCGCGTCGCTGGGTGACGATTTATATTCCACTGATCCTGATGCTCGTTATTTTGTTATTCCCTTTTTACTGGATGGGAATGACTGCTTTCAAGCCAAATGAGGAACTGCTGTCAAAAGCGGGCAACCCTTTCTGGCTGATCAACCCGACACTCGCACACTTTAAAAAGCTGTTGTTTCACACCTCGTATCCGGCATGGCTGCTCAACACCGTGATCGTATCGGTGTGCTCAACCTTTGTTTCGCTATTCACCTCTGTGCTGGCCGCCTACGCGATCGAGCGTCTGCGTTTTAAGGGTGCGAAAGTCGCAGGGATGGTAATTTTCTTTGCCTATCTGGTTCCACCCTCGATTATCTTTATCCCTCTGGCCAGCATCGTGTATCAGTATGGATTATTCGATACGCGCATGGCGCTGATTCTCACCTACCCTACTTTTCTCGTTCCATTTTGTACCTGGCTGCTCATGGGCTATTTCAGAACCATTCCTTTCGAGCTCGAAGAGTGCGCGATGATCGACGGTGCGAGCCGCTGGCAGATCCTCACACGGATCATTTTGCCGCTCGCCGTGCCCGGTCTGATCTCAGCCGGTATCTTTGCCTTTACGCTGTCATGGAATGAATTCATCTACGCACTGACTTTTGTCTCGTCCTCGGAGATCAAAACAGTTCCTGTGGGCGTCATTACTGAATTGGTCGAAGGCGATGTCTATCACTGGGGCGCGCTGATGGCAGGAGCCCTGCTGGGCTCATTACCAGTCGCCTTTGTATACTCGTTTTTCGTTGAGTATTACGTATCCGGCATGACCGGATCAGTGAAAGAATAAACACAGCGCAGTGACAGAGCATACACAAAACAAACACAAAATAACTACAGAATCAATTACAGGAATCACAATGGAACCGATTATTCGTCTGCATCCTCAGGATGATGTGGTCATCGCGCGTCAGCAACTTATTTCAGGTACAAAGATCGCATCAGAAAATCTGACCACACGCGGCCTGATCCCACCTGGCCACAAGGTCGCCACACGAAAAATAACCAAAGGCGAACCTGTTCGACGCTATAACCAGATCATTGGTTTCGCAACCGCTGACATCGAACAAGGCGCGCACGTCCATGTCCACAACCTGGGTATGGGGGCAGAAGCAGGCGCGTTTACGCGTGACTATGCGATTGGCGTTGATGCGAAACCAACAGAGTACGCAAAAAATCCCCGCACGTTTAAAGGCATCGTTCGTGCCGATGGTCGAGTAGCTACCCGTAACTATCTCGGTATCCTGACCAGCGTGAATTGCTCCGCTACCGCGGCACGCGCCATCGCCAGTCACTTTGACCGCGAAACACACCCGGAAGCCCTCGCCGCTTTTCCAAACGTCGACGGCGTGGTCGCACTCACGATGGGGAGCGGCTGTGGGATGGGTTCAACCGGCGAGGGCATGGACGTCTTGCGCCGCACGCTCTCAGGCTACGCACGTCATGTCAATTTCTGTGGCGTACTGATGGTCGGTCTCGGTTGTGAAACGAACCAGATCACCGATTTACTGACCGCAGAAAAACTGTCTGAAAATCCACTCTTTCAGACGTTTAATATCCAGGAAACCGGCGGCACGAAAAAAACCGTACAAAAAGGTATCGCGCTCATCAAAGACATGCTGCCCCACGCAAATAAAGTGACACGTACGGACGTCCCCGTCAGTCATCTGACACTCGGCCTGCAATGCGGGGGTTCTGACGGTTATTCGGGCATTTCTGCCAATCCAGCACTGGGTGTCGCGGTAGACATGCTGGTACAAAATGGCGGCACGGCAATTCTATCGGAGACGCCAGAGATTTACGGTGCCGAGCACTTACTGACAAGAAGAGCTGCAAACGCGGCTATCGCGGAAAAACTCATCAAACGCATTCACTGGTGGGAAGACTATTGCGCACGCAATCAGGGGGAGATGAACAACAATCCTTCGGCAGGCAATAAGGCTGGCGGATTGACGACGATTCTTGAAAAATCCCTGGGCGCGGTCGCTAAAGGCGGAACGATGCGCCTGGAGGCCGTCTACGAATACTCAGAACCCGTGACAGCAAAGGGGTTTGTCTACATGGATACACCGGGCTATGACCCGGTATCGGCCACAGGGCAAGTTGCAGGCGGAGCCAACCTGATATGCTTTACGACAGGGCGTGGCTCGGCCTATGGCTGCGCGCCCTCGCCTTCCATCAAGCTCTCGACCAATAACGCGTTATGGCAGCGTCAAAGCGAAGACATCGACATTAACTGCGGCGAGATCGTAGACAATGGCATGTCGATTCAGGAAAAAGGTGCACAGATCTTTGAACTCATCATCAAAGTCGCCTCGGGCGAGCGCACCAAGAGCGAAAACCACGGCTACGGACAGAATGAATTCGTGCCGTGGCAGATTGGCGCGGTGATGTAAAAAAATAATCTTTCTAAAATCACTCAGAGCACTAAAAACCGACCGCTCACACCGATTACCATGACAAAAAGTCCGAGGATCAGATTGATTCCGACCAGCTTTCGCACCTGCGCCATCGCGGCACCGCCTGCGGGCCACTGTTTGGCCGCGACGGCAGCCTTGAGCGCCTTGAAAGGTACCGCATAGATCACCCCAAAAATAATCGTCATGATGACTGCGATCAGGAGCATCAGATGCACGTGCCAGCCGGCTTTAGCAAAACTGCCATGTATATGAATCAGCCACAGTCCTGACACGAACAGCAGCACAATCGAGACTTTGACCCAGATAAAGAAACGGGTGAATACGCCCGCTAATAACTGCAAACGCTCGGGCGGCTGCAAAACCGTGGCTGCGGTCGGGCGTAACGCCATGTGCGCGAAGAACATTCCACCAATCCAGACCATTACCGCAAAGATATGCAGCGAATAAAGTGTTGCCATTAACATCGTCATCTCTTTAATTGAGTCATTCAGGCTTGCAAGAGTACCATCGCACGCTAGAATTCAGTCATGTCAGAAAAAAACACGACTCCCTCTATCCAAGCCGGCATGGCACACCATCAGGCCGGTCGCCTGAACGAAGCCGCCGCGATCTACGCTGCGATCCCGCAATCCTCCCCGAGCTTTGCACACGCACTATACCTGCAGGGCTTAATCGCCCAGGATCAGTCCAACCACACACATGCCATTGAACTATTCGAGCGTGCGAGCACACTCAGCCCTAACGAACCCGTGATCCCCTTTCAAAAGGCCGTATCACTGAATCAGGCAGGGCTTAAAGATTCAGCGGCCGAAAGCTACCAGCAAGCACTCGCGCTTAATCCCAATTACGTCGAAGCACACTGCAACCTGGGAAACCTGCTTAAACGCGCGGGGGACAAAGCTGGTGCAATCGCTTGTTATGAGCGTGCGCTCAAACTCGCCCCCCAGGCAGAACAGATCCATTACAACCTGGGCGTCTGTCATCAGGATTACTTTCAGCCCGAGCGCGCGATCGCGTATTTTCGTCAGGCGGTGCGTCTGAACCCTGCTTATGCAGCCGCCTATAACAATCTGGGTGTTTCATTAAGTGAAGCAGGAATGGCAGGCGAAGCCATCTCCTGCTACAAAAAGGCACAAAAGCTTGACCCTGATTTTGCCGAGGCTTTCTACAACCTGCATGCCTTAGTCCTGAACACAGAAAACCTCAACGACGCCATCAGCTGCTTAGAAAAAGCCTGCAAGATTCAGCCACAAAATCACAGCTATCGATTCTTTTTAGGCATGCTCCACGATTACTGCGGTCATACTGAAATTGCTAATACGCTATTTACGCAAACAGAGGGAGATGCTTTATTTAAAGCAGATCTCGACGCATGGAACTATATAAAGTCTGCTAAAAATTACTCATCGGCTACATCCGTACCAAAGATGCTGGGCATTGCAGCCAAGACTTTCAAATTCGCAATGGATCATACAAATCCTGAGGGACTCGTGATGGAATTTGGTGTCTTCAACGGCAAGTCCATTCGACAGATCGCAGCGCTTACAAAAGGACGTGTGCACGGTTTTGACAGCTTTGAAGGCATACCTGAGGACTGGAACCACGAGACCTCTGGCAGCTATTCAACAGAAGGAATTATTCCGGAAGTCCCCGCCAACGTTACGCTACACGCAGGCTGGTTTGAATACGCCATCCCGAAATTTATTCAGAATGAAACAGGTGCGATCCGTTTCATGAATATCGATTGCGATTTATATAGCTCAACAAAAACTGTACTTGATGCGCTGGCCCACCAGGTGGTGTCAGGTACCGTGATGGTTTTCGACGAGTACATCGGCAATATTTCCTGGCGGGAAGACGAACATAAAGCGTTCATCGAAGCCTCCCGGACCTATGGCTGGCAATACGAAATCCTGAGTTTTAGTTTTGTCACCAAACAGGTTGCCATCAGAATTCTCTGAAACTAACTCTTACAGTTAACAAAACTGCAATGTAAGCTTCAGCAAGGAACGCCCACATACATTAAGCTTAAATACGCTTTCTTTGTCACCACAATACAACGTCTGACACTCAGCGAAATGGGCGAAAACAATTTCCGGGAATTCCTGTCTCTGAATAATATTGAATTGGCACGCTATGAACACGAAGCGTTCATGACGGTTGCTGACTCAACGTTATTGGCATCAAAGCTGCCCGGCGCAAATACAAAAAATCTTTTTTTACGTGATAAAAAAGGACTTCAGCATTTTTTGGTGGTCGTCCCCGCCCACCTGTCTGTAGATCTTGCGAAACTGAGCGATCTGCTCGGCGTAAATAGATTAGGATTCGCCTCCGCACAACGCCTCATGGATTATCTGGGCGTCAAGCCAGGTTCGGTGAGCGTGTTCGGACTCGTCAACGACCGAACCCAATCAGTGCGGTGCGTCATTGATCAATCGCTATGGGCTGCGGATGCGATACATGCACATCCACTTAAAAACACCGCAACGATGATCGTTTCACATTCAAATTTAAACAAGTTTTTAGCACTGACCGGCCACATACCTCAGATCATTACGGTTCCTGCACTGGATCTTCAGCCGATCGCTGATTGACTGGCATACCAAAAAAAACGGGGATCTGAATCCAGATCCCCGAAATACTCACTCATCGGTAAAACGTGAATGCTGTCCAATCACACGGGTGAGGAAAGCTGATCCAGAATCGCAGGATTTTCAAGCGTCGATACATCCTGCGTGATTTTTTCGCCCTTGGCGACTACACGCAATAACCGGCGCATGATCTTGCCTGAACGCGTCTTAGGTAAATTATCGCCAAAGCGAATCTCTTTAGGCTTGGCAATTGGACCGATTTCCTTGGCTACCCAGTCGCGCAGTTGTTTGCCAATTGCAATCGCCTCAGCGCCCTCTGGGCATGTTCGTTTGAGCACGACGAACGCAACCACCGCCTCGCCAGTCGTTGCATCGGGACGCCCCACTACGGCAGCCTCGGCGACAAGCTCATGGGAGACCAGAGCGGATTCGACTTCCATGGTGCCCAGGCGATGACCAGAGACGTTAAGCACATCATCAATGCGCCCCATGATCCAGAAGCAGCCGTCTTTGTCGCACTGCGCGCCATCACCCGCAAGGTAATAGCCACCAAGCTCCGAAGGAAAATAACTCGAGATATAACGATCCGGATCACCCCAGATGTTACGAATCATGGAGGGCCAGGGCCGCTTGATGACAAGGAATCCACCATGACCGGCCTCAACATCACCACCCGCCTCGTCCACAATGGCTGCGGTAATGCCTGGCAGACGCGTGGTGCATGAGCCTGGTTTCAGAGGGGTCGCACCCGGCAACGGGGTAATCATGTGGCCACCCGTCTCGGTTTGCCACCAGGTATCGACAATCGGGCAGCGACCGCCACCGACATTGTTGTGATACCACATCCATGCATCCGGATTGATTGGCTCACCCACCGATCCCAACAGTCTGAGACTGGTCAGATCATAAGATTTTGGATGATGCGCTTCGTTAGCATCCGAGGCTTTGATCAGAGAACGAATCGCTGTGGGAGCGGTATAAAAAATCGTGGCCTTGTGATCCTGAATCATTTTCCAGAAACGGCCCGCGTCAGGATATGTCGGCACGCCTTCAAATACGATTTGTGTCAGACCAGCAGCCAGTGGGCCATAGGTAATGTACGTATGGCCCGTCACCCAGCCCACATCAGCCGTACACCAGAATACATCGCTCGCCTTGGCGTCGAACACCCACTGCATGGTGAGCTTGGCCCACAGCAAATAACCGCCTGAGGAGTGTTGCACGCCCTTGGGTTTACCGGTCGAGCCCGAGGTATAGAGAATGAAAAGCGGATGCTCCGCATTGACCGGAACCGGTGCGCATTCAGCGGATTGATGATCTGCAAGCTCATGCATCCAGATATCACGTTTGGCATCCCAGGCGACTTTGCCACCTGTACGTTTGTAAACCACGCAATGACGAACGGCCTCGCAGCCGCCCATGGCAAATGCCTCGTCTACCGCAGGCTTAAGCGCAATCGCCTTGCCGCCACGCATTTGTTCGTCGGCGGTAATGACCAGACTCGCACCCACGTCAGTAATACGCTCATGCAAACTCTTGGCTGAAAATCCGCCAAACACGACAGAGTGCGTAATACCCAGACGGGCGCAGGCCTGCATCGCGACGACTGCTTCGATCGACATCGGCAAATATATGACTGAACGATCACCGGTTTTATAACCGAGTGATTTCAAACCATTGGCAAATTTACACACCAATTCATAGAGCTGCTGGTATGTGACTTTTTTGACTTCGCCACCATCGGCTTCAAAAATAATCGCGACTTTATTAGCGTTGCCATTTTTTAAGTTCACATCAAGGCAATTTTCACTGACATTGAGTTCACCATCGCCAAACCATTTATAGAAAGGCGCTTTAGACTCGTCCAGCACTTGCGTAAACGGCTTGCTCCAGGTCAGATTTTCACGCGCATGGCGCCCCCAAAAACCATCTGGATCGCGATCGGACTCATCAAGCAGCGCCTGATAAGCTGCCTGACCAGATACGTTTGCTTGTTTAACAAATTCCTGTGGAGGCGGAAAAACACGCGTCTCGACCAGAACGGATTCGATTGAATTAGACATGGACTGGGGTCTCCTCGTTGACCAGGGAATTCGGAATATTTTTATACATAATTTATACCTGTATCATTCGTAAGGTTAATCTTGCGCTCTTACTTCTTGCTTACATACGCCGTATAGACCGTACGACATTTCCCTCTGCTTTTGACCACGCTCCCAAGAGATATTTTTAAGAATAATAAGCGCAACAAGAAAAAACAAGCTCGTGCTGAGCATCGCCAAGCGCTGATTACCCCCCGTCGCCCAGGTCACGCCACCATAGGCTAAGGGGCCGATTGCCGCGGCCAACTGCGTGGCAAAACTCCATAAACCAAAAAACCGCGATAACCTGTCTGCAGGCGCAAAGGCACCGACCATCGCCCGTCCGGCGCTCTGGGTGGTCCCCATACAAAGGCCAGCCAGACAGGCCGCAAACCAAAAAACAGCTGCGCTCACCGCGGCGTAGGCAGTCAAACTAGTGATCAGCCAACCCATCAAAGCAAGTGCGAGCGCCCGACGGTGGCCCAGCCAATCCTGAATAGGGCCAAATGATAAGGCGCCTAATGCGGCTGCGATATTCACGGCAACAATCAGCATGATGGTTTGCGTCATGCTAAAGCCCATCACCTGCTCGGCGTAGACGGCTGCCAGCGTAATAACAACGGAGATGCCCGCCTGATAACAGACGATACAAATCAACAGGCGTCTAAACTCAGAAAAATCACGACTCAGCTCAGAAAACATCCTGGCCAGCATCTGACAGATTCCGCTTAAATCACGGCTCAGTGCGTTCGGTTGCGCAACGCCACGTTCTTTCAGCAGAAACCAGGCAGGGATTGTCGCCAAAGAAAAAATGGCAGCGGTCGACAGCAGCACCCAGGGAACGGTCACCTGAGCCCCCAGCCCTTGCGCCTGACCCCGTGTAACAAGCCACAAGGCGACGCCCAAGGCGAGCAATCCTCCGATATACCCCACCCCCCAGCCTATGCCACTCACCCTGCCAAGTGAGTCTTGCCTGGCGAGAGAGGGAAGAAAAGATGCAATGGCTGACTCACTCAGACTGAAGCAGTAGTTTGAGCAGACGACGAACAGTACGGCGATCCAGAGATCCCCAGGGCCCGTGCGCGCAAGCAACGCGGTGAACACCACACACCCCAAGACACTGCTAAAAAGCATTCGTTTGCGGCCCGCATGCGCATCGGCGTATCCGGTGAGCCACGGCAGACTACACATCACAAGGAGATAAGAAACAGAGAGTGTCGCAGTCCAGGCAAATGTCGCCCACGGGGCGCTGGATGCAACCACGCCTACGAAGTAGGCGCTGTAAACGGCAGTGAGCACCACCGTGGTGTAGCCCGAGTTTGCAAAATCAAGCAACGCCCAGGCCCACATTTCGCGGGCACGCACACCCGGATTGAGTATGCGTGAATCGCGCTGCATCATGCAGTCAGCGCAGCGATCCCGGCTTGAGCGACTTCTGCGTCCTCGGAAGATTTCACGCCGGAGACACCGACAGCACCAATGACTTCGCCATCAATCACGATTGGCACACCGCCTTCGAGCATGCCAGCGACTAAGGGCGCGGACAGAAATGCGGTACGACCATTATTGATGATGTCTTCGTAGACTTTGGTTTCGCGGCGACCCAGCGCAGCGGTGTGCGCTTTAGCGGGAGCGATATGCGCGGAAACAGGCGCCGCACCATCCAGACGCTGCAAACCGAGCAGATGGCCACCGTCGTCAACGATCGCGATTGTCACTGCCCAGTTATTTTTATTGGCACAGTCCTTTGAGGCGGCCAACATTTTTGAAACATCAGCGTCGGTCAATACGGCTTTGGTTTTCATAATGAATCCTTAATTTGTTCAAGTGCAGTGGGGTCTTCGATTGTGGTGAGATCACCGGGGTCGCGTCCTTCGCAAACCGCGACAATCGCGCGACGGAGTACTTTACCAGACCGCGTCTTAGGCAGGGTCGTGACAAAACGTACCCGAGCTGGGCGTGCAACCGGCCCCAGCTGCTCATCCACAACTTTCATAATCTCTGCTTCGAGTTTTTGTGTTGCACCTGCGACATCGAGCAAGCTTGGGTCTTTGAGTACAGCAAAACCCACGGCAACCTGACCTTTAAGCTGGTCGGCGATGCCGACCACCGCCGACTCTGCCACGGCTGAGTGGCTATTAATGGATTCTTCGATTTCCCGGGTGCCTAAGCGATGGCCGGCAACGTTAATCACGTCATCGGTACGTCCCAGAATGAACCAGTAGTCATCCTCATCGACCAGGCCCCAGTCAAAGGTTGAATACACCTGCCGCCCGGGAATCGACGAAAAATACGTTTCGACAAAGCGCGCATCATCTCCCCAGATGGTGGTCATCGCACCTGGCGGCAAAGGAGGCACAATCGCGACTACCCCTTTCTGATTGGCGCCAAGATCCTGACCTGTCTGCTCATCGATCACGCGGACATCAAAACCATAGACGGGAAAGGAGGGGCTGCCGAATTTAGTCGGAACATTTTCAATGCCGGGCTGACCAGCCAGGATCGGCCAGCCTGTTTCAGTCTGCCAGTAATTATCGATAATCGGTTTACCCAGGCCTTCAGAGATCCACTGAGCGGTAGGTTCGTCCAGCGGCTCACCTGCCATATATAAAGCGCGCAAAGAGGACAGGTCGTATTTTTTGAGCAGACCCGGATCCTGCTTTTTGAGTACACGAATAGCCGTGGGTGCAGAAAACATTGTGTCGACCTTGAAGCGCTCAACCAGGCTCCAGAGAATCCCGCCATCCGGCCTGACAGGTGTACCTTCGTAAAGAATGGTGGTCTGACCGCCAATGAGGGGGCCATACACAATATAGGAATGACCCACGACCCAGCCAATATCACTGGTACAAAGAAAAGTGTCGCCTGGTTTTCCATTAAAAATATGCTTGATCGAGGACGCCAGCGCAACCGCATAACCGCCGACATCGCGCTGAACGCCTTTGGGCTTGCCCGTTGTACCTGAGGTGTAGAGCACATAGCTTGGTGCGGATGACTCGAGCCAGACAGCAGGGATCTCCACCCCGTCAAATTGTTTGCGCAAGCTAGCATAGTCAAGATCACGTCCTGCGACGGGCTCAAAAGCAAATAAGCCACGATCCACGACGATTACTTTTTCGGGTGGGGCCGTACAAAGCGAAACGGCTTTGTCCAACAAAGGCTTGTAGGGAGTGACTTTGCCAGCGCGCGCGCCCGCATCCGCACAGACGATAACTTTAGGTTTGGCATCGTCGATACGCTGCGCCAGATTGACTGACGCAAATCCACCAAACACGACCGAGTGGATCGCTCCCAGACGCGCACAGGCCAGCATCGCAAAAACAGCCTCAGGCACCATTGGCATATAGATGAGTACACGATCGCCCTGCCCGACGCCCTGCGCTTTGAGCATTGCGGCGACCGCATTGACCTCTTGATACAGCTGACGGTAAGTATAGGTTTGCTCCTGATCGACCTCGGTCGACACCCAGATCAGCGCCGGCTGATCTGCACGGCTGTCCAGCCACCTGTCGACCGCGTTAAAACAAAGGTTAGTCTGGCCGCCTACAAACCACTTGGCAAAGGGTAACTTAGAATCATCTAGAACCTGCGTAAAGGGGACTTGCCAGTGAATCGCTGCAGCCTCATCTCGCCAGAATTGATCACGATCCTGAATCGAGCGGCGGTGGAAAGCTTGGACAGCATTCATGGATAGTCTCCGAGAATTAGTTTTTGGGGGGGAATCACTTTTTGTACTATGATTGTGGCAGGTAAAGCTTTCACGAGGCTTGCCATTTATCAAAAAAAAGCTCAGAATTGACGCAATGCAATAAGGCACTCAATTTAAACCGGACCGAATGATTTCATTTTTTCCATCCTTTGTACGCCTCTCCCACCATGCCAGCGCGCTCAAGCGTGCGTCATGGTTGAGCGCCGTGTCAGCCCTCACTATATTAAGTGGTTGCACGGGGATGGAAACGCAAAAAAATGCTGGTTTTGGTTTGGGTGGTTATTCGGCTGCGAGCGCCGACTGGCGCAATTCAAACGATCCGATCGGTGCTTTTCTGGCCCGCTCTAAAAGTGGTAATGGCCTGTACTTCGCAGACATCGATCACCCGCTCGCCGCGCACATGATGACGCAGCTGGGCGTGCGCTATCGATCGGGTGGTAAAACACCCGATACCGGCTTTGATTGCAGCGGTTTAGTTGGCTACTCGGCGAATCAGTCGCTTGGATTGAAATTACCTCCACGTGCGGATGATATGGCCAGACAAGGCGATAACGTTGCACGCACTGATCTTGCCGTGGGTGACCTGGTATTTTTTAACACGATGGGTCGTAAGTATTCGCACGTTGGTGTTTATATCGGTCAGGATCAGTTTGTACACTCCCCCGCCTCGGGTGGTGTGGTTCGCGTAGAAAACATGAATGACCGTTACTGGGCAAAGCGCTACACAGGCGCCCGCCGTCTCGATCTGAAAACAGTCGCCGCCAAGTAGTCATTCTTGGTAAACGCTTAAACTCATCAAGCAGATTTCGCGCACAGCCCACATTGGTTCAAAGCCTGCTGCATGGCGCACACAGAGCGCCTGCACGCAACAACCTGAATCCCCCCGCGCTGGGCTGCCTGGCGAAAAGTTTTCATCACGTTGTGACCTAAAAAATCAGTCAGCAGAATAACAATTTGTGTCCCTGTGGGCAGATGAAGTGTCTTTTTCTGATGCGCGGGGTCGCGACCGCTGATGTGATGGGTGATGGAAATATTGTGATCACGCAGTAAGTCGGGAATATTTCCCAGGCGATCTGCGCCGACGATGACGGCATGCCGGATCGCGCGCTGAACGCCCCCGGACGGGGTAGGCATTGGAATACAAGATATCGACATTAAGTCTGCTCCATAAACGAACAGCCTTAATGATAATGATTCCCATTTAAAATGCAAGCGTAATAATACCTATTCTCATTTAGTTTCTATGAGTTCCCTCACAGCATCCTCTGTCAGTTCGGGAGTCAGCATGGAAATAAATGTGTACACGTAATCGCGCAGAAAGACGCCCGACTTGATCGCGATGTGGGTAGTCTGATTACCGAAAAGATGCCCGGCTGGCAAGCTAACAAGATTCGTATCACGCGCCGGCTCGTAGGCTACGCCAGCAATGATGCCAATGCCAAGCCCTACATCCACGTAGGTTTTAATCACATCGGCATCGATGGCCTCAAGCACGATATCAGGGTGTAAATTAACTTTTTCGAACGCCTCATTGACCGAACGGCGTCCTGAAAATGCACGATCATAGGTCACGATGGGATAGTTGGCGAGGTGTTCAAGTGTTAGGGCAAAGCCTTTTTTCTTGGACAATTCTGCCAGAGGATGATCAGGACGGACCACTACCGTGTGCTCCCAGGTGTAACAAGGCAACGTTTCCAGCCCAGGCGTCAGCGAAAGTGACTCAGTGGCAATGGCCAGATCAGCATGCTCATGCAAAACCATTTCGGCTAACTGGGGAGGGCTACCCTCTGCCAGGGCAAGATGCACGCGTGGAAATTTCTGACGAAAGGCGGGGATGACTTTAGGCAATACATAACGCGCCTGAGTGTGGGTGCAGGCAATCACCAGACTCCCCTCATCGCGCTTAGCGAATTCAT
>CAINDJ010000406.1 GCA_903847325.1 uncultured beta proteobacterium | reverse complement strand
CTTGGCCATCGGCTTGACACGACTCTGGCACCGAAAGAATAAAGCTTCTGCGTCAGCTAATCTGCAGCGAGGACTCTTAAGCAACAACCGTTAACACGGTCAAACTTAGCTCAAGAGCGGATTGCCGTCCGGTTGAAATTGAGCTTGCAAAGAATTCAATTGATAGCTACCATTGATAGATACCATCGATACAATAGGAAAACCATGGATACCGCACGCATTTTTCAATCGGGCCGCAGTCAGGCAATCAGATTGCCCAAAGAATACCGCTTCTCTGGCACCGAAGTCAAAGTTAAGCATGTTGGCAATGCGGTTTTATTGATGCCCTCAGATCAACCCTGGGGCATTCTTCCTACAGCGCTGTCTTTGTTTGAGCCCGGCTTTGCGCTAGAAAGATCTCAGCCAGACGAACAAGTCAGAGAAACCCTCTTACCATGATCTTGCTCGATACTAATATTTGCATCTACATCATTAACCAAAGACCTGCTCACGTCATTGAGAAGTTTCAAAAATATCGGGCTGGAGATTTGGGGGTCTCATCAATTGTCGCCGCTGAACTTGCATACGGCGTAGCAAAGAGCGGTTCGCAAAAAAACCGTGACGCCTTAGAAATGTTTTTGGCGCCCTTTGAAATTTTGCCGTTTGACGAGAAGAGCGTCTGGGCCTACGGTGAATTACGTAGCCACCTGGAAAAACGTGGAGAACCGATCGGCTCTCTTGACACGCTCATTGCTGCGCACGCTTTAAGTCTGGACGCTCTTTTAATTACAAATAATATAAAAGAGTTTGCAAAAGTGCCGAAACTTAAACTTGATAACTGGGTTACCTAGCCCCCCCTAGGGCGATCGAACATTAATCTTCAGAGAAGAAAAAGCCCCACCGGGTATTCTTTGCTCCGGCAAATGATCCCTTTGTCGTTGCCTCTGGTGGGACCGAGATACTTCGTTGTGATCGCCTGCATGCTGAGTGCTCCGTGTAGTTGGGTATCTGTGGATGAAACCTAGTCGTTGCAGCACCGTTAGATAACCGTTAACGTCCAGATTTTCACGGTACGGAAACAACTCGGCCTTTATGCGTAACGGCCGGTCTTCTAGAATCCCTTCTTTGTCGGCCAGGCACCACAACCCTGCAAAGGTCAGACTGACCATTGGATCTTCGGTGCCCAGCAGCTCGTTAGTAAAGAAGCTGGGTTTTATATTGCGCGCCCTTGCCATATCAATATGCTCCTACGTCAGGCCAAGGTTTTGTTGTGCTCAAGCTAAAGCAGGCTGGCCCAGTCTGGACGTAGCCAGAACATTTCGGCGAAGGTTCGACAAGGCACGCATTTCTTCATCAATCTGCGCGACGATCTGATCAGACGCAGTAGCGCTAATCACCTCATCTTTAATCGCGTCGATCAGAAGACCAGACAACTTGCCCCAAAGCGCAGTGAGCTCCATACTCTTCGTGCATAGGCCAAAGATCTCGGTTTCCGGTTCTGCCTCGTCATCAGCGCCGTCTACTTCAACAGAAACCAGACCGTGCCCCGAAGCTAGCGCCTTAATCCAGTCTGTCGCATCCTCTCTGTTCTTTTCCTCCATCCATTCAGTCAGTAAGTCTGCAATTTCGACACTGACCGACTCACCTTCAAGCCCTCGCAACTTTGCGCGCAGCGTCTCTTTGTGCATCGTGCGACCACGACGATTTTGTAAAAACTGAGCGGCATCGGCCACACCACCAACTGTATTGCGCACGCTCGTGTAAAGAACGTCGCGCCAGTCAGTTTTTTCGTATCGGCAAGTCATTTTTGTTTCCTTGTTGGTAGGGTTGAATAAGGGTTTTCCGATGTAGTGTTTAGCCGTATATTTAGTGCTTGAGCTGTGACGCAGAAAACGTGTCAGCGCTCCTCTGTAATTGCACGCGGTCGGTGTACACGACTTACACAATCGAGTCTTAGGGATTTATCTTTGGCTCAGAACAACAAGCGGTTTGCGAAGTAAGTGATGAGTCCTGAGGCAAGCGAATTGAAGAAAATGTCTTTAACGAACGATGGTGATGGTGTGGTGCGCAGTGTGTTCGCCACACCTGTGCTTGGTGAGCTCTGGCCAGATCAGGAAGAAATCATCGGGGCGCAGTTCACTACGCGTGACCACGCCCTTTGTGACTTGTTCCAGACCAGCACAGTTTTCTGGAGACGGTCGGCGGCCTTGGTAAGCCTTTCGCCACTGACGGATCTGAGCGTTGCTTTTGACGTCATAACCCAGCGCAACCAGCGCTTGCCTTAATTCGGTGACAGAAGGAGCCCCGTTAGAAGAAAGATATTTGTTCAAGTCCATCTTTTTATTTTAATAGCTTTTGCTACTACTATGCAAGAGCTTTTGCTACCACATCAAATGTTACGGTTTGTAAATGAACGAAATCAACATGACTGAATATCGAGTTCAGCGCCTGAAAGATGCTATCGACCATATTTCCAAGGGAAATAAGTCTGACTTCGGGCGCAAGCTCGAAATGAGAGATGGTGCCTTTATTCGGCAGATGCTTGCCGGGACACGTCCGATCACCGAGAAAACGATTCGTTCAATCGAAGCCTTTCACGGGATGGAGGATTGGTTCGCACCGCCTACTAAACAAAAGCAGAAAGTTGGTACGGCCAACAAAAATGCTCAGGAAGCGGGCACAGACTGGCCTTTCAAACGACTGTCGTTAGAACGCCTGTCGCGACTGGATAAGGACTGTTTGAAGGCAGTCGAAAATCGCCTGATAGAACTCGTTGATGTTTTGCTAGGCGATCAGCCCAGTCAGAGTACTGCGTCAAAGTCATCCAAGTAACTTTTTAAAAATAGCGTTGAGTCGTGCGGCCACAATCACGTGGCACGCACTTACTAAGCTTACTTGTCAGAGTGGCCTAAGCGCACTCAGGCTTTCGCCGCACGGTAGGCCGCCTGAACGGCCGGCACTAGCGAGGCGTGCAAAGTTCCCAGATTGGGTATCTGCCCCTGGGGTGCTGCGGGCGGTACCGAGAACCAGTCCGTGTTGTAAGGCAGATCGATCGTTTGCTTCAAATTGAACTTGGTGTCGTAGCTCAACCCGGCTGTTTGATAAGCCGTCGGATTACGTTCACGCAAAATCGAAAACTCACCACTATAAAGAGTGGTGGTCCGCTGACTCGTACCGTACGCAACGTTCACGTTAAACTGCGGCGCCTCTTCATCAAATACTTTGAGAATAAGTGCAGGTCGTGGCTTTGGTCGAGGATTGATATTGTCAGGAAAATGGCACCACACGATTTCACCGGCCGTTGGCTCTGGCCACCAAGCCACCGTCATGCAGCCTCGCTGTCAAACAGGCTTGAGCGTACCGAACGCTTAACGCCTTGGGGAACACGCTTTTTGATTTGGCGGAGTTGAACGCTTGTCAACGGACCATCATCGGCTTCGTACTGAGGCAGCATTTTTATCGCAAGCTCATGCAACGCCCTGTGGATGGCCTGTGTCTCATCAACACCAAGTTGCTCGGCCAGGCGTTTAGCTGTTTCGCGTGTAATGCCTGTGGCGCTATCTATGCTGCGATAGCGAAAGGCGATTTGATTGGTTATGGCTCGTGCTGTCATAAGATCCTCCCTTATAGATATCTTTAAGATATCCATTTAGTTTACATCTGTCAAGTAGCGATGGATAAATTCATCCAGTCTTTTACCTTTTAATAGTAGCGTTTGCTATCGTATTGAAAAGTAGCTTTTGCTACTATTTAATTTCAACATTGGGCGAAAGAAAAAGATGAACGATTTCAACGGCGAAGTGCAAACCAACTCTACGCGTTGGTCTTTACTCTCTGACGGATGGAACAACGCGAGTGGCTCTTACCGCAAAGGTTCCGAGTCCATCCCATCAAAGGCTTGGGTGTATGTATGCCTGTTCGGCACTTTCATCCTCGCAGTTCTACTCACAGCCTCAGCCATTGAGTTTGCCTGATGCGAAGAAAAACTTCAAAGCAAAGAGCGAACCCCGCACCGGGGTCCGCACGTGCGGCATTGCTAACGCCCTCCCTAGCCACTCAGGAAAAAAGAATGAATGCAGTCGTCACCTTTAACGAAATGGAAAGCATGGCCGGCCACATCGTTCGGTCAAAACTATTTGGTGCAAAAGACGAATCTCAAGCCATGAGCTTAATGCTGCTTGCGCAGGCAGAGGGTATGCACCCAATGGCAGCGATTCAGGATTTCGACATCGTCCAAGGCCGCCCTGCCCGCAAAACCCATTCAATCCTCGCGCGCTTTCAGTCAGCGGGTGGCTCTGTCATTTGGGAAGAAGTCAACGGCCTGCGTGCTTGCGGAGTGTTCAGCCACAAGCAAGGCGGATCACTGCGCGTCCAGTGGACGTTTGAACAAGCTAAACGCGTTGGCTTGACCGGAAAAGACAACTGGAAGAATTACCCGCAGGCCATGCTGCGCGCCCGTTGCATCGCAGAAGGAATCAGAGCGGTGTTTCCGGGTGCGATTGGCGGCATGCTTTCCGTTGAAGAAGCGCAGGACATTGTCATCGCACCACCAAAAGATATGGGCATGGTCACGCCAACCGACAGCAGCAACCTGTGCACTCACTGGCTTAGCGCAGTCTCAAAGGCTCAAACACTAGACGCACTTGAATCAGTCTGGAAGCTTGGTCTTGTTGAACTGAAGCAAGCCGCGGACACTGACCTGCATGCCGCGTTCAAAGCCGCAGTGCTTGAGCGCAAGGCGGCACTCAAAAGTCTGATCATCACGGTTAACGAAGAAGGCAAGATCGAAGAGGCTACGCTTTGAAATTAATTGTTTGTCAGCAGGGAACGCCAGACTGGTTTCAAGCACGTGCAGGAAAGATCACCGCCTCGATGTTCAGCACGGCTTGCGATTATCTGAAGCCAACGAAGTCAGAGCCAGGTTTGCGACCGAGTCAGAAAAATCTCGACTATGCCTACCGGGTTGCCGTTGAACAAATATATGGTCAAACAACTGAAGACACTTACGTAACCTGGGAGATGCGCCGAGGCACCGAGCTAGAGCCCCTTGCACGCATTGCTTATGAAACCGTCACCGGCAATCTGGCCGAAGAGTCTGGCATCGTAGCCACCGACGATGAATTATTTGCCTACTCTACCGACGGTCTTGTGGATGAGGACGGTCTGATTGAAATCAAATGCCCGAACTCAGCTCGAAAGATTGTTGAGATGTGGACTACGGGCGATCTGTCGGAGTACGTGCATCAACTCCAAGGTGGTCTTTGGTTAACCGGCCGCAAGTGGCTTGACTTCATCATGTATGCACCTCAACTCGAAAGCGTTAGCAAAGACCTCTTTATCAAACGCATCGAACGTGATGAAGAGTTCATCGCCACGATGGAGCAACAGCTTTGGGATTTTGCCAAACGTGTTCAATCGCACGTGGCCATGCTTAAGGAGGCTGCGTGACAGAGACCGCTCTTACCCTTCAACAAGCTGCCAACACGTTAAGCCTTTCGTACAGCACGATCTTTAGCAAACGCCATGCAATTGGCTTCAGACTGCCCGGCTCAAGAGTCTGGCGCGTCTGGCCAAGCAAACTTGCAGAATTAACCCAACCACGTAATAATCGCCAGCGACTATCTCTCAGGATCGTCGGAGAAGCACAATGTCAATCTTCAAACATCCTGAGTCCGGTTTTTGGTGGCTCGATTTCCGCACACCAGACGGCAAACGAATTAGACGCACTACTCAAACGAAAGACAGGAAATCAGCGCAGGAGTATCACGACAGGCTAAAAGCCTCAGCGTGGCGCGTAGATAAACTGGGTGAGAAACCAGAGTATTCGTTTGATGATGCTGCGTTGGCCTACTTGAAATCATGCTCTGCTCAACGCGACTACCGCTCCAAGGTTTGTCACATTGCGTGGTGGCGTGAGAAATTTCAGGGTCAGCCTGTAAGCTCTTTAACAACACGCGCAATCATGGATAACTTGCCAACTCATAAAGTTGTGCAAAGCGGTCCGGCCAAGCTCATGTCGCCCGCGACTAAAAATCGCTACTTGGCCACCATCCATAAAATGCTTACCAATGCTGCAGATATGGAATGGATCGAGGCTGCACCAAAGATCTTACGCTTTGAGGAGGCCGGTGTTCGTGAAAGCTGGCTAACGCAAACTCAAGCTCGCACCCTTATTGATGCGATTGAACCAGGCTGGATGCAGGACATTTGCATCTTTGCACTCGCTACCGGTATGCGTGCGGGTGAGATCCTTTCGCTTGAATGGAGTCAGGTAGATAAGCTTCGTGGCCTTGTGTCAGTTCTGGCGACAAAGGCCAAGTCTAAAACCAGCCGGCCAGTGCCGCTTAATTCAGATTCACTAGACGTCATTAACCGCAGAGTTGGAAAGCACAGGCAATTCGTTTTTGCCAGGGCCGGACAAGAAAGCACAGAAATAGACAGGAGGATCTGGGCCCGAGCTTTGAAGGCCGCAGGAATCAAGAAAGATTTTCGCTTTCACGATCTGCGTCATACCTGGGCGAGCTGGCATACACAAGCGGGAACACCGATGCTTATCTTGCAAAAGTTAGGCGGCTGGAAAACGCTTTCAATGCTTAACCGTTATTCACATCTGAACGCGGAGCATTTATTTCAACAGGCGGGGGCAAGTAATTTTTATGGCAGGATTCAGTCACAGCCAGACGCAGAAACTAAAACAGCCACTGGTTAGGGTGGCTGTAAGATATTAATTTCACTACGTTTTTTTGGCTCCCCGACCTGGACTCGAACCAGGGACCTGCGGATTAACAGTCCGTCGCTCTACCGACTGAGCTATCAGGGAATTGTCGTTGAAAATCAAACAGTTAAATCAGTTTTTTCGAAAGATTTAATGTAGCGAATTCATCGATGAGCAAGACTATAGCATAAGTTGAACCAACAAGCTTGATCTTAAGGGTTCACATCCTTTAAAAACCGCTTGATCTCTTTATTCTGCAAAGCGTTTTCTGCTTCAGTGGCGCCCGCAGCAGAAAAATGCCCCATCGGTAATTTGTCATTAATCGCGACATGCTCAGCGCCTGCGATCATTTTGGCAGTATGCAAAGCATCGGACTCGGGATTGAGCAAGTCCCCTGTACCAGCAAGGATCAATGTTCTGGCACGAATGGATTTCAATGCCGCATCAGTATTGCCATTAAAACCCTTGGTCTGACCCACATCATGCGCATCATAGGCACGCGACTGCCAGATCCAGTCATTGGCATCCATCCGTGTCCAGCCACCATCCTGCACCTTTTTCAGGGCTGCGATCGCAGAGGCTGGGGTTGACTCACCTTGATTCTGATAGGCGGGCGTGCGCACGATCACACCACTTAACCAGCCTGACCAGAGCTTCATCCCCTGCTCCACGGGCTTGGTGTATTTGCCGCCTGCGTATGCAGGATCCGTCATGATGCTTTGACGTAGCATTTCCAATATGCCGGTGGTCCATGCGGGCGTTTTAGCAAGCGGCACAATCGGCACAATCGACGTCACCATTTCCGGATAGCTGACCGCCCACTGCAAGGCCTGCATGCCCCCCATTGATGCCCCGACAACGGACACCAGTTTTTTAATGCCAAACAACTCGTGTACAAGTTTGTATTGAGAATTCACCATGTCCCGCATATTGAATTCAGGGAAACTCACATTTGGCTGCTGCTTACTATTAGAGGGTGAAGTGGTGAGCCCGTTTGCGATCGCATCGGTACAAATAATGAAATACTTATCGGTATCCAGTGCTTTGCCTGGACCAATCAAATAATCAATCCGATGGTGATTGCCACCGATCGCAGTCACCATCAGAATCGCATTGCTCTTGTCAGCATTGAGCTTGCCATGCGTGACGTATGACAAGTTGAAATCACGGATGACCGAACCGTTTTCGAGCTGAAAATCACCCTCTGCGTAAGTTTGATGTGCGGGCTGTGTGGGTGTGTGGGCATAAACGCTGTGAGCCAGGCTCAGCGAAGTCATTGCGACCATTGAAGTCGTGATTATTTTATAGATACCCATGATGCTTTATCTCCAGTTCTATTTTATTTTTTAGAAAGTATTGAGTATGAGAAAAATTATTTGGAATGAAGTGTTTTAAATCAAAACTGTTTTTACGTTAGAGTCGCTTTTTGGTTTCTTGCAGAGCCTGCTCCATTGTCATGAACTCTGCCCCCTCTTTGATCAGATTATCTATAAAGTCTTCGAAAGCCAACATACGATAACCACGTCCAATCACATAGGGATGCAGGGTATAGGTCAATACACCCCACTCAACGGACTTTTTGAAATACCGAAACTCATCGAGCCAACCCGCCATCACCGTTTGAGGTGACTGCAAACCTGGATTGACGGTATCTGGCAAGCGCCAGTACTCAAAGTGCGGGTGATCATCGAGCGTCCAGCTAATTGGCATCTCTATCAGACTAGATTCCTGACCAAAAGTAACAGGTTGACCAAGCTGCACTACATCACCCTGGCGAGCACGATAAGGCATGTAATCTGCCCCCATCATGCTGCTGTCGTACTCAAAACCATATTTAATTAACAGATCGATCGTGTTAGCACTCAGATCCCAGGCTGGCGATCGGTATCCGACAGCATAACGTCCCGTCAGACGTTTGATTGCCTCGTTCGCACGCACCATATCGTTCTCCTCCTGCTCGCGGCTTTGGCTCGCTGGTGCCATATGCGCCCAACTGTGGTGTGCCACTTCGTGTCCGCCCTGCACCACTGCCTCGCATGCTCGTGGATAGGTCTCAATTGTGAAACCAGGGATAAACCAGGTGCTGGGTATTTCTTGCTTACGATGCAATTCCAAAATGCGGGTAGAGGCCACGGCACCAAACTCGCCCCGGGATAAAGGAGTCGGAGACGTCAACCCACGTGAAATAAAACCTGACTGGGCGTCAAAGTCATAAGTAATACAGACTATGTGGCGAGACATACGAAATCCTTATAAAAGGAGGCAAATACGTTGACGTATAGGGCGACTGTCAGATATGT
>CAINDJ010000405.1 GCA_903847325.1 uncultured beta proteobacterium | reverse complement strand
TTTTATGTGCCTGTCGTTTTTGGGCTGACGCTGCCTTGGTCTTTGGGAATATTAGGCTTGTTTAGCAAGTCATTCTGGAAAAGCGATTCTGGATCATTCGCGGTTTTGTTGTTGGTCTGGTTTGTAGTGATTGGTGTTTTCTTTTCCATACCCGCCTCCAAGTTAATCGGCTACGCCTTGCCGACCCTGCCGCCGCTTGCAGCGCTGATTGCCGAGGTATTGGTTCGGGGTATGCACGGCAAATGGTCGGATCAAGTCACGCGTGCCGTAGGCGGTTGCTTTATCGGGGCCGGCATCGGTTGCCTGATCGCAATTGGCGCCTTTCGCATCACGCAAAAGGATAGTGGTTTTGAAATGGGCCAGCAGATCGCCGCAGAGATTAAACCAGACGATACGATGGTTTATTTGCTCAATTTCCCTTTCGATCTGGCCTTTTATGTCGGGGCTAAACAACCCGCCTGGGTCGTTGAAAATTGGCCCAAGCTGATCAAGCGTGATAACTGGCGCAATGAACTGGCGGATGCTGCACTGTTTGATCCTACCGTTGGCGCGCAGACACTAGTCAATATCGATGACTTTATTCCGCGGCTATGCGCAGCGGACAACAAGACATTTTGGATACGTGGGGATGAGGATATGCCTTTGTACTGGAGTATTTTGCGCGATCGAACACCTTTTTTCGTGCAAAGCAATGGCGGAACTGTCTGGAAAATCACAACAGATCAACGATTTAAAACGGTATTTTGCCAGCCATGAGGCGTAGATAATCAGACTTTGCAGCTACTATCGCTGCAACAACTGATTATAAGAAGAGGGGTGCTGGGGTGACTGATGGGGCTCGAACCCACGACAACCAGAATCACAATCTGGGACTCTACCAACTGAGCTACAGCCACCGCAGAACCAGAATTCTAGCATGTTTAAAACACTTTTTGATTTGGATTCCATGCCTTCGTTTCACGACTTGTTTTATCACTATTGGCCGCACATCATTTTTGTTATCTCCGGTGTGGCCAGCGTGGTGGCTGCCGTTCATGCCGCCATGACTAAGAAAGATGTCCGGGCCGCGACAGGCTGGGTTGCCGTCATTCTGTTTTCTCCTCTGTTCGGGGCGCTGATTTATGCGATAGCAGGCATTAACCGCATTCATAAAGCACGTGTGACGCAGCAGCGTACCGGCACAGATTATTCCGAAGATGTCATCGAACATGTGCTTGTTCGTGATGTCAGCACGTATTGCGCACCGCAATTTGCAGGACTGAAAAAACTGGGCGACCACATCGGTGACTTTAATTTGCTGGGATGTAATTCCATCGAACTTCTTTCTGGTGGTGATGAAACCTATCCTGCCATGCTCGCCGAAATTGAGCGGGCGCAGCATTCGATTGCAATGCAGAGCTATATTTTCGATAGTGATCTAATCGGAAAAAAAATAGCGCAAGCATTGATCGACGCTAAAAACCGCGGCGTACAAGTCCGTGTATTAATTGATGCGGTGGGCTCGCGCTATTCGCGTCCTCCCATTACAAACATGTTAATCAAGGCTGGAGTCAA
>CAINDJ010000404.1 GCA_903847325.1 uncultured beta proteobacterium | reverse complement strand
CGCTGATCTTCTGGATGATGACCCCATGGTTGACGTACATGCTCTGCACACTGTCAAAAGCTGGTCGCAGTGGGCAGTGCTCGGTGGGCTGATCCCAACCCCCATTGTTGATACGGTTGCGATCACGGGTGTTCAGATCAAAATGATTCATGCGCTATGCCAGCTATATAACGTGGAATTCAAAAAAGAGGCTGCTTTGGCTGTTGTGAGTGGTCTGGTTGGTGGAACCGTCACTACATCGCTTGCAGGCATGGGATCCTTGATTCTGGGGCATTTGCCGGTCATTGGTTCGATGATGAAGTACACTGCACAGCCTGCTTTGTCCTATGCGTCGACCTATGCATTAGGTCGTGTTTTCATGAGACATTTTGAAAACAAAGGGACGATGGTTGATATTGACAGTAAAAAACTGGCAGCCTACTTCAAAGAGCAGTATGCCCGCGGCCGCAAGATGTTCAAGTACGAATTCAAGGCCCAACGCGCTCAAAACGCCTGACCACTGACAGCAGACATGCAAATACAATTTAAATCTGATCTTGTTCAGTTTTTTACGCGAGAAAGCCCGCGAGAGTTAAAACAGCTCATCTGGCTGTCTTTTTTTGTTGGTGTGACCAATACCCTTCTGATCGCGCTTATCAACAAATGCGCAATGGATGTCACGGACGGCAAGTCCGTGATGTGGCAATTTTTCCTGTTTTGTTTTTTATTATTTTCATTTTTGCTGATCACAAATCGTGCGAACAAAGAAAATATTCATAATTCCCAAGAGTTGATCCATCGATACAAGATGCGGATCATGCACGACATTCTTCGATCTGATCTTTCTCGTCTGGATCAAATCGGTCGTGGAGAAATCCTGCAGATTCTGGCCAGAGACGCGCAGCAGGTATCTCAATCAGTTGCCGTATTGGTTAATCTCTCGCAGTCCGCGGCGACGCTGATTTGCCTGACGCTTTATATGGCGACTATTTCCATGGTGGCTTTTTTCTTAACCTTGGGATCCAGCATTTTGATTTTTGTATTAGGTGCCAGGCAACTGCTTTCTGTCGCCGGAAAGTATGTGGAGGTTATGGATAAAGACATTGCGGCCAATGCGTTGTTTGAGGATTTCCTGAATGGTTATAAGGAAATCAAAATGAACTCCCGGCGCGCTTTGGATATGACGCGCGATATCGTTCAAATGTCTAAAGAAAGCAATACAGTTCGACAAAGTTTGCTCATCACCTCAACTAATTTCTTTAATTATCTGCAAGTCATGATGTACCTCATTGTTGGCACAATGATTTTTATCGTGCCTGTATTTTCTGTCGGCTTTTCGCAGCATGTCACAGAAACCACAACAACGGCATTATTCCTCGCTGCATCTTTAACGGGAATGATTCAGGGCATTCCCGTACTTTCTCTTTCGAATGTTTCAGCAAAAATTTTGCGTGAACTCGAAACGCGACTTTCATTTGGAATTGATCCGCATGCTGCAAAGAAGCAGGAACAAGATTTTGGTTCCGTGCAAAAGATTACGCTGGCGCATGTCAAATATCACCATCCGACTAGTCATTCTGTAAAGCCTTTCATGCTGGGGCCGGTCAGTTATGAGTTTGAGAAGGGTAAGGTCTACTATATTCGTGGTAACAACGGCTCAGGTAAAACCACCTTGATGCGATTGCTGACAGGTTTGTATGCCCCCTCAGAGGGCGAAATCCTTGTAAACGGCATCGTTGCCAACCAGCCTGTTGACAAATCTTATCGTGATATGTTTGCTGTTGTATTCAGTGATTTTTACCTGTTTAAAAAAATGTACGGACTCTCTGACTATAGTCAGGATGATATTGATGAGTTGTTAAGGCTCTTCAGGATGCAGGGCAAACTTTCAATCACGCACGGAAATTTTTCTGATTTGTCCTTTTCAACAGGACAGAGGAAACGTATCGCATTACTGGTCGCGATACTGGAAAAAAGACCATTCATCATTCTTGATGAATGGGCGGCAGATCAAGATCCCGAGTTTCGCCAAGAATTTTATGAGCACATTATTCCTATGTTTCGAGAGATGGGTAAGGGTGTGATTGCTATTACCCACGACGATCAGTATTACGATACCGCAGATCATGTCTTATTCATGGCAGATGGTAAACCTGTAGATTCAATGTAAAGACTTATGAAATCTTTAAAGCGCTTATGGATAGGGGTAGGTGATTGGCTGAACAGGCATATCCTGTTGATGCTCTTTATCACTTTCACCGTGGTCGGGGGTTTTCTGGTTTTATTCCCCAGTATTGTTATAAAAATCCCTGTTGGCCATAAGGGCGTGATCTTTCGTCCATTTTCTGGGGGGTTGGATTTTAATTACGTCTATTCGGAAGGGGTGCATATTATTTACCCTTTTAATACGATGACGCAGTACTCCATTGCTTTAAATGTTCACAAGTTAGACCTGGAAGTTTTGACTTCCGATCTGTTGAAAACAAAAGTCACAATAAATTTTCAATATCATGCCACGGAGCAAACTCTACCCATGTTGGAGAGGTACGTTGGTAAAAATTATTTGAATACTTATATTCTTCCTGAGGTCACGTCTTCGGTTCGTGAAGCATTTGGAAAACTCACTTCGCATCAGGCATTTACTGCAAATTTAAAGGAAGTATCCAGTCAAATTGCTTCAAGCGCAGATAATTATCTGATTAATAATTTAAGTCCCGCGGGATTGAGCTCGGTCAGGCTCGTGCGTATTAGTGCTGTTCAGATTGAGTCAGTTGTATTTCCTGAGGATGTACAAAAATCTATCGAGAATAAGCTTGTCGACTCGTCTAACTCTGACGCAATGGCGTTCAAAATTGAGATTGCTAAACAAGAAGCTATTCGTAGGGTGGTCGAGGCAGAGGGTATTAAAAAATATCAGGATATCGTCAATAGCGGCTTAACCGATAATTACCTTAAACACGAGGGTATTCAGGCAACCTTAAAACTGGCCGAATCAGATAACTCGAAAATTATAGTATTTGGTTCTTCTAATGGCGGTTTACCGCTCATTCTCGGTGATAACGACACAGGACGCGCTGCTGATAAGACGGTTTTACACAAAACTGATTCGAAACCTGCTGGTGCCTCTCCTCCGGATAAGGCGATTCCGCAAAAATCTGACTCCACACTAACCAATGAGTCTAAAAAGTGATTAATTTATTTGTATCTTCCCTGACGACTATTTTTATTTGTATTGCTACGTCTCTGGGCTTGTGTTCTTTAAGTTTTGCTGCTGATGCTCCCATGTCAACAATGACGACAAAAGCAGAGTCAGAGACGACTATAACCGTAGGGCCACCCCCTGCTGTGTTTACTAACGCCAGTCTCACACACAACACTATCGATCTGAATTTTGATCCATCTGTACCGGTTGGTGATTATCAAAAAAAATATTACCAATCCTGTTTTGTTTATATCTTTATAAAAACATTTCTTAGGGTTCAAATTATTAACCTTTCAACGCACAAGGTGAGTAGTTGTCCCCAAAAAGAATTTTTAAAAATCCCAGCTTCATCTGTTACTGCTCAATTAGCGACGGTTGCAAATGTGACGCTGGTAGGAATGGTTGGCCCGAACATTCAATTGATGGACGAAAATAACTCATCTATTGAGGCGCCATCTCTACCAATTGGTAATTTGAATTTCTCAGCTGTGATGTACGCTGATATTGGTGTTGGAGATTTATTTAATAGTTTCAATTTTTTTAGAACCTGGAAGCAGCTCAGGCGCTGGAGCGATGTAGATACTTTTTATAACCCAATTGCGACGCGCCGCAATATGGATTTTGTTTACTACCAGGGTCGAACTGTCTACACACTGATTTCTGATACAGGCAAAAAATATGTAATGGCTTTCTATAACCCGGCTGATATTCAGAATTTTAAAACTGAAGAATATCTGATCGACAGGTTAAATAACCTTGGTAATGTTCTCGCTCTACCTCCAGGATGGACTTACAAACCAGTAGTCTTGAATAAAATACTAAGGCTTAAACAAATTCCTTTTCAGGGATACGCGGGGGAGACCATCACTGACGAGTTGCAAAACGTTTACATGCTAGCTACGGATTTGCCTGAATGATGTTTTTTAATTGCAGTGTTTAAGTGCAGGAATAATGATAATGTCTGACCCCCTAGTAACCCTTAGACCTGATGTCGTAGTTGAGCCTTTGGTTGCTCGCTGGTACGCCTGGTCACATTTGATTTCGCCCGGCACTGCTGCGCTCAATACGGCATTTCGTCACTTGTCTTTGCTGGAGTCTTTTGTCGCCTCACCAGAGGTTCACGCTGTAGCATGCCAGACGCCAAGCCTGCGTGGTGGGCCTTTTGTCGATTTACCTAAAACGGCTATCGATGCTGTTCAAAAACTCATTGATGATACTAAAGCCGATCAATCGCATTTGATTAAGTTTGGTGAGGATTTAAGAGAGGCCTATCGGTTTATTTTAAAAAACTCTGATGGCTTCAGTATTGAAAAACACTATTCCAATCTGCCTGAGTCGGTTAAAGGGTATGTAGAGCTAATCTATACGCTGGGCGGTTTTCCGGATATTCGTGTCATTGAGCCGCTTTTGTACCGAAGTGATTTAAAGCGTGATGCTTTTCAAACGGCTATGCTCTACAGGGCAAAAGGCGATGATCGCAGCTTTGCTTTCAGTACCCCGAGAATGCCACGCTCCGATGCTTTTGAATTGCATCAGCCTTTTGCTTCTGAGGTCTACGATTTTCTTGCACGGTTAAGATTCGCACCACAGCCATTTTCTGCGGTGATGGCTGCGCTTGGTGCGCTACCTCAAGACGAAAATTTAGTGAGAGACCTTGTCACTGAGTCCCCCGCTGCGATTGCGAATCATCAACCTGCAATAGGACAGACAAGGTGGAGATATTTCGGTCATGCCTGTGTTTTAGTCGAGGCCGCCGATGGGAAGAATGTTTTAGTTGATCCTTTGATCGCCTATGAAACTGACCCGACACTCGAGCGGTTTATTTTAAGTGATCTACCCGAAAGAATTGATTATGTTGTCCTCACGCATAATCATGCTGATCACGTCTTGATCGAAACACTGCTTGCTTTGCGCTACAGGATAGACACGATCGTCGTGCCCGCTGCGGGGGGAGGCTTAGCCGATCCTTCGCTTAAATTAATGCTGGAGTCGATTGGTTTCAAAAAGGTAGTCGAACTAGGAACCATGGATCATGTCGAAAACGGTATGCTGCGTCTGACAGCGCTGCCGTTTCTTGGCGAGCATGGTGACCTGGATATCCGGTCTAAAGCTGCCTGGCATGTGCAGGCGGGCAACGATAGTTTATTGTTTGCGGCAGATAGTAATAATCTTGAGCCAAAGTTGTATGACATGCTCCGCACAATGATTGGTCCGATTGACACACTGTTTCTGGGCATGGAGTGTCAGGGGGCTCCCTTTAGCTGGACATATGGTCCAATCTTACCTGTTGCGGTTGATCGTAAAAAAGATCAGTCACGTCGATTGAATGGCTCTGACTGCGAACGCGGCATGAAAGTCGTGAAAAGTCTTGGTTGTAAAACTGTGTATATCTATGCCATGGGTGCAGAGCCCTGGTTGCAGTTCATTACGAGTATAGATACAGATCCAAATACTCCGCCTGCAGTCAATGCGCGTCAACTCATCGAGTTGTGCACAGCGCAAGGTATCACGGCTGGTTTGCTTTATGGTTCTGCCGAGGCGATTCTTTAGTTGCTGAACTTATTTAGATGGAGAGGTCATGATTCATTATCTTATATATGGTCTGTTGTGTGTTCTTGTCTCTTTTTATGGCAGAGGAACACGTTTAGGTTTTTGGGGGGTTCTGCTTCTCTCGGTGATCGCTACCCCCGTGGTTGTGTTTGTCGGTTTATTGTTGCTTGCACCATTTCAAGCGAATATTTTGATGCCTTTTAAAGATAAACGCGTGCAGTAACTCTTCTACAGTCTGCTCAGATTTGTCATAAAAAGGATTGCATATGTCCCGGGCAGAAACACGCGTTTACTTCCTCGGGGTCGGTGCCATGGGAGCACCCATGGCGGCATGTCTGCTCAGAGCAGGGTTTGATGTAACTGTCTTTGATACCTCTACCCAGCGCACCAGTGACTTTGTTGCCTTACACGGTGGGCAAGCGGCAAAGTCCCTAAATGATGACGTCCAGAAATTTGACGTAGTTGTGATGATTTTGCCCAATAGCGCAGTCGTCGAGCAAGTTCTGTTTGATGCGCAGGGCATTGGTCACCTGCTCAAACCGGGTTGTGTGGTGATCGATATGACTTCAGGCGTGCCAGCGAAGTCGATCCAATTTAACCAGTTGCTTTCAAAAAACCAGATTGTTTTTATTGATGCCCCCGTGTCCGGTGCAGTACCCAGAGCGGTAAGTGGTGATCTCACAATAATGGTCGGCGCTCTGGATAGTGAAATCGCTTGTGTCATACCGATATTAAGTGCGATGGGGACAATCACCCGTTGTGGGCCTGTAGGATCTGGCGATGCAATGAAAGCACTGAATAATCTGGTCTCTTGCGGCGGGTATCTGATTGGAGTCGAGGCCTTGTTAATTGGTACTCGTTTTGGTCTTGATCCGGAAAAAATGCTTGAAGTGTTGAATAGTTCAACGGGCATGAATAACAGCACTCAGAAAAAATTCGCACAATACGTACTCTCTGGAAAATACAATTCAGGATTTCCAATTCACATGATGCTCAAGGATCTGAATAACGCGACCGATCTGGGCCATGAGCTAGGAGTGACCACTCCTTTTGCACAACTCTGTCGCGATCTCTGGGCATCAGCATCGACGATGCTTGGGCCGCAGGTCGACCATACTGCGGTAGCGTGGATGTGTGAGGCAATGGCTGGTAGTCGTATCAGCGAGCATAAGCACGATTAAAAAAATCAACGAATGCGTGTTCAACACGGGTATCGTTGAAATAATATTCGTTCATATATAAATAAAATTAATAATTTAATCTGGGACAAACAGAATGAAAAAAATGATGACGGCAGTTGTGATGGTTTCGGTATTCACAAGTTTTTCTGCCATTGCCGAGGTCAGCGAAGTCAAAGTCCCGCTGGGTGCGGGCGGCTTTGGATTTCTGCCTTTGCATATGATGAAGGCTCACAACCTGATCGAAAAGCAGGCAGAGCAGGCGGGTGTCAAAGTAAAAGTGAACTGGTCCAACATTGGCGGGCCGGCTGGCATGATTGACGCGCTATTGTCTGGCTCTGCTGACTTCATCTCGGCGGGACCTCCCTCATTTTTAATCCTGTGGGATAAAACCAAAGGCAACGCAAACGTTAAAGGTGTCGCCTCGATGAGCTCGATCCCGATGCGTCTGAATACGCGTGCAGAGCATTTGAAAACTATCGATGATCTGAAAGCGGGTGACAAGATTGCAGTGACATCGGTTAAGTCATCCATCCCTTCGATCGTGATGCAGATGTATGCGGTTCAAAAATACGGTCGTGACCAGGCTTTCAAGTTTGACCCCTTTACGGTCACCATGAATCACTCGGATGCTGCGGCAGCATTGTTGTCCGGCACGACGATCACGGGCCATTATGCTTCCGCACCGCTTGATCAGCGCGAGCTGAAGTCTCCCGGTGTGCGAACCATCATGAATACGGATGATGTGATGGGGGGCTCGACCACGTTCACCATGATCTCCACGACCCAAAAATTCCATGATCAAAATCCGAAAGTCTATGCTGCCTTTGTTGCTGCACTGAAAGAGGCGCAGGAGATGATCGCCCGTGATAAGGCGGGAGCTGCTAAGGTCTTGCTGGAATCGATGGGCGGCGCAAGTGCCGGTTCAGCAGAAGACATGATTGCGATTTTGAATGACCCGACAACCAAATACACGCTTAAACCAGAAAACGTCATGAAATACGCGACGTTCATGAACAGCATCGGTTCCCTGAAAAACAAACCCGCTACCATTGACGAGCTGTTTTTTAAAGGCAGCGATCTCTCTGGCGGTAACTGAGTTGTATAAGATGACCTGATCGCAGGACGATCAGGTCTGCATGCCCCATTTGCGAATCGTCATGCGTTCAATCACTTTGAAGATAAAGTTTTCAACAATGAGGCCGATAAAAATCACCATGAATAAGCCGGCAAATACGCTAGGTATTTCAAGCTGATTTTTATTCTGGTAAATAAACCATCCTAAACCACCCGATCCGGAGCTCACTCCAAATACGAGCTCGGCGGCAATCAGCGTACGCCAGGCGAAGGCCCAGCCGATTTTTAAACCAGCCAGAATGCTCGGGAAGGCTGCCGGGATCAGGATGCTCCAGACATAAGAAAATCCTGTCAGCCCGTAATTGCGCCCCACCATGCGCATGGTCATGGATACGGACATAAAACCTGAGTGGGTATTGAGTGCAACAGCCCAGAGTACCGAGTGGATCAAAACGAATATCAGACTGCCTTCGCCCAGACCAAACCAGATAAGCGCCAGTGGCAGTAATGCGATAGCGGGCAGGGGATTAAACATGGAGGTGAGTGTCTCCAGGATATCGTTGCCGATGCGTGTCGTAATCGCGAATACGGTGAGCAAGGTCGCCAGTACGATGCCACAGGCATACCCTACTAGCAGCACGCTGATCGATGTCCAGGCTTTATCGAGCAGACCACCCGTCATGATGCCCTGGTAAAGCGCCATCATCGTGTCGGAAAATGTCGGGAACAATAAGCCGTTATCCAGCGTGACGGCATAGGCTTGCCAGATACACGCGAGTGTGATGAGCAACAAGATACGTCTGAGCGCTGTATTGTTGCTCAGACGTTCCCAGACGGATAAGCGTTTTTCAACGACCCCAACGGCGGCATACGGTTTTGGGTTCAGATAGATTTCTTCTCGGGCCGGTAAGTCGTGCATCGTCTTATCCATGAAACACCTCGGCTTGTTGCTGGTGTTCTTCGATGAACAGCATATTGTTTATTTTTTCTTCGAGCGCTGCCTGTGTCGGGGTGTTTTGCAAGCTGCGCGGCAAACTATTGACTTCAGCCTTAACCTGTCCCGGGTGAGGGGTCAGCAGTAATATTCTGCTGCCTATTTTGATCGCCTCCGGGATAGAGTGCGTGACAAACAAAACTGTAAAGTGCGTGTCATCCCAGAGTTGTAATAACTCATCCTGCATTTTTCGACGCGTCAGCGCGTCGAGCGCGGCAAAGGGCTCGTCCATGAGTAATATGGCGGGCTCCATCGCCATCCCGCGTGCGATCGAGACGCGCTGTTTCATTCCCCCTGACAAAGTGTGGGGATAGTTGTCTGCGAATTTGGACAGATTGACTTTGTCGATGTAGTGCAGCGCTTGAGCGCGTGCCTGGATGGCCGGCATCTTGCCGCTCGCGACCAATGGAAACATGACATTTTCTACAACTGTTTTCCAGGGGAGCAGTTGGTCAAACTCCTGAAACACCATCATGCGGTCGGGACCTGGTTTGCTGACCAGGTCATCCTTTAGTCTGATGGTTCCTTCGACCGGGGGCATATAGCCTCCTACCGCTTTCAAAAGCGAAGATTTGCCGCAGCCCGAGGGGCCAAGCAAAACAAATCTCTCCGCGTCATACACATTGAAATCGACGCGATAGGTAGCAGTCACCAGATGTTCACTGGTTTTGTACTGTAACGTGACGCCTTTTACTTCTAGTAAAGGCTGTCGGTTTTGGGACAACGGATTCATTGCTTGTCTCCATAAGAAATTCTTATGTTTTTTTATGTGGTTATGGCAAAATGACTTGTATCTAAAAAAGAACGTTCAAATAATAAGTGATGGCGAGTTGGGTGTACTGTTATGACCATGATAACAAGACGAAATACAACAATCATTTTCTGCTTAGACTGATATGAATTCTTCCCGGGACCTATTGCATACTGTTGGCCAAACCCTTGATGGAATCAAGGTGGCAATGTGTCTATTTGATAAAGAAGATAAGTGTATTTATTGGAATAAAAGTTTTTTACAAATGTTTCCTGAGCATGCCGGCAACATTTATGTTGGTGAGCACTATAGCGAAAATTTGAAACGCTTTTATCGTG
>CAINDJ010000403.1 GCA_903847325.1 uncultured beta proteobacterium | reverse complement strand
TGATCCATTTGAAGAACAATTCGACTTGCCAGCGATTTTTGTACAGGGCTGCAATCGTCAATGGCGGCAGCGCAAAGTTGTTGGTCAGAAAGATAAAAGTCTTGCCACTTCCCGTGTCTTTGAATCGTATGCGTCTCAAGTTTTCTGGATAATGTTGCGTGGCGTAAAACCCGTTGAGCAATACCGTTTGATCGCAAACAAGTCCTGTCGATCGATCGACTGGTTTGGAATAAATTCGTCGAGCGTTCATGTTGACTTTGGCTCGAGTGACAAAGAATCCGCCCGCCTGATGCATCGCGTAAAGTCGGGTAAAATCCAAGTAGCATCGATCCATCACGTAGAACGCTCCAGCTTCGATTGGCATAAAGTCCAGAACATTGACTTCGTGCATCTTTCCGTCGCTGATGTGGATAAACGCTGAGATTGCGCCGCGCAGGTCCAACAGCGTGTGCAGCTCTACCGCGCCCTTCGCTTTGCGAAACGGAGCCCAGTCGAACAGACTCAAACAAAGATCGATCGTCGTCGCGTCCAGCGCGTAGACCGTGTTCTTCAGATCCAATCCGACCAAATGCGCCAGTCGCGCGACTCGTTGGCATCGGCCAGCGTCGAGCGATGAATGCTGTGACGCAATCCCATCGCATAAAGTTTGCTCGCATTAGCGCCCAGTGTCACTTCGATGTCGCGCAGACTCTCGCGCCAAGTCAATTGCGCAAATGCAATGACTCGAAATTGCTCTGCGCAAGTCATGCGCCGAACGCCGGCGTTGCCGCTGTAGCGATCGACGATTCGACCAAAGCTCGTCCACGGCACGAACTCCATAATCTGCGCAAAAAGGGTCTTGCCGACGTTCATGAGAAATCACCCAGAGGCTAACCCCTAGGAAAATATCCAAAAATGAAGAATTTGAATTCAAATCGGCACCAAATAAAATCAGCTTCTAGGCCACGCCAGTATTGGCTTTTACTGAAAAAAAAAACCCGGTTTAACCCGACACTACTGTAATAAGTTGTAATTTTTTGACCTGCTCGGTCTCTACTATTTCGGATGTTTTGAGTAATGATCATTACGGACACGCCGATGCATATCGCAGTTGTGGAGGACCACAATGCCTTGAGAACTATATTTAGGGATCATTTACTGAATGATGGATATTCAGTATTTGCGGGTTCGTGCGCTGAGGATCTTGATGAGCATGTGGCTAAACACCGGCTGGATTTACTCATACTGGATCTGAATCTTCCCGGTGAAAATGGTATCAGCATCGCCAGGCGCTACCGTAAAGCCTACCCTACTCTCCAGATATTGATGCTGACTGTCAAAGCGGAGACAGCAGACAAAATCCGCGGATATGAAAGTGGCGCCGACTTATATCTACCCAAGCCTGTTTTCGCAGAAGAGCTCAGCGCAGCCGTCAAAAGTATCGCACGTCGTGTGACCTTTATTGAAAGCCAGGACTCAGCCCCCAGACTTGATCTAGATAAGAAAAAAGTCATGTACAACCTGCTCACCGTGGATCTGAGTGCGAACGAAATCAAGATCATGAAAGGCTTGATCGAGGCGACGGACTACGCATTGGAATACTGGCAATCAATGGAACTGCTTGGCTTGGAATCCACAGATAAAAACAAACTGAATCTGGGCGTGTATATACATCGGCTGAACAAAAAACTAGCAGGTGGGGGCGTTCCGGAACCAGGTATTAAAGCACTCTGGAAAGTTGGCTATCAGCTCACTGAAAAATTCCATAT
>CAINDJ010000402.1 GCA_903847325.1 uncultured beta proteobacterium | reverse complement strand
CTGGCTTAACTCGCTTGCAATCAGTATGGATAGCATCAAAGCAGCCGGGATGAAATTCGTGATTAACCTGGTCACGCCCGACAATGGTGAAAAATTCGTGATCGAAATGAGTAATTCGGCATTGAGTAACATCAAGGATCAGCAAGCTGCGAAAGCTGATCTGACCATTACGCTTAACCGCAGTGATTTGGAAAAAGTAATGGGGGGGCAGACAAGCTTTGATGCCTTGATCAAAGAAGGTAAAGCGAACTTTGCTGGTGATCGCAAACCGTTTGATCAGTTGCGCAGCGTACTGACAAGATTTACGCCTGATTTTGAAATGATGCCAGGTACTAAACTTAAAACCGAACCTAAACAGCAACCTGCACCGGCAGTTGTGAAAGATCCGTTTGAAGTCAATGAATTAGCCAACCCTGCTGGTTAACTCATTCGTGCAAAGGCAAAGTCTCGACAACTTTAAATGTCAGCAAAGATGCATCATCCGGTCCACTGAACGTGACGTATTGCAGCGTCATCACTTCAGTGGAATGGATTTCAAAAATCATGCTGCTGCCGCCGGCATAGTCGACGGAATCCTTACCGTAGAGATTGTCGCTAATGGTGAGCCAGTCGCTCTGAGCAGAGGTCGGTGCGAACAGCTCAACGATACGTGTTGCACCACCTGCTAATTGACCCGTGCGATCAAAAATCGCGCGCTTGAACAAACAGACCTTGTCGCCAGCACTGAGCAGCGGCGGAAAGTCAGCCAAGCGCTCACCGACGGCTCCACGTTCACCCAGCGTGTTTAAAGTTTCGACTGTTTCAAATTTCTCGTTCAAACGTTCGACATTCAGCCCTTCTTCTTTTTCGCGGTCAAGGGTGATGCCAAACGGAGATTGAAGGGTCTGATATCTCTGGCCCTTATCGTTGGTTTCATAATCCAGAAAACGTTTTAACCACATTTCACCTGTGCTTTGATCGTCACGCCCCACCGCAGGCTGATAGCGCAAATTGTATCGAGCAGAGGTTTGCAAAAAATGTCTATAAGCATTGGCGAAATGTAGTTGCATAAAGATTACTGTTTCAGGTCAAGATTCTTTTGAGCGTCAGAGAATAACGTTTTTTGACTAGCGAGGTATTCAGCATATTCCTTCGGGGGCAAGAGTTTGATTTCCGCTCCAAACCCACCGAGATTTTCACTGATCTGATCGTGATATTTATCCGTTGCCTTTTTAGCTGCCTGATAAATGGCGTCTACGACCTCAGGAGGGGTACCCGCTGGAGCGGATATCCCGTAATAACCTGGGCTGGCAATCTTGTAGCCAAGCTCTTTAAAGGTCGGAACATCCGGGAAGGCTTTCAGGCGATTGACGCCAAAGGTCGCTAAAGGACGTAATGTCCCGGCGCGAATATGCGCGAGTGCGGGTGCGACCGCTGAAGAAGTCATTTCCACATGTTTTCCAAGCAGTGCGGTCACGGCGGGTCCACTTCCCTTTTCAGGAATATGTGTCCATTCCACACCCGCTTCGTTCGCAAATATCTCTGCTAACAGATGCGTGACACCCATCGCTCCGGAAGTCGTAAAATTAATTTTCTTTGGATTTTGTTTCGAATACTCAATTAGTTCTTTCAGATTTTTCCAGGGTGAATCTGCTCTGACGAGCAGCATAAAACCACCCTCGGATAGCGAAGCAATCGGTGCAAACGATTCCGTTGTGTATTTAACTTCCTTGTTAAACAATGGAACCACCACAATCGAACCTTGCGATGTTCCGACCAGGGTATAGCCGTCTGGTTTGCTGGTCGCAACCATTCCCGCTCCAACGCCACCGCCCGCACCGGCTTTATAAGTTAATAAAACAGGTTGCCCCAGAAACTCGCCCATTTTGTCTAGAAATGGACGCAACATATTATCCGTGTCGCCTGGTGCAAAAGGAATCACCACTTGCACGGTCTTAGTGGGGAATTGTTCTGCCGCCTGAGCTGGCAAACCAATCACGCCCATCACAATCGCGATAACCGATTTAAATATTATTTTTTTCATAGCCGTCTCCGATAAGTTTGACTGATTAATCACATTTAGCGGTCATGCCGCCATCTACGATCAGTTCTGTACCTGTAATGAATCTCGCCTCATCCGAGGCTAAAAATAAAGCTGCATTGGCTGTGTCGCGACCATCACCTGTAAAAGGCATGGGAATACGGGCTTGTCGCTTTTTAAGTAATGTTTCGATGTCACCCCCACTTTGCGTGTTAGCTAGAACAGCATCGACTAGCGGTGTGTGTAGTTGCCCAGGCAAAATTGAATTGATCCTGATGCCCTTCTTCGCGTACTCGACCGCGACCACGCGGCCAAACTGGATTACCCCGGCCTTAGATACCGCATATCCGACTTGGGGAGCCCCGCTAAAACGAATCCCAGAGATCGAGGCGATATTGACGATCGCGCCAGCGCCCTTTGCCTCCATCACCGGAATCGCGTATTTACACATCAGGAATACCGATTTCAGATTTAAATCAATCTGTGCATCAAATGATTCCTCGCTCAGTGCGACAGGCCCGCCCGGGGCCGGGCCGCCAACGTTGTTCACAACGATATCAACGGTGCCGTACTTTGCAACGCAAGCCTGAACGATCTCAGCAACCGCTTTGCTGTCTGTTACGTCAGCGACGTATGGTGTGAATTCGCCACCGAACTCCCGGATCATGTCCTGTGTTTCGGTCATTGCGTCGAGTTTGATGTCTACAGCAAACACTTTGGCGCCTTCCTGGGCAAAACGTACAGAAATAGCCCGGCCATTGCCCCATCCGGGGCCGACACAGCCTGCGCCAGTCACTATCACTACTTTGTCTTTCACTCTTAAAGTCGGGGTATACATGCTTGTCATTCTGAATATACTTTTAAAGATTTCTCCTAATCATAATCAAAAGCGAGGTTTTCGAATGAGAAAAGCAGACTCAGGAGAGAAATTCTTCTGCGATCCAGTAAAATGCAGCTATTCCTATTTAACCCAGAGCCTCCTATTACTACTGCACCTCCAATCACTTCAAACGCCGATCCTATCGATCAAGCACCTGTTCCAACGCTGTTTTCAGCTGATCTGTCACCCGAACAAGAAAAATTCACAGAGCTCGTCAAACAGGCAGAAGCACTCGCCGAGCGAATTAAATCGTTACGTGTATTAGTTGATCTGCATCGAACCAAGCATTTTGGCACGCTGCATCCACTGCAAACCCGTTTATCTGGCTACCAGAGAGATATGGTGCTTTGGCTCGATCTGCGCGTCAAATCCAAATCGCTCACGACCAAGCAACAACGTCTGTTGCGCCGGATGATTTGCAATATGGCGCTTGAATTCGCCATGGATGGCGATGTGGAGATGCGCGTCTTACATGATGCGTACAGCGACGAAACCCTGGCTGAAATCCAGCAGGCTCAGGCAGCCGAGGCGCAAGCGTATTTCGAAGAAATGATGGGACAGTCTCTGGGCGAAGACAAACCCTTTGAGACGGTTGATGATGTGCTGCACGCCAGATTTGAAAAAATCCGCAAACAAGCCGAAGCACGCGAAAAAGCGAAAGAGTCTAGAAAGAACAAACGAGGTAAAACAGCGAATCAGCAGCATTCTGAACAATTACTTGACGATGCGGACAGCGCCTTACGCACGATATATCGTCAGTTAGCCAGTGCATTACATCCTGACCGAGGGGCCGACCCTGCAACGCGGGCCTTTAAAACGCAACTGATGAGCACGGCCAATACTGCATATAAACGCAAAGATTTACTCGCGCTATTACAGCTACAGTATCAGGCGAATCTGACGGATGCAAAAATCGCGTCAAGTCTTGCCCACGAAAAAATCGCCTCACTCACCGCCTTACTCACAGAACGCATGCGCATTATGCACAGGGAACTGCGGGATATCGAGCTACAGGCATCGTCTGAGTTCGTACTGGCCCCCTCGACAATTATTCACGAAGCCTCCCTTAAGCATCACCTGAAAACACTTGAGCGTAAGTTGCAGGACGAGATCACGGCAGTCAAACAGAACATGACGGCCATTCAGACTGATGCGGGACTCAAGCGCTGGCTAAAAGAGCAAGACGAACCTCTTTAACTATTACGCTTTACTCGGTCAGGGCGAGCTCAATACGGTTACGCGCGACGGTTGTTTTAGGCACTTTAAAATCAAACCAGTTGCGCACGTCATCTTCGAGCCCGATGCCATGCATGTAGTTATAGATGGCTTTTTTCAAACCAGCGCCAAGCGCTGCATGATCCACACCCGTAGGATCAATAAACCCAACGTCATTTTTTGCGAATGTGATGGGGGGTAAGGGTTTGAGCGTGACACCATATTCTTCAGGATTTAAGCCGACCGGCGAATGGACCGTACAGGTAAACCGGTGAAAAAATCCACTCTGGATACAACCATTGAGAAAGAGTTGGCGGACATACTCCAGCGCATCGACCGTGTCCTGAACCGTTTGCGTGGGGAACCCATACATTAAATAGGCATGCACCAAAATTCCAGCATCGGTAAACGCTCGCGTCACGCGCGCGACCTGATCAATGGAAACGCCTTTTTTCATCAGGTTGAGCAGTCGGTCGGAGGCGACCTCCAACCCACCAGAGACCGCAATACAGCCGCTGTCTGCGAGTAATTCGCAAAGCTCTGGCGAAAACGTTTTCTCAAAGCGGATATTGCCCCACCAGGAAATACCTGTATTGCGTTCGATTAATTCATTAGCAAGCGCTTTGAGAGATTTGGGTGGCGCGGCCTCGTCAACGAAGTGAAAACCCGTCTGACCTGTTTCAAGCACGATCTGATCAATACGGTCTGCCAGAACTGAGGCCTCAGCAGCTTCATAGCGTCCAATGTAATCGAGACTGACATCACAGAAACTACACTTTTTCCAATAGCATCCATGCGCAATCGTGAGTTTATTCCAGCGACCATCGCTCCAGAGGCGATGCATGGGATTAAGCATATCCAATAGGGAAAGATAGCGATCGAGTGGCAAACCATCCCATGTCGGCGTACCGACCTCGTTAAAGGGTACGTCGGGTTCAATCAGGTTCATGTAACGAACCGCTAAAGACTCCGGGTCGCGGATATACGTTCTGACCAGACGCGAGGCACTGCGCTTGCCCTCGAGATGTTCGATTAAAGCAAGCAGTGGACGCTCGCCCGCATCCAGCGTGACAAAATCAAAGTAATCAAACACACGCGGATCTTTGAGCTCACGTAGTTCGGTATTGACGAACCCGCCACCGAGGACGATTTTGATCTGCGCATCATAATTTTTGATACTCTGTGCAATACGAAACGCAGCATACACACAGCCAGGAAATGGCACAGAGATTAATACCAGCGTTGGACGATGCTTGTTGAGCTTTTCCACCGTGAGCGCATGCAAGATCTCATCTAATAAATTTTTGTCAGCCGCTAGCGCTTCTGAGAGTGGATCAAAACTGGACTGGCTTGCAGCCAATGACTCTGCATAACGAACAAATTCAAAACGGCTATCGATTGCATCGCGCAGCACATCAGCGAGATCATTTAAATAAAGTGTCGCAATGTGTTTAGCGCGATCACTCAGACCAAGCGCACCAAATGCCCATGACAGAGGATCCCCCCCTTCCTCGTCTACATACACATCGAGTGAGTCAAACCGGGGGCCTTCAGGCAGAAACTGACGACTCGCAATTCTGTGCGCAAGTGTTGAATCCCGTCCTTGTAAAAAACGTATGACTGCATCGATCGTTGAAATATATCTTGAATACTGAGCGTTGAATGCGAGAATTGCAGGCGTATATCTTTCATCAGGCAGCAGGTCGATTCGTCTGGCGACCTCCTCCAAACCCTGCGATGAAAGCAGACGCAAAACCAAAGCGAGAGCAAGATCCTCCTGCACGGCATTTATTTCGCGGGATTTCAAAAAACCAGTCAAGTACGCGGTTGAAGGATAAGGCGTATTGAGCTGTGTCATCGGCGGGATGACAGACAACACACGTAACTGCGATGAAGCTTTCATCTCAGCGAGAAATCAACATATTGTCATGCATTTGTTGATTTATTTTTCCTGATTGCAGGGAATTAGACAATGCTTCTTTTAACTGACCAGACAAGTATTCCGGGCTTTCTTCAGGAATAGTACTTAAGGCAACAAAACGTTGCTGATTCAGTCCCCTTGAATTATCCAAAGTGATTAGCTGAAATTTTGGATTGTTAGCGTAATGGATTGTTAATTGATCCATGACTTTTCGCGCATCCAAGTTCATTGAAATGTGTGCATCAATGGTCACAAGTCGACCGATACGCAAGGCCCTTGGGATCACGCCATTTACAAATGCATCTACGATATCCCGATAGACATAAATAACAGTTACGCTGCGACCGGTATTCAATGACTGGTCGATTAAGGCTTTCGATCGTTCAAAATCGCTTAGCGTAGAGTCGTAGACAATTTCAGCTTTTTGCTCGAGAAAAGTAAACATCTTAAGCGCAGTTGTTTTACCAACACCTGTCCCGCCTGCAGTAAATAAAACATTGCTATCTACTGGATGATTTCGACTGAGTTTGAGGTCGTAGAGGCGAGCAATGAACGCGCGTGCCGGGGTACGGATGTATTCGGAAATGGCTTGATTCTTAAGATAATCAGGAGAAAGCTCAAGTGCGAGATCCGAATTTAAAATTCGGCCATGGTCTGAATCTGGCAAATTATTATAGGCAACTACCATCTGATTAAAGTTGGCAGTGAGCTGTTCTCCGAATTTTTGTCCGATCGTTGCTAAGGCCTGGCTTGCTTGATGCTCAGCAGGTGGAGTTTGTCCAAAAACCGTGGTTGAACAAACAAGCATCATTAGCAAAATGCGAATCAATGTCTTCAAAGCAGCAATTCCTCAATAAAACCAGCAAGACTAATCGCTAAATATATAGCATTGATAGTTTAATGGGAAAGGATTCCATTAAACTTGACCTGTTCAGCCTTATTAAGAAATATCAACTCATGTACCCAAAGCGACTGATCGTAGCGATCACCGGGGCCTCTGGCACCCTATACGGTGTGCGTATCCTGCAAGCCCTCCAAAATTCGGATATCGAAACCCATCTTGTCATGAGCGACTCTGCAAAACTCACGATGGCGGCCGAAACGGATTTTCAGCCGCCATACGTTGAGTCGCTGGCTAATGTCGTGCACTCAGCAAAAAATGTAGGGGCGACGATTGCTTCCGGTTCTTTTGTGACCATGGGCATGGTCATTGCGCCATGCTCAGTCAACACGATGTCTGAAATCGCGTGGGGTATCACAGGTAACTTAATCTCACGGGCTGCCGATGTTGTACTCAAGGAGCGCCGGCGCCTCGTATTGATGGTCCGGGAAACACCACTGCATGCGGGACACCTGAAGTCAATGCTTCAGGCCACCGAAAATGGTGCGATTATTATGCCTCCTGTCACCTGCCAGTGGCCCACCTTCCCCTTGT
>CAINDJ010000401.1 GCA_903847325.1 uncultured beta proteobacterium | reverse complement strand
GTTATAGCTGATTATCTAGACCAAAAAACTGCCCACATCGACCGAATCGTCGCCACCATCAACACCCAAATCGACATACTCAAAGAATTGCGTAAGACGTTAATCAATGATGTCGTGACCGGAAAAATCAAGGTGGCGTAATGCAAGAATCCAATCGTATCGAATTCAAGCGTGAACTGACTGACTCACTAGAAAAAGAGGTCGTTGCTTTTCTGAATTATCGCGATGGCGGTGTAATTTATATTGGCGTTGACGATCAAACTCAAGCGGCCATCGGCGTTTCTGATGCAGATGTATTGCAGCTGAAAATCAAGGATCGCATCAAAAACAATATTAGCCCTTCGACCATGGGGCTGTTTGATGTGATTGTCGAAACCCGTGACGATAAAGTCATAATCAAAATTACGGTAGCCAGCGGTTCAGAAAAACCGTATTACTTATCCAGAATGGGTATGTCTGCCAAAGGTTGCTTCATCCGCATAGGTAGTGCCTCGGAACCTATGCCGGTCAGGATGATTGAGGATTTGTTCGCACGCAGAATTCGCAATTCCATTGGCACCATAAAATCACGAAATCAAGCGCTGAGCTTCGCGCAGCTAAAAATCTATTATAACGAAACACCGTTAAAACTGAATGAGCAGTTTGCGCATAATCTGGAGTTGCTCACGGAGGATGGCTCATTCAATTACGCCGCTTATTTACTTTCTGACGTTAATGGGTTATCTATCAAAGTTGCCAAGTATGCGGGCACTGACAGGGTGAATCTGATTGAAAATGAAGAGTACGGCTATTGCTCATTGGTGAAATCTACCAAAGCGGTACTGGAAAAACTTAAGGTTGAGAACAAAACCTTTGCCCGCATTACTCCAGGTCGGCGTGAAGAGCGTAAACTGCTTAATCCCGTTGCTCTGCGCGAAGCGGTAATTAACGCCATCATCCACAATAACTTTAGCAATGAAGTGCCGCCTAAATTCGAGCTTTTTGCAGATCGCTTAGAGATTACTTCTGCCGGTGGTTTGCCTTCTGGTTTTGATGAAGAAGAATTCTTTATGGGGTATTCGGTTCCGCAAAATAAAGAACTCATGCGAGTTTTTCGGGATTTAGACATGGTTGAGCAATTAGGCTCAGGCGTGCCGCGTATTCTTGAACATTATCCTCGTAACATTGGGAGAAGTGGCCTCCATCATGGTGGCATATGCGTTCATCGTGGAAATATTCATTCACAAGGATATCCGTATCGGCCAGTTTCCCTTGATCATTAGAGAGAGCATGATTCTGGTAGGAGCGATATTTATCATCTTTGCGTCGGCGCTGGCCCTGACTACCTACATGATCGATGCGGAGATTCCCATGATCGTGCTGCAATTCATTCAGGTGCACATCAGCTCAAAGGTAACCTTTCTCATCACGCTGAATATCTTTCTCTTTATTGTTGGCAGCCTCATGGAAATCTACGCAGCACTCATTGTCGTACCACCGCTGATTGTTCCCATTGCGATGAGCTACGGCATCAATCCTATACACCTGGGAATTATCTTTCTTACCAACCTCGAGATAGGCTTCTTCAT
>CAINDJ010000400.1 GCA_903847325.1 uncultured beta proteobacterium | reverse complement strand
CAACGTGCTATTCACGTTATTTGAGTTCGTAATCACTATTGACATTCCATAAGTAGTGTCCCAACGTTCTCACATCAGGGCTTCGTAAGTTAATGATTTGCTTGCAGAATTTGGCATTCCAGTCTGGTCTCGATTTGAACGTCGAGCGTCAGACTTATGGCCTTTTGCGCGACAGCGCGAAGGGCCGGTATGCACCAAGGCAAGCTCGTGTTTTCTCAGCTCATGGCCTTTTTGCCCATGAGCACCTTTCGACGCTGTGTTGCCAAGCATCGTGGCGAGCACAAGGTCAAAGACTTCTCTTGTCTGGACCAGTTCTTCGCGATGGCCTTTGCGCAACTGACCTACCGGGAGTCCTTGCGCGATATCGAGGTCAACTTGCGTGCACAAGCCAATCGGCTGTACCACATGGGCTTTCGTTGTTCTACGATTTCTCGCAACACGCTGGCCAATGCGAACGCCACTCGTCCATGGCAAATCTACGCCGACTTCGCGCAACATCTGATTGCCATGGCCAGACCACTGTATGCCAAGGAGCCCTTGGGTATCGATCTGGATGCGACCGTCTACGCGTTCGACGCCAGCACCATCGACTTGTGTCTGTCGCTGCATCCTTGGGCACCGTTTCGGTCCACCAAAGCTGCTATCAAGTTGCACACCCTGCTGGACTTGCATGGCTCTATTCCCAGCTTCATTCACATCACCGACGGCAAGACCCACGAAGTCAATGTGATGGACGACTTGGTTCTCGAAGCCGGGGCCTTTTACCTGATGGATCGGGGTTATCTGGATTTCACCAGGCTGTACGTAATTCATCAGGCCCAGGCCTTCTTCGTGACGCGTGCAAAGAGCAACACGCAGTTCAAGCGGCGCTACTCCAACCCCGTGGACCGCAGTACCACTTCGGTCATCTGCGATCAGATCGGTGTGCTCACGGTGTTCTATTCCAGCAAAGACTATCCGGCGCCTTTGCGCAGAGTGGTGGTCAAGGACGAAACAGGAAAGCGCATCACGTTTCTGACCAACAACTTCGCCCTGAAGCCAGAACTCATTGCCGACTTGTATCGTCAACGCTGGAAGGTCGAACTGTTCTTCAAATGGATCAAACAGCATCTGCGCATCAAGGCGTTTCTGGGCACCAGCGAGAACGCCGTGAAGACGCAAATCTGGATTGCCGTGTGCACCTATGTGCTGATCGCCATTACAAAGAAACGTCTGCATCTTGAGCATCACAGCCTTTACGAAATCCTACAAATCCTGAGCCTGACCATGTTTGAACAAACTCCTATAAATCAACTACTTACGCCATCCTCAGCAAATTCAGATCCGAGTTTTGAGCCTCAGCAACTCGTTCTCCTCTGAAAAACGTTGGGACACTACTGAGAAGGAATAGAAACCCGACGCAGCGTACGCGGCTTCAAATCGACGCCCGTCGCGGAAGAAACGCTGCGCAGGATTCTTCGACTTGCCAGTTGCAGCCCCTCCTACACCAACACGCAGCCGTGAGAGGTGGCGGTGGTCAGCGGCGAGCGCTGCAAGGTCTTGAGTCAGATTCAGTACAACCTGGCCAGCGCCGGCGTGCCCAGCAGCTCCGAAATACTGGCACCCGCCCAGTGGCCGGCCGAACTGGCAAACCGCGCCAGCGAACACAATGCGCGGCGCTTTCGGGTGCTCCAAGTAGAGCGCGATCACGCCAGCGCCCGAAACGAGTTGCGGCTGCTGAACTACCGTTT
>CAINDJ010000399.1 GCA_903847325.1 uncultured beta proteobacterium | reverse complement strand
CACGCGGACTGCTGTTTATTCCGAGTATTTTCATCATTGCACCTCGATTACGTACGATATGCGCCGCTGCTAAATAATTGTTTCAAGCTTGCAACAAACATACGCTCAATATGGACTTGCTATCGCTGTGCCGCAATATTTGCGAAGACGAGGATTGGGACTGCTTAACGGAGGACGATGTATTCCAAGCGCAGCCACGCTGAAATGGTGCTTGTATATCGCGCTGTAAGCACACAAAAGCGGCTTGTGTGCAACCAAACGAAGCGAGGGAGAGAAACCCGGCTGCCGATCAGCGCGTTCTCGGTCAAAAAATCAAGCCGGACTCAAGCACTACCCTGACCGTAACTAATCTGATTGGAATCCTTCTGGTATTACTGCCTCCGCATCTCCTGCTGAGCAGTTGGGGATGGCAGCTATTAGATTGTGCATTCGTTCGTACGGTACTGACAGAAACAGTATGTCAGGTTCGAATCCCTGCTGTTTTCGCGCTGTCCAATCACCCGTCGTTATGTTAGTACACCCGGTCATTACGGGAAATGTGATCGAGCTGTGACATAATGCTCCTATGACTTGTTGTTTTGGTGATATGCCGTCCCAGAAGGTGTCTAAAGTTATGAGACGACATACTTGTTCTGGGTTACATTGGAATAACACAATGTCTGGTCGTAGTGTTGTTTTTTCAAGCGGACAGATCACCAATCTTTCTGCCAATCCTGTCGGCGGTTGAACCGTCAGTTTTAACATTCTCTCAAAGGATACAATCGAACTAGTGAGCTTCTCGCCTTTCGTGAGGAACCGCTGAAGTCTCCTTTTCTGTTGTCCCGCAAACTCCGTGAATCCGCAATATCTACTGCCGCCGGGGCAGGTCTCTACCTTTGCGTCAATAACAAAACAGTCACCTTCTGCAGCACGTTTCAACGCCTTACAAATCGATGTTTTCTCGTACAGGCCATCTGAAACTTCATCATTGGTAAACGTGATCGCCAGTGGTTCCTTTTTTAATCCCAGCACTCTTTTTAGCAATCCTGCTTGTTCTTTGAATTCCATACATCTAGCTCCGTTAATTAATCGAATCTGATTATGTTCATTTAATTAGTTCTAATAACACTTATGCTACCGTGAGTGGTAATATTGCGCGACACCCTCAGCTACTTAATCTCACTGTCGTTTCTCCCCCCTGCAGGTTCTTATTACACCCCTCTAGCTTGAGAGCCCTCAACTCTCTATTCATAAAATCCCATATGCTATCAAACGCAGCCAGGAATGCGCTAAAGTTGAATTTAAACGGGTTTGGGTTCTTTCGGTTCTCGGCATTCTTTTGAGAGAATAATGTGTTTCAGATATCTTCTCGTTCGCACCCTCTACACTGACTATCTTTGCTTCTGCCATGCATAGCCACCTTCTGGGCAAATAATGGAAGAATCAGGCAAGCTCTTCATGCTCTCGTGTTGCGGGGCGTGTTATCCGAACCATCGAACAATAGCGTTGAGTTCCTTTTTAAAGGCTTATCTGAGGGACTTAAATCGCTAAAGGGGGGCCTCTAGCCTTTATCTACATGCCAGCCATATAACTTTCTTCCATATGGAGCTACTGCAGAGCGAGACGGCACGACCGATATACGACGCATAATTTCACGAGGCTTATCGGCTTATCCAACGTGCAGGAAGCACCAAAAAGAGAATTGAGAGAGAATAACTGGTTATTTCTTCACTTCTGAATAGGCTGCAATTGCTCGCTCAGCACCGCCTACACCTTCACTTTAGACTCGTCGGCACAATAAAGCACCACCCTTTCTTGGGGCTTTACACTAAAGCGATGCCGTGGCCCCCAGAGCTTCTATTGTAAAACTGGCTCGCTCAACGTATCCCCCCCTGTCGTGAGCCCGATCGTTTTTCCGTCTTCCGAGGCATAGACGCGATATCTGTCTTCCACGCTTTGCAAAAGGCAACTTAGACTTGAACTCTTGAAGTTCTTAGGTTCAAAACTTCCCTAATAAAACGCGTTGATTTCTCAACTGCATGCGTAAGACAAACAACTCTAAAGAATCAACCGGGGGCTTAAGGCCCCCAAAGTCTGCTAAATCGACGTTCTCTATCGAGTGGCTGTTATTTCATCGAATCGCGCCAAGAGCTTAGCTGTCTTCTTGGCCGATTGGTGGAAGAATGACGAAAGAGGGATCTCGACAGGACATGCGTCCTCGCACTGACCACAGTCCACGCAGTCGGCAGCCATATGTGCCGCCCGAGTGTACTGCAGCTTCGGCGAAGGGGGAATACCGCTTTCAACCCAGCGCGGCTCACAGCTCTCAAGCTTGCAATCATCGCACGT
>CAINDJ010000398.1 GCA_903847325.1 uncultured beta proteobacterium | reverse complement strand
GTGCCGGTGCCCGGAAAGCACATAATTGGTCGGCTTTTCCTTGTACAGCGGCCCTTCGACAAGGATGGGAAGTTTCAGCGACGGACCGTCTTTCAGCGGACGGGCATGCCAGACAGTTATCCGGGATACTTGTATGGGTAGTCATCATCGATTCGTCTATTCAGGACGCAAATAGATTGCATTGCACTTTTTTGGTGCTTTTTTATGTGGCATGCTTTCGAATAAGGCATGGGCATCTATAGCGGTGCTGATTCAACAGGTTTAAAATGATCCTATCGACGATACAGGAGGGCAATATGATGAATAAGCCTAAAGCGTGGTTTGAAGAAATTCAAAAAAATGTCTCAGAACTCATAGCCCGCAGTCCCGCTGCGGATATCGAACGAAATGTTAAAGGATTCATGGGACAGGCCTTTAACCGTATGGATCTTGTTACCCGGGAAGAATTTGATATTCAAGTGGATTTACTGACGCGCGCGCTCGCCCGCATTGATGCGCTCGAGAAGCAGGCACAGGTTTTTGAGCTCAGGCTCAGTGCTCTTGAATCCGATGGCAAGTAATTTGTAATGCGTGTTAATTAGGTCGGCGTCTATAGTCGCCAGCTTATTCTTGAGTATGAGACCGATGGACATCTGAGTCCCTCGGTCTATTTTTTCGTCGCCCTGCGCACTGCATACTTTGTTGTTTGTGTTGGGGAATGTATGTCACTCGCAGTGCTGATGAGTCGCTCCTTAGTCGGGCTTGATGCTCCAATTGTGCGCGTAGAAACGCACCTTTCCAGTGGTTTACCTTCTTTTGTCATCGTTGGTCTGGCCGATGCAGAGGTCAGGGAAAGCCGCGAGCGCGTGAGGGCCGCGATACAAAGCAGCGGGTATACCTTCCCCTCGGGCAGATTGACTGTTAATTTATCGCCTGCTGATTTGCCAAAAGAGTCGGGACGCTTTGATTTGCCAATCGCACTCGGGGTACTGCTTGTCTCCGGTCAAATAAACTTACCTGAATTCAGTGCGTCGAGCGGCCGGGTGATCACCTTGCCGGAGCTTTCACAGTGGGTCGTAGCGGGGGAGTTATCTCTCTCGGGTTTGTTAGTACCTATCGCAGGAGCTATTTCGATTGCGCTAGCCGTTGCACGTAGCCAGTCCGGTGCCCATTTAGTATTGCCTTTGGCAAGTGCGATGCAGGCGGCACGTGTTCCAGGTATTTCAGTCTTGGCTGCCGGTTCTTTGCAGGATGTTGTTCAGCACCTGACAGGTGAGATGCCGCTCAAGCGACCTCCAATGGCCCCTGATCAACCGCCGGTGCAGTCTGCAGAGTGTCTTTCAGATGTGCGTGGGCAGAATATGGCGAGGAGGGCACTTGAGGTCGCTGCTGCAGGTAAACACAGTTTGTTGCTGACCGGAACGCCTGGTGTCGGCAAGAGCATGCTGGCAAAGCGCCTGCCCGGAATTTTGCCACCCATGACGCCTGTCGAGTGTCTGGAGGTCGCTTCAATTTCGGCATTTAACGGACAGAAAGAGCTCGCATGGGGTGTCAGGCCTTTTCGGTCACCCCATCATACGGCGTCCCCGGCCGCGGTCATTGGCGGCGGTGCAAAGCCCAGGCCAGGAGAGGTCACGCTTGCACATCGTGGTGTTCTTTTTCTGGATGAGTTGCCTGAATTCGACCGGAGAGTCCTTGAGGCGTTGAGGGAGCCCTTAGAGTCAAAAGAGGTATCCATCGCCCGCGCCAGATTTAAAATTGATTTCCCCGCGGATTTCCAGCTGATTGCCGCTATGAATCCATGTCCTTGTGGCTGGATTGGCCATACGGTAAAAAAATGCAGTTGTCGCGCCGAGCAGATCCAACGCTACCAGGGGCGGCTGTCTGGTCCTATGCTTGATCGTATCGATTTAGCCGTCACCATAGGAGAATCGGATGTCAACTGGATCGAACTTGCCTCTGGCGAGTCGTCTGCCGTGGTGAAGGCTAGAGTTGTTCGCGCGCGCGGTGCGCAAATGGACAGGCAGCAATGCGCTAACGCCCAGTTGTCTGCGACCCTTTTGGATAATAATTGCCTGATGAGCACGCCAGCCAGTCGATTACTGGAAAAAATCGTACATCTTGAAAGGCTGTCAGCAAGATCGATTCAAAAGCTCAGGCGTGTCGCCCGAACGTGTGCGGATCTGTCGGGTGCTGAGCTTATTCAGGCCGACCACGTAGCAGAGGCTTTTCAATATCGGTTACGGTCGCTTGCGCCAGGTGTCGCTTGATTTGCAAAAAATGCGAAAACCATCATATAATCAAAGGCTTTCCTGGAAAACCTTCAGGGAAAAGTGATTGTGCTGGGGTTATAAAGAAACGTGTTGGGCCACCTGATTCATGATTGGCCAATACGGAGCACCTGCAGGACAACATTAATCTGGATTTATTATGCCCAAGATGAAAACCAAGAAAAGCGCCTCAAAGCGCTTTCAGGTTCGCGGCAGCGGATCGATCAAGCGGGGTCAGGCTTTCAAACGCCACATCCTCACCAAGAAAACCACCAAGACCAAGCGCCAATTGCGTGGGTCAGCAGCGGTCGACAAAACAAACGTGGCTTCAGTTAAAGCCATGATGCCTTTCGCTTGATAGGAGCTAAAACATGCCTCGCGTAAAACGTGGTGTAACGGCACGCGCCCGTCACAAAAAAGTTATAACCGCCGCTAAAGGCTACCGTGGTCGCCGCGGTAATGTATTCCGTATTGCCAAGCAAGCAGTCATGCGTGCTGGTCAATATGCATACCGCGACCGCCGTAACAAAAAGCGTACATTCCGTGCCTTGTGGATCGCGCGTATCAACGCTGCTGTCCGTCTGCATGATGTTACCTACAGCGTGTTCATCGCCGGCCTGAAAAAAGCCGCGATTGAACTTGACCGCAAAGTGCTCGCCGATATGGCTGTGCATGACAAAGCAGGCTTTACTGCTGTGGTCAATCAGGTTAAAGCTGCTCTGGCAGCCTAAGCACTGACTTGTTGTATCTGCAAACGGGGCCATTGGGCTCCGTTTGCATTTTGACGTTTGATTTTGCCCAAGGTTCATTGTGATGACTGAGATAGTCGACGATCTGATTGAACAGGCCCGCGTGCAGTTTGCACAGGCTCATGATGCTGCATCTCTCGAAAACGCGAAAGCGAAGTTTCTTGGCAAGCAAGGCTCCCTGACTGAATTACTAAAGGGTCTTGCGAAACTCGATGCTGAGACCAAACGCACTGAAGGCGCACGTATCAATCTGATCAAGCAGCAGATCGAAGCACTCCTGAATGCGCGACGTGCCGCGCTTGCACAAGCCGAGCTTGATGCGCGGTTAGCTTCAGAGACGATTGATGTGACGCTGCCAGGCCGAGGTGCTGCGCCAGGTACAGTTCATCCCGTCATTCAAACGTGGCAACGTGTCGAGGCGATTTTCAGATCGATTGGTTTTGATGTGGCAGATGGCCCCGAAATCGAAAATGACTGGACTAACTTCACAGCCTTGAATAATCCCGAAAACCATCCTGCACGTTCGATGCAGGATACGTTTTATGTGGATATGAAAGACAGTAAGGGCTTACCGCTTTTGCTGCGTACCCACACCAGTCCGATGCAGGTGCGTTATGCCCGCATGAATAAGCCCCCCATCAAAGTCATTGCCCCCGGACGCACCTATCGCGTGGACAGTGATGCGACGCATTCGCCGATGTTTCATCAGGTCGAGGGCTTATGGATTGACGAAAATATTTCCTTCGCTGATCTGAAAGGCGTTTATACAAACTTCCTGCGTTGTTTCTTTGAAACAGACGATCTTGAGTTGCGATTCAGACCTTCATTTTTCCCTTTTACCGAGCCCTCCGCAGAGATCGACATGATGTTTACATCCGGTCCCAACAAAGGTCGCTGGCTCGAAATATCAGGCTCGGGGCAGGTGCATCCCGATGTCATTCGAAATTTTGGTCTTGATCCTGAGCGCTATATCGGTTTTGCATTTGGCTCGGGCCTTGAGCGCCTGACGATGTTGCGTTATGGCGTGAATGATTTGCGTCAATTCTTCGAAGGCGATCTGCGCTTTTTGCGTCAGTTCAACCATTAATCCAGTTCAGACTGACACGGTCCATCATGCAATTTCCTGAGTCCTGGCTGCGTACGCTAGTCAACCCTTCCATCACGACAGATGAGCTTTCTCATCGTTTGACGATGGCCGGCCTTGAAGTCGAAGAAGCCAATCCTGTTGCCCCTGATTTTTCTGGTGTAGTGGTTGCGCGTATCGAAACGGCCGAGCCCCATCCAAATGCCGATAAGTTGCGCGTGTGTACCGTTGATGCGGGCACTGGCAGCTTATTGCAAATTGTGTGCGGTGCACCGAATGCCGCAGCGGGTATCAAGGTGCCGCTTGCGATGGTGGGTGCAACATTACCCGGCGGTATGCATATTGGCGTGGCCAAGATGCGTGGCGTTGAGTCCTCCGGGATGCTGTGCTCCGCGCGAGAGTTGGGCCTCTCGCAAGATCATGCTGGCTTGCTGATTCTGCCTGAGGATGCTCAGGTTGGACAAAGCATTCGTGAGACGCTTGATTTAGATGACACGCTTTTCACGCTAAAGCTCACGCCAAATCGTGCTGATTGCCTGTCTATCCTCGGCGTTGCCCGTGAGGTCGCGGCCTTGACCGGTTGTGCGTTGAAATCACCATCCGTGCCCGCAATTACGCCTGCGTTGACCGAAGTTGTCCCCGTCAGTGTTGTGGCACCTGATTTGTGCGGAAGATTTGCCGGTCGTGTCGTTCGCGGTGTGAATGCGCGTGCACAAACACCTGCCTGGATGGTGAAATGTCTCGAACGTGCAGGGCAGCGCTCTGTGACTGCGTTGGTTGATATTTCCAACTACGTCATGCTGCTATTAGGCAGACCCACGCATGTGTTTGATATTGACCGTATGCCTGAGCCCGCCATGGAAGTCCGCTGGGCGCGCAAGGGTGAAACACTCAAATTACTCAATGACCAGGTCATTGAGCTCGATGAGACGATGGGCGTGATTTGCAGTGCAGGCACTCCCGAGAGTCTGGCTGGCATCATGGGCGGCGCATCGGCTGCCGTCTCTCTGGATACAACCAGTATCTACGTCGAAGCAGCTTTCTGGTGGCCCGAGGCGATTGCTGGCCGCGCAAGACGTTTAAAGCTTAATTCCGAAGCGAGTCACAGATTTGAACGCGGTGTGGATTTCGAAAATATTCCGGAGCACCTTGAGCTGATCACGCAGCTGATTCTTGATATTTGTGGTGGTCAAGCCGGCCCGATCGATGACCAGTTAATCAATCTTCCGGTACGCACCCCCGTGACGATGCGTCTCGCGCGCTGCTGCCGCATTCTGGGTGTGCAAGTCACGCATGCGGAAGCAGCCCGAATTTTCACCTTGCTTGGCCTCGAATTTACGACGCAAGGCGAAGACTTCATCGTTATACCTCCGACCTATCGTTTTGATATCCGGATAGAGGAAGACCTGATCGAAGAGATCGCGCGTATTGTTGGATTTGAAAATATTCCGGCCAACCCTCCAATGGCTAAAGCAACGATGCGTCTTGATCCAGAGACCACACGCTCGGCGCACACGGTGCGCAGCGAGATGTCGTTGCTGGGTTATCAGGAAGTGATCAATTTTTCATTTGTAGAGGAGGCATGGGAACACGACCTGGCGGGCAATCAGGATCCTATCCGTTTGCTCAATCCTATCGCCAGTCAATTGGCTGTCATGCGCTCTACATTGATGCCAGGATTAATCGCAAATATCCGTTACAACGCGAACCGCAAACAAACGCGTGCGCGAGTATTTGAATTAGGACGTGTATTTAGCCGTGACAGTTCTGTTGTGGATGGTCCGCTGACTGTTGCAGGTGTGAATCAGCCCCAATATCTGGCTGGTGCGGCATGGGGACCCGTTGCCGATGAGCAATGGGGTATCTCAAACCGAAACGTTGACTTTTATGACGTTAAACACGATGTTGAAACCTTGTTCGCCAGTCGTTCTTTAGAGCTGACTTTTGTAAAAGATACCCATCCTGCTTTGCACCCTGGTCAGAGTGCCCGTATCGTGCTTGCAGGACAAGCGATTGGCTGGTTAGGTACCATGCATCCTAAATGGGTGCAGGAACAAGAGTTTTCAAGCGCACCAGTCATGTTTGAGGTGAGTCTGGACGCCCTGCAGGCCGTGCCCATGCCTGTCGTGCAGGAATTGTCACGCCAACCTCTTGTACAGCGTGATATGGCGGTATGGGTCGCTGCAGACAAACCCGTAGGCGCCTTGCTTGAAACGATCGCTGCTACGATTGCCGCCTCTCCAGAGCTAGCGGTGGTACGTGATGTGCGCTTGTTTGACGTCTGGCGTGATAAATCTGCTGAAGCCGGTTCGGAGGCCTCGAAAGAAAAGAGTCTTGCATTCCGGTTCTGGTTGCAGGACACTGACGTTACTCTTGACGATGTCAGGGTAGATGCGTGTCTGATGCAAATCCGTACTGCGCTCGAGTCAACCCATCAGGCGCGTCAGCGTTAATTTCTTGCTCGCTTACAGGCTCTCATTATGACTACAGATATTTCGCCTAACGAACCACGCACGCTGACTAAAGCCGAACTGGCAGAGATGTTGTTTGATCGTGTCGGTCTCAATAAGCGTGAAGCGAAAGACATTGTGGATACGTTTTTTGAAGAGATCCGCGATGCGTTGGCCCGTGGCGAGCCTGTTAAATTATCCGGTTTTGGTAATTTTCAGGTCCGTAATAAGCCACCACGCCCGGGCCGTAATCCAAAGACGGGGGAGACAATCCCCATTGCTGCGCGTCGCGTTGTGACTTTTCATGCGAGCCAAAAACTTAAAAGCGCAGTAGAGGAACAGCCACAGATTAGTTGATTTGGCTTAAAGCATCGGGGTTTTTGCTGATGCCTTTAGCTTGAATCTTTTATGTAAGCTGTGTAACCTAAGTAGCCCGATTGATTAATTCTCAGCCTGCATCGTTATTGGTGCCAACCGCTGTGTTGATCATTGTCAGTCGACCCAGAATAAAATATATCGCTCTGATATCAGGCCATGACTATCTCTGATAAACCCTTAGTACTGCCACCCATTCCTGCAAAACGGTATTTCACCATCGGTGAAGTGAGTGATTTGTGCGCTGTAAAACCTCACGTTCTGCGCTACTGGGAGCAGGAATTTACCCAGCTTAAGCCAGTAAAACGCCGTGGTAACCGCAGGTATTATCAGCATCACGAGGTACTGCTCATCCGTAAAATCCGTGAACTGCTCTATGAGCAAGGATTCACGATTAGTGGTGCACGCAACAGACTGGCTGACGGACGAGAGGCCCCTCAGGATCCGGATGCAGCAGTGCGCTTGACGGCTCAGGAGTTGCACGGCCTTCGCTCCGAATTACTCAGTATCCGTGATTTACTCGCTTCGGTATCGGAGTCGGGTTCCAGTACAGGCCAATTGGATTTACACGCCTGAATTTGTGGGTGATGGGCGGGCAAAGATTGCCCGGCTCTGATATACTTTCGTTCTTTCGGGGCGTAGCGCAGCCTGGTAGCGCACTTGCATGGGGTGCAAGGGGTCGAAGGTTCGAATCCTTCCGTTCCGACCAGATATATCAAGGGGTTAGCTTTCACAAGAAGCTAACCCTTTTTTTGTATCTATCAATATTTATATCGGCAGTCATCTAACTGCAAAGTTCCGAATAATTGTGGATGCTTTACTTGGCAAGTGGGATAAAAAAGTCTGCCCCAATAATGGTTTCACTCGTATCAGCAAGCAAATCTCGCCACATGCGATATGGATCATCGAACAGCATGATTGATAATTTTTTATCACGCATCAACATTTCAACATATGAAAGGATGCCTGCTTCATCATAGAAATTTTCACTATAAAAAATACGCTTTCCTAATAGCTCGGGTCCCATGACGGATGCTGTAACCGCAGCATTTAAATTATTTAGTCGTGCGGTAATTGGTCCAGGGATAACAGCAATGGTCTGATCCCATACGTCTTTGCTTGTTTTAGACTGAATCGAAACTAACAAGGATTTTAGAGATTCCGCTGACTCTTGTCCGATACCTTTTGCCACAGTAAGAATAGCTGGACGAACGGTGGATAAAACGAATTGAACTTGATTCTCGTTTACTTGCCTCTGTTTAATAAATTCGTCAGTCGCTTTCTTAAGTTGCGTGACCATATCAATGGTTAATTGTTTAATTTTTGGTGCAGCGTTTGTTTGTGGAATGAGGATTAATAACTCACCTAAGTTTTTGCTGTAGCTAATCGCTTTCTGCCATTGCGCATTGTCTGTATGACCGCTCAGCGTGACCATCAGGCCTTGAAAACCTAAAACTGAGTGAAGTGACGCTTTTATCTCGGTATAGACATCCGGTAACGGGTATACCGTTCGCGATTTACCTGAAAGTGCAGTCACGCTATCTCCACCAATGATGAGTATCAGCGGCAGCTGTTCCATGATGGCTTTGGTTTGCTCATAATAGAGCTTTCGGAATCCGTCATTCAAACGGTTTAATGATTGATCTACTTCATTTAAGTGCGAAGTACTTTGAGGTGGGCGCTTGTCTGTTGAGTCTTGAGCTTGTCCACAGTTAACAAAGTTCGAAACGATCAGAATCGAAGAAAACAGGTATTTAATGAAGAATTGATAAGATTTCATAGTTTTACGTTATTCACAAATGTACTAAGAGTTATCTTTCAATTTCAGATCGGCGTTGCCCATCATTTTGATGCTTGTTCGATAGAAAGACAAATGACTGTTTTGCGCAGACGAGCCGGTCGCCGGTCGGGGAGAAGGCGACTGCGCGCACCCAACCCCGATCCTCCTCCAGTTGCAGGACCAGGGAAGGCTGGAGCCGGTCGGCTCGGGGGGGC
>CAINDJ010000397.1 GCA_903847325.1 uncultured beta proteobacterium | reverse complement strand
CGGTGTTTGAGGGTAGTTTTAATGGTAAAAGCAACACGCCGAAACTCCCTCCTCACTCATACGAATTACGCACCGTCACTTCAAAATCATCGCACAGCTTATCAACCAGGTCTTCAGTTTCCTTGAAAAAGTAATCGCCAACGGCCTGCCGATTGAGCGCTTTATAGCGCCGATATATTTTCGCGAAATCATCGTAAATTTTAGCTTCAGATACATGCGACTTGATTTTTACGATCAGCCGCTCACCCTCGCTTGCGTTACGCACATAGCGGAAGAAATCCAGAATCTTGGCTTCAAAGTCCTGAATCAGCGTCCCCGTTTTGGCTTCTTGCTCATTTCTTGCGGCGATGATGGCGAGAATATCAAATTGACCACCTGCGCCAGGTGGTGCCCCCTCTGCCACTTTGAGCGGCTTCTTGGTTTTTCCGGTCGGCGTATATTCGCCAACTTCAATAATCCCAATCTGATTATCAAAATACACCTCAATCGGATCTTTCACATCCTCACTGCGGTGCATCATGTTGTAGAGCGTATTGAACTTGCGCCAGAAAAATAAAAAGCTTCCCTCGCTATACTTGGCATCCAACTCAATCACATATTCAATACGATTGAGGATGGTGAAATACTGGGCAACCTTAGCTTTTGTATCGGCGGTGCGTTGTGGGTTGGCATCGATATATTTCTTTAAGCTACTTTCAAAGTCCAGAAAGCTTTCTGGGTCATCACGTTTGGCGCGGTCTTTATAGATCGCCATAAATACGTCAAAGAACTTATCGAAGGTATCCGACTTTTTCAGCTCTACAAGCAGAGTATCCAACACCTTCTTATCGCCAAACGGGTCAAAGTCGCTCACCACCACATCGGAAAAATGCTCAAACGCATCCTTGATGTTTTGCACATTCACGTTGTTGTATGAGAAATCAACAATCTTGCAGTCGTTTTTATATTTAGAGGTGCGATTGACTCGGGAAATAGTTTGAATGGCGCTGATTCCCTTAATCTCTTTATCCAGAAACAGGGTATGCAATTTTTTCTCATCAAAGCCGGTTTGCAACTTTGCCACAACAATCATCAAGCCATTATTGTTAGGTCGCGCAAAATTTTCCAAGACCTTTTCTTCTGATAGACCGCCATTCAAGCCCGTGGCACTTTGCTCGTCCTGATTACTCGAATACACCACATGAATCGGTGCTTCGGCATATTTTGCATACTTTGGCTCCTGCACTAGGGCATTGAAATGCTTGGTCACGGCTTGCTGATAGGCAATCGCTGCTTTAATGGAATAAACCGCCAGCATTGCCTTGCCCGTGCCTCGTATCTGGCGATACACATCCTTAACCAGTAGGTCTGCAACATACTTGGCTATGGCATCAATGCGGTCGCGGTTTTCATAAACCTGCTTTTTCTGGGCGTCCTTGTATTCTTTCTCGGTGAAACCTGCCATTGGATTACTAGGCAAATCAAATAACATCTTGGACGCCACGGGCACAATGTTTTTCAGCGGATTCAGGATAAAACCATCCTCAATCGCCTCCTTCATGGTGTAGCTATCAAAAGGCCTCCAAAGCTTTTCACTTTCGGCATAACCGCTGAATTCGCCAAATCGCGCCAGAGTGTGATCATCCGGGGTGGCGGTAAAACCGATGATCAAATTCTTTTTTGTGCTGGCAGCGGCATAGGCAGAGTTATCAAACGGAGTTTGCAGCTCGTCGAAAATGCTAATCATTTCCTCATGCTGGTCGCCGCTATTGGAACGATGTATCTCGTCGATCAGGAAAACAATGCGCATATTGGCAAGTTTTTTCAGGACGTCATCATCCAGCATTTCGCGCACGGCGCCGAATTTTTGCAAATTCACAATCACCAAGCGGGTATCTGATGCCAGTGCCTCTTGAAAGGTTTTCTTATTGGTGGCTTCCTTGACCATACGGTTATCGACGTTCATGTTCAGCATCAGCGAATCAATCTGGCTACGCAGTTGCAACCTGTCCACCACGATCATGATTTTGTCGTAAACGTATTCGCCATTGTGCCGCAGGTCTTTCAGTTGCAATGCCGACCAACCGATGATATTGGATTTGCCGAACCCTGCCGCGTATTGCATCAGCAAGGAATACACGTTTTTGTTATTGGAATAAGCTTTGCGCTTTTCCAGCAGTTCTTTTTTCTTCGCCTCGCCTACCCCTGCCAACTGTTTTTCCAACAGCTTCTCGAAGTAATCAGGTTCTTGCTCATGTGCCAAAAACTCGTCAATTTTGGACATGATTTTGTCGGTGCCAAATTTCTGCTTGGGGCGTGGCGAAATCAAATGCCCGACTTCGTTTTTAACTTCTTTCACGCCCTTGTTCAGATACACATCGCGCTCGATAAAGTTGTAATACAAAATCTCTTTTTCAATGTAAAACTTGCCATACAGAGCAACAAACAGTTCTTTTAGCTTGTCCTTTTTCTCTGCATCCGGCTTCAGCAACGGATAAGGTTTAAATACACCATGGGCTTTTTTCTCGACCTCTTCGCGGTCAAACTTTCCTTCACGGCAGGTGGCTAGAATTTCGTCAAAGTAATCCGAGATGGTGCGAATTACAAAGGTTTCGCCTATATCGGTAGTGGTGATATGAATCGCTTTTTCAAATATCTTGAGAAAATCTTTGCGGTAGGCTTGCTTTTCGCCATCACTCAACATGGCGTTGCTATCAATATGCTGGTAATAGACTTTCACTGCTTCAAAATAATCTTTAATGACCTTGCCACGCCCATTCTTGCTGGCGCTTTGGTTGGTGTAGTTGGATTTTAATTCGCTATAACCCAGATAAATGCCATTCACAAACAGCACAATATCCGGGCGGAAAGAATACACCTGCTTGTCCTGAAAGCTGTATTTATAGGGCAACTCCTGCACCACAGAAAAAATGTTTTCTTCAAACATCGCATTATCGTGAATCACACTGTCGCTGGTATAAAACAAATGCAACTTGATGCCCTGCAAGGTTATGGACTTATTGGCATTGATGAACAAAGCCATATTACGGCTACTCGCAATACGCTCTTGGATCAGCGCAATCAACTCTTGCAGCAATAGCTTTTTGTCGCCGTGGTATTTCTTCAGTAGGGTTTCGTAGGGCTTTTTATTCAGCTCGGTGTCCGAAATAAACACCTGCAAGTCTTCTTCAATAATCAAGGATTGCGTGATGGTGTTGGCTTTGACTTCCTTGTAGCCCAATCCATCCCGAAAAAACGGGATGAGGAATTTATCTTGCAGGTGTAATTCGTTCATACGACTAATAGCCCTTTATTATGCAAGGCTTAAACCCGACAAGTCGGGCTAAAGCCCGGACTAAGGGGAGTCCAAGCTTGTCCAGTTCTTGTCCAGTAGCCTGTCCGGTGGGCTGACCGAATCCCTCCCCATAAGGCAACTTCCGCTGAATAAAACTGAGCGTAAAGCGAAATGTGCTACGAGAGCAGCCCAGCTCCCCGAACCAGGTCAGGGCAGCATATTCGATGATAGATTCGTTAAATGTAGGCATTGGCGATTTGCGCCTAAATGAGAAAATATATAAAAATTAGTTTGTTAGATAGCATGTAAAAGATCCCGTCGGTTTGCGCCTAAATGAAAATCATGCCCAGAACGGGATGTAGCTCCGGTAGCGCAAAGAAGCCTGCTCTGGGTCGGCCAACTTGATCTTACCTACTTCGGATGAGTCCCGAATGGCGCGTGACACCGCCTCAGCCTTTTTCTCGGGCAGGTTAAATCTCTCCCGTAAACTTTTGATTTGTCATCTTCTCATTCATCACATAGCGCAGACAACAATGCTGATAGGTCGCGCGGATGCGGTCATTGCGATCCATATCTTCAAAGGCTTTGTGGGAAAATAGAATGGCCGAAGTCCTTTTTTCACCTACCCTGAAATCGGGTGCTGGCAATTGATACACTTCCGCCGCCTGCACGACTTTATCCACGCCGCTGCCTTTTTCCTCGCAGATGCCCAGCCGCCGCATCAGATCAGCCAACCGCTCATTACGCGACTGATATTCGTCAATAAACCGATCCGGCGAAATGAAAGGTTTACCGGGATTTGAAATCTCCATCCGGTCATTGTAAATTTCGATCATCACTGAAGTGCCAGTCTGAGTGAAGTCCTGATGAATGAGCGCATTCGCCACCAGTTCACGCACCGCAATTTCCGGAAACATTTTCACCTCACGGCGCAGCGCCTGCTCGATCACCTCGTTTGAAGGCACCAGCCCGTAAATGAACTCCACCAGCCCTTGATACCCAACCGCATAACCTTTCATGCCCAGTTTATCCAGCTTCGTATTCAGCTTGTTATTTCCCTCATAAACAATCACGCGCGCGGCCTTCCGAGCCAACAGGTCGAACTGCTCCAGCTTCTTGGCAAACAGAATCGCCCCAAGATTGGTGATCGTCCAGCCGCCGTCCTGACGCTGAATGAGCTTCTCGCTCTCAAAACGCTCCAATACACCAGCCCGATTGACCGGATACGGCAAATGCAACAGATCAAAATAACTCTGTGTATCCAGCAATTGCACAACCTTGTCGTCATCACAGCCAATCAATGCCGCTTGAGAAAACCAGTCCGGCTGCCCCTCCGCAAAAATTGCCCGTAGTCGATCCTCGCTCATCGGCACTAATTCTTCACCTGCTCGCATAAGGTAAGCGCCCTCGAAATCGTAAACCGTGCCGCGCGGGCGACCCGGAATATGAAACACCAGCACCCGACCATCTGGATGCTGCACTTCCTCGATTTCCACCCGGAAGCCCAAAGCCTGAAACATCTTAGCCACCATCTCCACCGGATCATTGAAAGCCGCCGTGCCAACAACCTTGCGGGGTGGCATATCTTCGATGCCAAGCAACAGATACCCGCCGCCTTCATTCGCCAACGCCACGCAGTATTTGTAAAGCTTGCGATTGTCGAACTGCGCCTTCGCTTCCTTGAACTCAAGTCGCTGATGCTCTGAATGAGCTACCCGCCATGCATCAATTTGTTGGATTGTCGTCGCCATGCTATCCCTGTTCCGAAGCAGGCCGGACTAATACTCCCGATCCGCCTTTTTCGACTATGCAAATTTTGCCTGTGACTATATCGTTAATCAGTGTCTTACGCAGTTCTTTGAGTTTTTCGACTTCTTTATCGAAGACTTTATTGAATTGTTTTTCGTCCATGATTCTCGTTCATACAATAATTCTAAAATTATTTTGCGTAAAACTACACAATCTGTAGCAAATATGCAAGAAAAAATGGGAGCGAACCCCCATTTTATTTTACTCTACCGGAACTTTTACTTCTTCCAGATACTTATAACCTTCCAAAATTCTATCAATCGTCTTCTGAAATTTTTGAAGCGGATGATTTTCTTCAGGATAATGATTTTCAGTCTGAGAAAAACTCTTACCTCTGGCAATGCCATAGGCAGCGTACATGATTCGTAAGTCTTCTCTATTTGTCATGTGTTTATATGTAGCATCTTTT
>CAINDJ010000396.1 GCA_903847325.1 uncultured beta proteobacterium | reverse complement strand
CTCATTACGCAATTTTTCTTTGACTTTGGAGTCAAAGACCTGCCAGGCAAACTGACCTGTTTGTTTTAATACTTCACCACCATACTTTGCATAGGTGAAGGAATGAAAATCTGCACCTTCGTCGACAAAACGCCGGCCTTCAGCATTAATCAGCAAACCAAAAATGTAGCTGTGCTTCTGAAACTTATCACCCACATTCACATCACCGTATTCAGGTGCATTCCTGTCCCAACCTGTGGCATGACAGCCAGACCAATTGCCGTAGGGAGCCGCACCAATATCCAGTGCCATTTTCAAACCATCACCTTGGTTGAAACGGCTACCGCGCACTTTCGCCAGCTCCCAGCCATGACCTAAATATTTGGTGCGCATTTCGGCATTCGCTTCAAAGCCGCCGCAAGCCAACACGACCGATTTAGCGTGATACTGAACGTAGGTATCGTCGAATTGTGCATTGACCCCAGTAACGGTGACACCATCAAATATCAAGGAAGTCACACGCGTATCGTACACAACATCAATTCCAGCATTTTCGATTGATTTGTCGAGAAAGTCGACTAAGCCAGCGCCACCACCTGAAACCTCAATCGGCAGACGACCAAAAAACTGACGACGACCATTCACCAAGGCTGACTGCCTGCCGAAATTGGGCACAAAGCGAACACCTTTGCTGCGCAACCAGATCATCGTTTCCAGACTTCGACGTACTAGGATTTCGGATAATTCAGGATCTGTGCGATATTGCGTTAAACGAAAAATATCATCGAAAAACTCATCGGTGGTATTTGTTCCGAAATCGGTTTCAGCAATTTCCTGATCTGTAATGTCTGTAACTTTTTTAAGGTCATCTACGGTGTCGTAGGCGAAACGCATCACACCACCAGCAAAACGGCTGTTGCCGCCATGCTCTTCTTTACTCGCAGCCTCGATCACAAGCACTCTCGCTCCACTGTCCCGCGCTGCGAGCGCGGAGCATAAAGCAGCGTTACCTTTGCCGACAACAATGACATCGTACTGGTTGTTATTCAATTGACTACTCCTGAACTTTTTTCAATGTGATTTAAGTAATGACGTTAATTTCCGCATATCGCTGACAGTCTCTAAAGAGTAAACCAGCGTATACAAATCCTCTAAGGCCTGTTCTGAAATCACTCCCTTGCCACACAAATCGAATTTTTTCTTCAATCGATCTTTTGGCAAAGGGTTTTCAGAAGTTCTGCCCAAGGGTTGTTCAACTTTTGTTTCAAACACTTCACCCGTTCGCATTTTGATTCGAACTTCACCACCAAAATGGTTAGCAGCAGAAAATTGGGTCTCATCATAGGGTTGGGCATTGATTTTGCGCATTAGCGCGCGGACCTCGTCATTGCCATATGCCTCATCCTCGAAATGAGCAAGCGATACACAACCCTCTAGCAAAGCACGCGCCACAACATACTGGACACTGAACTTTGCATCGAGCTCGCCGCGAGGTTCGGGGCGGTTCGTATGCTGCAGGCGACGCGCATGAATCCAAACCTCAATCGATTGGATATCCTGAGGATTGATCTGATTGTTATGAAATAACTCAATCGCGCAATCAATCGCTGGATGCGTGCTGCCACAACATGGATATTGCTTGATCGCAATACCTGGTTTGAGGATATCGAAGGGATCGGCCCAGGCACTTAAGCCCCGTTCTATGTCATACAGACCCGTACCGTTGTACACCTCAAAAAAACCCTGAGGATGTTCGAAAACGTCGGACGTGTTTGCGGTGTAGCCTGCCTGAGCGAGCTTTGCCGCAAGTAATCCCTCTCTTGCGCAACGTCCGATATGCATGGGTTTTGTCATGCTACCGAAATTCGCTTTGATACCTGAGGCCCCTGAGGCTGCGAGAGCAAGAGCTACTTGGGTTTGCTGCACATTCAATTTCAACAAACGTGCGCACGCGGCTGCCGCACCAAATACTCCGAGCGTAGCCGTTGGATGCCAGCCCTTGGTGTAGTGATGAAAATTCACCATCATCGCTAACTTTGTTTCCACTTCAAAACCTGCGATATACGCAGTCATGAACTCTTTACCCGAGACCTCTCGCTCATCGACCAGGGCAAAGAGCGCGGGCAGAATTGGAACCGATGGATGTCCACCCATTGTATTGTTGCAGTCATCAAAGTCCAGCGCATGCGAAGCGGTTCCGTTAATAAACGCCGCATCCAGCGCAGAGCAAGTGGTGGACTGACCAAACACGACTGACGGTCCCTGTGAACCTGCCAGCACTTCAGACAAGATCTCAGCACAAGGCTCGCTCGCCCCCGCCAGCGTCACACCAATCGTGTCCAGAATGCCAACTTTTGCCCAATGCACTTCATCACTTAAAAAGTCTTCGAATTTCAATTCCGAAGCTTTTTCAGCAAAAAATGCCGCTACACCTTGCTTGCTGTTCATTGTTTACCTTTATTCTTAGGCGCGAATCTTTAAGTCCTGAATGACTTGCCGCCATTTTGCAATTTCACTTCGTATGAATCGACCAAATTCCTGAGGCGAATTCCCGACAGCTAAAGCACCATCTGTCGCTAATCTTTCAGCCATGGCTGGGGTTTTGAGAATACCGACGATCTCTTTATTCAATTTATTAATGATCGAGACAGGTGTGCCTGCTGGTGCGACGACTCCATACCAGGCGGTAATTTCGTAATCCTTGACACCCGCCTGTTGCATGGTCGGCACATTAGGTAAAGAAGGAGATCTCTCGGTTGTCGTCACCGCGAGCGCGCGCAAACGACCCGAGGCGATATGACCGTGCGCTTGAAGAATGGAGGAGAACAACATATCAATCTGGCCGCTAATGACATCATTCATCGCGAGCGAACCACCCTTATAGGGAACATTCATCAAATCGGTCCCTGAGAGCAATCCCAGAAGACCACCAGCGAGGTGGCTAAAGCCACCGATACCTGAGGATCCATAGGTCAGTGGTCTGGGGCTGGTTTTTGCCAGCGCTATCAGTTCTGCCATATTTTTCACTGGCAAGGCAGGGTTAATCACAAGCACATAGGGCTGAGCTGTCGCCTGAGTAATCGGTGCCAGGTCGTTGACCAAATCGTAGAGTTGAGTGGTTAACAGCGTCGCATTCACCGAATGACTCGAGGAAATCATCGATAAGGTATAACCATCGGCGGGCGCGCGTGCAGCAATATCAACAGCGATCGTGCCATTGGCTCCAGCTTTATTTTCGACGATGACTGTCTGGCCCCAGGCCTCTGAGAGTTTCTGGGCGATAGTTCTTGCGGTGATATCCACGCCCCCAGCGGGTGCAAACGGGCACAACAAACGAATCGGCTTATTCGGATAAGTATCGGCTGGATCGCTTTGCGCGAAAACCTTTGGCAGCAGAGCTGCCAATCCACTGAAGCCAAGCATGCGGGATATTATTCTACGACCTGTATTCACCGTACTCCCCTACTCTTCAAAGTTCAGCGCGGGCAAAGCGGAGATGTTCGATACGTGCTCTATATCGTTCAATGCATTCCACCATTGCGCTTTGACGGATTCGGATTTTTTTCCTGTCAACTGATAAAAACGCGTCTTTAACGCTTGCTCGGATAATGGTTTTTTAGGTGAGCCGGCAAACTCATCCGACCATTTTTCATATGTCACTCCAGAATTAAGCGTGACGCGCAACATGGTGGACCAGGCCGAATTTTTTTTATCGCCAGAGGAAAAAGGCATCAAAACAATTTCCTGGCTAAGCTTTCGTATCTTCGGGTCATGCAGGGCAGACTCGTTCATGTTCTCAGGCTTGTAGGGATCCCGATGCAGCGCCCAGGCAACACAAAAAGGCGTACTGTATTGGGCCTGCTTGATATCCAGAGGTTGCCGAATGACATGATGACTCAGGACTTTTTCTGAAACCTCAAGCTCGATTGCGCTTACATCCGCAGCACAGAACTGGTGGAGTCGCATTAATTCGCGTAGTGACTCAATCGGCGTGTGTGCCGTCACGTGACAGGGAAATGCTTTTAAACAAATTTTTTCAGTCTCCCACGCACTACCCAGATTAGCAGTGAGCAGCCCAGGATCGGTCTGCGCACAGTAACTTTCCAGAAAACCAAATTTACCTTCGAGAATAGTTTCTGGTCCCGACAATCCTTCAGCGACCAGCAT
>CAINDJ010000395.1 GCA_903847325.1 uncultured beta proteobacterium | reverse complement strand
CCCCAGCGTATTTTGTCGTACCAACACAGGCTGCTGAACTTCCGACACCTCCTGCCGTTCCAACTGGGGCTGCACCTCCGGTTGCAAGAGTATATCCGGGAGTTGATTTGAAAAAGGTTTCCCAGTCAATTTTCCCCTGATAAAGATCCCTGGATAATTGCAGATACTCTGGTTTCACAGCGCTCTCTAACAACCCAACCTGGCCAGCGTAAAACTCTTGCGCTTGCAGCTGAATGGCTACAACCGCAGGTAAATAAACCGCATCGACAGGTTGATAATTATTCAGCCAGCGATTCATCGTGAGGTAAATATCAACAGGTGCACTTGCAGCGGCAACAGCCGTCACGTCAATCCCAACGATATTGAGTTTTTTCAGGAACTGCATGGTCACCCACCCGCCCTGCGACCACCCACTCATAAAAAAATGACTGATCTTTAGACCCATTGAATCCAGGATATCCTTGGCAGACCAAAGCATATCGAAGGTTGCTTGTCTGGTGCTGTCTTTCACCAAATAACTATCAGGCAGCTCTGACAGCCCCCTGCCAAAGTAATCCGCTCCCACAACAACGTAACCTTGTGAGGCAAACGCGGCAAGCATAATGCTTGTTTCCATGGATTGAGATGGATTGGACGGTACAAATTTTTTGTCAAAAACAGTACCGTGCTGATAGGACACCAGAGGAAAAGACTGAGCACCTGTCTGCGGGATTGCCAAAAGACCCGATGCAACAGTAGGCTGATTATTAAACTCCGGTACAACTGAGCGATAACGTACCCGGTAAAGCTTTACAGCATATTTAGCGGGAACAAACTTATTTTGAAAAGCCTTCGGTAGGGTCGAAGAGCTCATAAACGTGTCGAGCTCCGAACCCAATATCTGGTCTAGTTTTTTTTGGTCATAGGTACCAATGAGCTCGTACTCCAGACCCGTATTCACTTTGATATAGCTTGTCTGCTCGAGCGCACTAGTTTCAAGGGCATAGGACTGCGTACACAGTCCCCAAAACAAAATAAATAAATAAAAAAGTTTTTTCATTTTATTTTTTACTGCGCATAAGAAAACTTGCCATTCCTGATAGTTGCCATCACACGCGCACGCTCATCAAAACCCTGATGATCCGTTGGCGTTACATTTAGCACGCCATTCGGTACGGTCAGGTCCTTGGTATTCTCAAGCGCATCGCGCAATGCCTGGCGAAACTCAATGGTCGAAGGCTTGGCACCAGATTTCAGTGCGCGCGCAACCGCCTCATCGAGCAGCATCCAAGCCCCCATGGCATCGCCGGCAAACTGCGTCATGGTATTCGGTCCGTATTTGTTTTCGTAGCGATCTGTAAACTCCAGCGCCACCCGACGCACAGGGTTGGATTCAGGCAATTCGCGCGCGACAACTCCCGGCCCGGTCGGGAACAATGTTCCCTCGACATCCCGACCACCGAGTTGCAGAAACTCAAGCGTACCGATGCCATGCGTTTGGTAAATCAAACCTTTGTAGCCTCGACCAACCAAGGTTTTTTGTGGCAATGCGGCAGGTGTACCGGAGCCTGCGATCAGAATCGCTTGCGGTTGTGCCGCCATCAGCTTCAGAACCTGACCTGTCACGGACTGATCCGTGCGCTGAAAAACCTCATGTGAAACGATCTCAGGGTTTCCAGCTGCCGCAGCGGTAAATTCCTTAGACCAGCCTTCGCCATACGAATCGGCAAACCCGATAAAACCAACTTTTTTAATACCCCGCCGGCGCATGTCTTCTACCAGCGCAGTAGCCATCAGCGCATCATTTTGTGGCAATTTAAATGCCCATTTTCTTTTGGGATCCGACAGTGGCGTGACAATCGAAGACGAAGCCGCCAGTGCAACCATGGGTGTGCTGGTCTCCTGCAGGACATCCAGTCCGGCCAGTGCGGCAGGGGTAATATTCGGACCAACAATCGCATCGACCTTATTCTCTGAAGTCAGTTTACGAAAATTCCTAACAGCCTGACTCACATCGGTCGCATCATCCAGAATCACATAACGTGCGGGCTGCCCCCCAAGCGTACCAGGCCAGAGCTTGATTGCATTGGCGGATTGAATACCAATTGCTGCAGCCGGTCCAGTTGTGGATATATCTACACCGATCACAATTTCAGCTATCGACGGGATTGAAAACAAACCCATGGCACAAAAAACTATCAGTCGCTGTTTGAGAGACATCATTCATCCTTCCTGAAATTAAACACCACTACACTGCGCACCGGTGGGCAGTGCTCGTGTCTCGAGCGCCTGTGCAATCTGTGCGGAGAGTTGTTGCGTATTTTGTTGCTGTCCGGTGACCAGTGCCGATACGCCCACCGCGACGGGTTGCTGCAGACGTGAAAAGCAAGTCATGACTTTATTGGATCCGGCGAAGCGAATACGCCATAAGGCATGAATCGCCACATATTGACCAGGAACCATATCAAAACGCTGCACATCAACCTGGATACGTGTCACACCCGAGTCGCCAGCACCAGCAGCCAGATTTTGAACGGGAGGCATGCCGATGCGGGTCGTTAACTCCAGGGACAGCGCAGTCCTGAGATGCGAGGACAACGGCGCCGTCCACAGATCGTTCGCGAGCACCAGAACGCGTCCATCGGTTTGCTGTACCACTAACGAGGCCAGATCAGCTTCGGGAGGTACTGTGACATCCGAGAGTGCGTAAGGCCCCACTGCCTTGACAGCGGGCACGTGCGAAGTGGACATGGGGGGGCTCAACGTATAGTTGAATGCCGCGGGTGAACCACATCCAGCAAGCACAAGGCTTGCGAGCATCATCATCAAAACTTTCATTTCGCAGTCGCTCCAAGAGTATCGCGAGAATAAGGCTGGCCTGTCCGACCTCGAATCAGCGAGTCGGGCTGTAACTGTAATGAGTCAGTCAATACACGCAAGGATTTCAAGCTACGTTTGATGTCCTCAAGCGCAGCATCAATATTCGCAGGCAACGGACTACCCGGAGCAATCATGCTATCGAGATTCTTGAAACTCGATTCCACCTGAACAAGGGCTGATGCCAGTTTGGGCGTAACCTGTTTATTCAAATCAATGGTTAGGACTTTAAATTCCTTAAGTGTCTCATTGAGTTCTTTACCAATAGATTCGAAAGGTATCTTTTCCAGCTTAGCCATGATGTTGGAGGAGGTTGTTGCGCTCCAGGTTGTGATGCTCGTGCATTAAGTTCTGCTAACAAATAAGCCGCTTCATAGGGATTGCTGGCTTTCTGGATCATCTCGGCAAATATCGGATTTTTACTTGTTAGTTCCGGTACGTGTTGAGTGACCATGTTGTTCCAGTCTTGATGTTGAGATTTGGCGCTAACCGCTGCTAGAGTGTCTCGAATCTCACTTCTTAGAGACTCGTTCTGCCCTCGCAATGCATCAAACGCTTTCCTAACATCGCCGCCATCATTCCAATCAAGCGCATTGAAGTTCTCGCTCTCAGGAACTTTGGCAACCTCTGGCTGATGAGATGGAACTCTGGAATACGCTTCTGCTTGCCTTTTCCAGTATTCT
>CAINDJ010000394.1 GCA_903847325.1 uncultured beta proteobacterium | reverse complement strand
GATGAGCGGCTGCAATCGTATATTCAGCGATTTGCTCGGCGGATGGCTCATCATTGATGTGTGTATCCACCAACGCAATCGTCTGCTCGGGCAGTAAAAGAATATTCATCGCTGCATAGGTTGTCGTACCAGACCGTTTGCCGATCACCTGATCGATATAACGCAAATGATCCGCGTAACCACTCACCGTGCCGCAGATCATGCCATCGGCATGTCCCATTTTGACCATCATGGCGCCGATCAACGTCAGCCGACGTCGCATCTCAACACGCGCCATCTCCTTGGTCACTCCCTCGCGGCAGCGCATTTCCCAGTAAGCAGTCCAATAATCATGGAAACGCTCGTCATATTCCGCATTCGTGACTTCTACATCGACACCCAGACGCAGTCTCAAGCCAAATTTCTCAATGCGTGCGGCCAGCACCGTGGGACGGCCAACCAAAATAGGTTTGGCTAATTTTTCGTCAACAATCACCTGTACTGCGCGCAGCACCCGTTCGTCTTCGCCTTCGGTGAAAACAATGCGTGCTTTAGCGCCTTCGCGCACGTAGGCTTTCGCCCCCGCGAACAGTGGTTTCATAAAGGCACCAGAGCGATAAACAAACTGCTCAAGCTGTTCGACGTAAGCATCCAGATCGGCGATCGGACGTGTCGCCACACCGCATTCCATGGCGGCTTTGGCCACAGCAGGCGCGATGCGCACAATCAGACGTGGATCGAAAGGTTTTGGAATAAACGACTCGGGACCAAACGCAACATCGTAGGTACCATAGGCAGCAGCAACAACTTCGCTTTGCTCTTCTTGCGCAAGCCTGGCGATCGCCACGACAGCGGCCTTTTCCATTTCGCGCGTGATGGTCGTCGCACCAACGTCTAACGCTCCACGGAAAATATAAGGAAAGCACAAAACGTTATTGACCTGATTCGGATAGTCCGAGCGCCCTGTTGCCATCACCACGTCATCGCGAACAGCGTGAGCGTCGGCAGGCAAAATCTCTGGGTTCGGATTCGCAAGTGCCAGGATCAAAGGACGCTTGGCCATGGCTTTGACCATGTCTGGTTTGAGCACACCACCAGCCGACAACCCCAGGAAGACATCCGCATCGATAATAATGTCTGCCAGCTTGCGGGCATCGGTTTTTTGCGCGAAGCGTTGCTTATCAGGATCCATCAAGGTAGTGCGGCCTTCGTAGACCACACCTTCAATATCGGACACCCAGATATTTTCGATCGGCAAACCCAGATCAACCATCAGATCCAGACAGGCCAACGCAGCTGCACCCGCGCCTGAAACAGCGACTTTAACTTTTTTGATATCTTTGCCGACAACTTCGAGGCCGTTAATAAAGGCTGCGGACACACAGATCGCGGTGCCATGCTGATCATCATGAAATACGGGAATGCGCATGCGCTCACGCAATTTGCGTTCAACCGTAAAGCACTCAGGCGCCTTGATGTCTTCGAGGTTAATGCCACCAAAGGTTGGTTCCAGACCCGCGATGATTTCAACGAGTTTGTCTGGATCCTGCTCATTGATTTCAATATCGAACACGT
>CAINDJ010000393.1 GCA_903847325.1 uncultured beta proteobacterium | reverse complement strand
TAAAGAAGCCTACACCGACATGCTGGTAAAAGAGGGCTATCAGGTTTTTTACGTCGGCGACGTCAAATCCAAAATGCGTCTCAGGCAAAATGGATCGCCTTCAAGACAGCAGCGGTGATGACTCCCCCAATAGAGGCCCCTAAAAATTGTGAGTATTCGGGATACCAGGTATTGCCTAAAACGATATTTGTAATCGATATACCGACTATTGCGCCACTCATGATTAAGCGGGCGGTTGTGAAAATAGATTTCTTACCCATTAGATGCCCCGTATAAAAAACCTTGAATTGGAATTTTAGAAATTTCCTTGGTTTTTAGGGGTAACCAATTGTTAACGCGCGCAAACTATGATGCGTGCATACTTAACACCCAGAAAACCGAAAGGGGTTACAGACCGAAATCTGTAACCCCTTGGTATGACTGGTGCGCCCGGCAGGATTCGAACCTACGACCCCCTGGTTCGTAGCCAGGTACTCTATCCAGCTGAGCTACGGGCGCCTACGAAGAACGAAAGTATAGCAGCTTTTTAATTTACGATCAAAGACGACATGACTGCCTCATTTAGTACACGTTAACCAGAGATCTTGGGGAGATTTGCAGCCTTAATCGCCCGACCCATCTCTATATATCCCTTTTCCAGAATATCCAGATAGGCCTTACCTGTTAACGGAGCAGGATCAACGCCTAGCTGATTGAGTCGCTCACGCAAGGCGGGATCCTGCATGGCTTTAAGTACAGCGTTTTGTAGTGTCGCCACCGATCCTGTCGCAGTCCCCTTCGGAACAGCCAAACCCAGCCAGGAATCTATCTCGACTTCGAAGCCCTGCTCCTTCATGGTCAGAACCTCAGGATACTCAGGCCAGCGCATTGGACTCGCCGAGGCCAGCATCCTGAGTTTGCCACTCTGTATATGAGGAATCACATCCGAGGGGTTTTGTACGATCACGCTTACATTGCCACTGAGCAATGCAGTCACCGTCTCGGCACCCGATTTATAGGAAATTTGTTCGAACTTCCCGCCCGTTAACCGGCCCAATTCCAGCACTGCCAGGTTGTTAGGCGCAGAAGTCGTCCCAAAAAATAATCCTTTACCTTCTTTCGCTGCGTTGACTAAATCCGCGACGGTCTTGTAGGGCGAGTCTACCGCGACCACCATACCGTAACGAAAACGACCGTAACCCGCTACGAATTCAAAATCTTTGATCGTATAGGTCAGATCCATCAGATGCGGCATGATCGCGACTGTAGAATATGTCACCACCCCAACCTGATAGCCATCTGGCTTTTGACGAGCAATGTATGCCGGGGTTAACGTCCCCAAGGCACCCGGTTTGTTTTGAATCACAACAGGTTTACCGAGTACCTTTTCCATGCCTTGGCCTAGGGCGCGCGTGGCGACATCGGTGTTACCTCCCGCGCCATAATTCACAATCAAATTGATTTCGCGATCAGGAAAAGCCTGCGCCTGTGCTGTACCACCAAAACACAGCGCCCCAGCAGACACCACGACTGCCGCAGAAATAATCCCTAAGGATGCAATAACTTTTTGTTTGAATATAGTTTTCATTTTTTTGTCTCCTAGCCTGAATCACAACCCCGTTTACGACATGAAAAACCCGCCATTAATGTCGATCGTGGCACCGTTGATAAATCCACTCGTATCCGCACACAAAAAAGCGATCGCGGCACCGACCTCGTCTGCCGTCCCAAGACGGCGTACTGGAATCTGCTCGGCATAAAGACGGTTAACCTCCTCGCCTGCCTGCATGGCCATATCAGTCAAAATCCTGCCGGGCGCCACACAATTAGCAGTAATACCGTGCGGCCCCATTTCCGAGGCAATCGCGCGGGTCAGGCCAAGCAAACCTGCTTTAGAAGCCATATAGCTCGGCCCCGCCACAACCGACTTGGAACGCCCCGCCAGCGATGAGACGCTGACGATCCGCCCAAAACCCTGCGCTTGCATACCTGGTATGAATAATTGGCTGATACGCATAATGGCGGTGAGGTTCACATTGAGAACACTGGTCCATTCCTCAACCGTCAGATCCAGAATACCGCTGGACTTTCCATCCGCACGTTTTGGCGAAATCCCAGCGTTATTCACCAGGATGCTGACCACACCATGCAGTGCTTCGGTTTGCTCACGCACACGCCCCATGAAGCCCATATCTGTGACATCGCCTCTGAAACACAGTGCATCATCTTCAGAAAGTCCGAGTTTTTCTATATCGATCGGTTTGCTATCAATCAGCACGACAAACTTACCATCCGCAATCAGCTTTTTAGCAGTTGCTAATCCTATGCCTTTGCCGGCGCCAGTCACCATTGCAATTTTTCTTGTCACGATTAGGCCTCGGCTGTATAGAAAGTAATGGGTGGGAAAGCGTTTTGATCCGTCATGACTTCGATCAGCGTTGTGACATCGCTTAGACGCGCCTCATCCAGTGCGCGGCCTAATTCAGCCGGATCGCTAACGCGCACGCCGGCACATCCACAACTACGCGCAATTGCAGCATGTTCAACCGGATAGAAATCAACGGCCGAGGTGTGATCACCAAACTTCACATTCTCTGCATGCTTTTGATAACCAAGAATGCCGTTATTCAAAAGAATCAGCGTGACGTTGATTCCCATACGCCGAGCTGTCTCGAGCTCAGACCAGACATGACCAAAGCCACCGTCCCCGGCAAGACAAAAAACCTCTGATGACGGCCTAGCCACCTTGGCGCCCAGCGCCATCGGAAAGCCCCAGCCCAGGCCAGCCAAACCTCGGGGCGTAATAAAACGCATGCCGCACTTAAGAGAGGTCAGGCAATTGGCTATCCAGATGGATGAGTAGCTCGCATCGGCCACCACGATGGAGTCTGCCGTTAAACGCTGCTGCAGTTCGTGCATGATGCGCTCTGGCCGTATCGGCTGCTGCTCTGATAGTCTGACAGCGGCTGACTCTTTCAGGTAATGATCGCGTGCGGCCTGGATATTTGACTCAAGCAGAGCACGTTGGGCCAAGCGCTTTGAAAGATCGAGCTGCTTAAGTGCTTGGGTCAGTGCCTCAATTGTCAGCCTGGCATCCCCCACTAATCGCATCGAATCGTAGTTGCGACCAACCTCTGTTCCATCGATATCAATATGAATGAACTGGGCATTTTTTGGATAAAGCTGCCAGGAGTCTGTACCATTTTGATTCGTACGATTACCGATCAGCAACACGACATCCGCCTCGGTGATCATTTTGCGCTGATATCTTGTGGCCCCACTGGGCCCCATGAAATAGCCGACAACACCTACCGCTAGTGGGTGTCGCTCATCCACGCCGCCTTTCCCCATGACCGTTGTTGCGACAGGCAGATGTGCCTGATCCATCAGCGCTGTGAGCGCCTTAGAGCCTTGTGAAAGATGCACGCCCCCTCCCGCAATCACGATCGGGCGATCGGCCTGGGCAAGAATCATTGCCACCTGAGCAATCGCATTGGCTGGCGCAACAGTCGGGTCCAGAGGAAAGTGTCCCAGATTTGCTTTGCGCACCGAGGGCACTGCGGGCTCAACCAGTAAATCACTCGGCAATAACAACACGACCGGACCAGGGCGTCCAGAGCAAGCCATCGCAAAGGCCTGATCAATATAGTCATCGACACGGCTCGCGTCCCCTACCCGTCTGACCCATTTAGTAACGGACGAAAACAAGCCAATATGATCAAGATCCTGAAAAGCGTTCTTGTCATTTTGTAAGCGACTAACATCCTGAACAAGAGCGATGACAGGAATGGAGGCCTTGAGTGCTTCAGCAAGTGGTGCGACCAGAAGCGCTGCGGCAGGGCCATTCTGCGCAGTCACGATCGCAGGTTTACCTGAAACCCTTGCATAAGCATCGGCCATATAACCGCCCGCATTTTCAGTACGGTAAGCAATTTGTTTCATACCGGCTTGCTCTGCGGCCAGATGCAACATGGAAGGAAGGCTTTGACCAAATGTGAGCGCGACACCATGGCGCTTAAGCGCACGTACGATGGCATGAGAAACGGTATTGTCCAGATTCAAACCCGACACCGTCAGGGGCCTGAGCAGATTGTTGTGCTGTGTTGTCATTTTTGACTCGAATAATGCTTATAAATGTTTTTTTCATTTATACGTCATTTTGAGACCTATTTTGCAACTTTGAAGCGCCAGACCATTCAAATTAAACGCTAGACTATTGAATTAAAACTCTGTCAAATACCTGATTGCCAAAAGTTTGTTCTGAAAAAACCCGTTTGCGACCTCTATGTCACGGCCATATTGAAGCGTAAATCTGCCAATTGCGGTGTGGGCTTGAGCACTCAGCAGAAACCTCTGGGTGTTCACTGTGTTATTTTGGCTAGCAGAGTTGATACTGGTCTCGCCTCCAGTTATATAAAAATAACTGGCACCAACCGTAAAAATGTCATTAATTTTGTAAACAGGCCCAAGCTGAACTGTTGTGAGAGGCTTTTGGGAGAGTGAAGCATTGGAGGAAGAGAGACATACTGCACCGCACTGACTATTCGCACCATACCACATCGTATCGACAGCGATCATTCCATTCAGATCACCGAAAATAGGTTTTTGAAAGCCCAACTGCAAATCGAATTTATAACGGTTCTCACCGTAGTTAAACGGCAGTTCATTTGAGTAACTGCCTGTCGGAGCGGTCAGGTAGCCGGCTACCGCGAAGTATGTCCGCGTTTCTCGATTAGCGTAAGGCCAAATGGCAGTCGCAAACGTTAAATCTCCAACCCCTGTGCCTGACGCAGCGTTGCTTAACGTTCCCGCTGGCTGTATGGAGCCATAACCTAGTTGTACATAAGAAATAGCCGGGACTCCAGCCAGGTCATAACTCCTCGCGACCCTCACGACTGCGCTATCAAGGTTAATACTAGGATTTTCGTAGCGACCAGCAGATACAACCGAACCTTCTCTATACAGTCTAGTGTTTTCAGTACCGTAATAGCTGATTGTGAAAAAATTTCTATCTGGCGTGGGCGCGACAACGTCATTGGGCTGCAAATCAATGGCTACGGCTAAAGCCGGACTCAGTAACAGCATTGCAAAAAGGATTCGACTTGGATATCGCATAAGTTGCAACAGTAAATTTTTTCAAAACAGACATATAACTAAAGGGATACTAACTCAAATATCGAAACACATTATTTTTTAAAACATTTAATCGGTGACCCTATTTTTCAGTCGACCGCTCATATTGCTAAATAACTTTTAAACAAGCGGCGAGTACATCTTCGGGTCTGACATGTTTAATTTCGGTC
>CAINDJ010000392.1 GCA_903847325.1 uncultured beta proteobacterium | reverse complement strand
CTGGGGCTGGAACTTCGATTTCGACGAGTTGGAGAACTTCAGGACCGCCGTTTTCAGAGATCTGGATCGCTTTTACTAAGTTGCTCATGTGTGCTCCTGGCAATTAAGTTTGTGGCAAATAGGATTTTTTTGTTCGTGGGGCGAGTTTATCCTAGCCAAGGTAAAATATAAGACTATCCAAAACAAAATTGCAGGGAATTATGGCCGGACACAGTAAATGGGCCAATATCCAGCACCGTAAAGGTCGCCAGGATGCCAAACGCGGAAAACTCTGGACCAAGATTATTCGCGAGATCACCGTTGCCGCGCGAGCGGGCGGTGCAGACCCCGATGCCAACCCACGCCTGCGCATGGTGTGGGATAAAGCCAATGCCGCCAACATGCCCAAGGACAACGTCCAGCGTGCGATCGCCAAAGGCGTGGGTGGCGCAGATGGCTCGAATTTTGATGAAATCCGCTACGAAGGCTATGGCCTCGCAGGTGCGGCAGTTGTTGTCGACTGCATGACCGACAACCGTACCCGCACTGTTGCAGATGTTCGCCATGCTTTTTCCAAACATGGCGGCAACCTCGGCCAGGAAGGCTCGGTCGCGTTCATGTTTACGCACTGCGGCCAGTTTATTTTTGCTCCTGGCACGTCAGAGGATGCCGTCATGGAGGCCGCACTCGATGCGGGTGCGGATGACGTGACGACCGACGAAGAAGGTGTGATCGAGGTGGTATGCCCTGTCAATGCGTTTGCCGCCGTGCGCGATGCGCTGACAGAAAAAGGCCTGACCCCCGAGATGGCTGACATCGTCATGAAACCCAACAACGAAGTTGAGCTTGACGGTGACAACGCCATCAAAATGCAAAAGCTTCTCGACGCACTTGAAAGTCTTGATGACGTTCAAGAGGTCTACACCAATGCCGTCATGGACGAGCAAGGCTAACTCCGCATGAAACTCCTAGTCATCGGCTCAGGTGGCCGTGAACACGCACTGGCGTGGCGTCTACTCCAATCACCACGCGTCAAACACGTCTATGTCGCGCCAGGCAATGGAGGCACAGCGGTCATGCAAGGCACCTCAAACGTCGCGCTCTCAGATCCCGAAGATCTTGCCGCTTTTGTTAAAAACGAAGGCATCGCCCTGACGGTTGTCGGTCCGGAAGCCCCTCTCGCGGCAGGTGTCGTGGATGTGTTTCGCTCGCAGGGGTTAAAGATATTCGGCCCCACTCAGGCTGCGGCTCAACTCGAAAGCTCAAAAGATTTCGCTAAAGCTTTCATGGTGCGTCACCAGATCCCGACGGCTGAGTATCAGACATTTACCGACCCGCTCGCCGCGCATAGCTATATCGAGGAAAAAGGCGCGCCTATTGTTATCAAGGCCGATGGCCTGGCTGCAGGCAAAGGCGTTGTCGTCGCAATGTCCGCTCGCGAAGCGCATGAGGCTGTTGACGCCATGCTGGGCGATGGTTCATTAGGCGCAGCAGGCGCGCGCGTGGTGATCGAAGAGTGTCTGCTTGGCGAAGAAGCATCATTCATCATTCTCTGTGACGGTAAAAATATTCTGCCGTTAGCGACCAGCCAGGATCACAAACGCTTAATGGACGCGGATCAGGGGCCTAACACGGGTGGCATGGGTGCTTACTCCCCTGCACCAGTCGTGACCCCCGTGATTCACCAGCGCATCATGCGTGAGGTGATCGAGCCCACCATTCAGGCAATGGAGGCCGATGGCATTCCGTTCACCGGATTCCTCTATGCAGGCGTCATGATTGGTGATGGCGATGATGCGACGCGTCCAATCAAGGTTCTCGAATTCAATTGCCGCATGGGCGACCCTGAAACGCAACCGATCATGATGCGCATCCGCAGCGATTTGCTCGACGTGTTTGAGCATGGTGTTGACGGCACACTTGACCACGCAAGTATTGACTGGGATCCCCGTACGGCTTTAGGGGTCGTGATGGCGAGCGCAAATTATCCTGCTACACCTCGCTTGGGCGATGCGATCACAGGCGTACCTCTCCCTCAATCTGATTGCGTGGTGTTCCATGCGGGTACCGTTCTTAAAGATGGTGTGACGCTAACTTCAGGTGGCCGTGTGTTGTGTGTCACAGCACTTGATGATAATGTGCGGGCCACACAAAAGCGTGTCTACTCCGTTGTCGATGCGATTAACTTTGATGGTGCACAATTCCGGCGCGATATCGGCTGGCGTGCCCTGGAGCCTCGATAATTGTCTGACGTGAATGTTCCTGCCGTTCGCAGTTATCTGCTTGGTTTGCAGAGCCACATCGTTGCTGCACTCGAGTCTGTCGAGGGCTCAGCGTTTCTGACTGACCAGTGGGTACGGGTCGAAGGCGGTGGAGGCATTTCGCGCCTGATAGAGGGTGGCAAGGTATTTGAGCGCGCCGGGGTTTTATTCAGCCACGTAATGGGCACGACGCTGCCCCCTTCGGCCACAGCGCATCGCCCCGAAGTCGCAGGTCGTCCCTGGGAAGCCATGGGTGTATCGATGGTGCTGCATCCTCGCAACCCATACATTCCGACTACGCATATGAATGTCAGGATGTTTGTAGCGAAGGCTCAAGCAGGGACCGATCAGCAAGATGTATTCTGGTTTGGCGGCGGAATGGACCTTACGCCCTATTATGTTTTTGAAGAAGACGCGCGCCATTTCCATCAGGCTAACAAAGACGCGCTCGATCCGCATAGTCCGACTGCCTATGCAGAATACAAAAAATGGTGTGACGAATACTTTCACCTCAAGCACCGTAAAGAAACCCGCGGTATTGGTGGTGTGTTTTTTGATGACCTCAGCAAAGGAGGCTTTGACGCTTCTTTTGCGCTGATGCGCTCAGTTGGCGATGCGTTTACAAATGCTTACATGCCGATTGTTGAAAAACGCTTAAATACGCCATATGGCGAGCGCGAGCGTGACTTTCAGGCGTATCGACGCGGCCGTTATGTAGAATTCAATCTCGTGTTTGATCGTGGCACCTTGTTTGGTCTGCAGTCTGGCGGCAGGACCGAATCGATCCTGTTGTCCATGCCGCCTGTCGCAAACTGGCGTTACAACTGGCAAGCTGAAGCAGGCACTCCTGAGGCAGCACTTAATCAGTATCTGATTCCGAGAGACTGGGTCTGATGCGCATTGGCCTGCTCGGTGGGAGTTTTGATCCTGTGCACCAGGCGCATCTCACACTTGCGCGCACGGCCCTTGTATCACTCAAGCTCGATCAAGTACAACTCATCCCGGCAGGACAGCCCTGGCAACGACCACCGCTGGGTGCTTCGAGGCACGATCGTCTGCACATGATCAAGCTGGCGCTTGGCCAAGAACCAGGATTATTGGTCAATCCGGTTGAAATCGACCGAACTGGCCCCACATATACAATCGAGACGCTTGAGTCATTACCAGACGGCCATGAATATTTCTGGATTCTGGGTGCGGACCAACTTGCAAACTTTTGCACCTGGCGTCGCTGGAAAGAAATTGTGTCGCGCGTGCAGCTGGTTGTGGCGCAGCGCCCTGGCTCTGACCTGATTGCTCCCCCAGAGCTAGCCTCCTGGATGCAAGCACATGATAAACGGCTGATTCACCTACCCTTTGAACCACTCGACATCTCTGCCAACGAAATCCGTCAACGGATTGCGCGTGGTGAGTCTACCGCTGAATTTTTAACAGAATCAGTTGGTCAATACGTTACCGCTCGCGGTCTTTATCGTCAGCGCACAGCCTGACAGGAAACAAAAAAAATGGATATTACAAAACTGCAACGCGCAGTAGTTGATGCACTCGAAGACGTAAAAGCACAAGACATTCAGGTGTTCAACACGACACATCTGACCAGCTTGTTTGATCGCGTGATTGTTTGCTCAGCGACCTCTAACCGCCAGACTCGCGCGCTGGCTAATAGTGTCTGCGAAAAAGTCAAAAGCATGGGTGAAACCGTCATCGCGACTGAAGGCGAAGACACAGGCGAATGGGTTTTGGTTGATATTGGCGATATCATTATTCACATCATGCAACCTGCAATTCGTGCTTACTATCACCTCGAGCAGATCTGGGGTGGCAAGCCAGTACATATGAAACTTTTACCTGAGTCGACCCGTCCTGTTGTAGCCGCAGGTGAAAAATTCGATCCCATGGCCATTTCAACTGAGGAGCCTGTCGGGCGTCGCGCGCAGAGCCGTGCGGCGAATCGTGTTTCCGCACCGACAGGCCGCTCCTCACGACCTGCTCGCTCGACACGCTAATACCAGGCTAGAGTAAAAAAACTGAGTTGAGTTGGCATGAAGATAACCATTATTGCGATCGGTGCTCGCATGCCAGAATGGGTGGAAGCCGCTTGGAGTGATTACGCCAAGCGG
>CAINDJ010000391.1 GCA_903847325.1 uncultured beta proteobacterium | reverse complement strand
TGCGTGAAATGATGAGATTTAATTTTTGTTAATTCACACGCATTATTCTGGATGGAGTACACCGTATGCTAGGTGTTAGCATCATTGCCATTAAAAAATAATATCGGAGACTTTCATGAACAGGATTTACTCGCTACTAAAAATATTGTTGCTAGCCTGTGGACTAAGTGTCATGGCAGGCTGTACGACAGGGGGTAAACGCGTTGAAGGTGCAGCGTTGGGACCCTCTTATGCCGTCGATGCATCCTGGCCCAAGCCTCTGCCAAACAACTGGATACTTGGACAAGTCGCAGGCATTGCGACAGACAAAAATGATCACATCTGGATTATTCAACGACCTAGAACATTGACAGAAGATGAGCGTGGCGCAAGCACCATACCTCCCCGCTCAAAGTGCTGCGTAGCCGCTCCGCCCGTCATGGAATTCGATCGGGAAGGCAATTTTCTTCGCGGCTGGGGAGGAACAGGTACCGGTTATGACTGGCCTAAAAATGAACATGGCATTTACGTCGATCCGAAGGGAGATGTCTGGGTCGGGGGTAACGACAACGCCGATCATATGCTGCTGAAATTTACTGCGGATGGAAAATTCCTCCTGCAAATTGGCTCACCAGGCAAAAGCCTTGGTAGCAATGCCACGAATCAATTGGGACGGCCTGCACACATGGAGCTGGATGTAGCGACCAATGAACTATTCGTAGCCGATGGATATCAGAACAAACGTGTCATCGTTTTCGATGCAGCCACAGGCGCCTACAAACGCCATTGGGGTGCCTATGGCAACAAACCTGACGATACAAAGATCCCTGACTACAACACGGAATCCCCTCAATTCGCCAACCCTGTTCATTGCGTACGATTAATGAAAGATCAGACTGTCCTTGTTTGCGATCGTTCCAACAACCGGATTCAGATATTCTCAAAAGACGGCAAATTCCTACGACAGATTGTGTCCGAACCCAATACCCGCGGCTCAGGTTCAATCTGGGACCTGGTCGTCAGTGAAGACCCCGCGCAAAAATATATTCTGGTGGCAGATGGTGGCAATAACGAGGTACGTATTCTGCTACGTGAAACGGGTGAAAAAATTGGAGTATTCGGCCGGCCTGGGCGCCAGGCAGGGGATTTTCATTGGGTCCACAACATTGCTATCGACTCGCAAGGCAATATCTATACCTCTGAAGTGGATAATGCCAAACGCATACAGAAATTTGATCGCGTGAAATAAATGAGGGGAGAGTAAACGGATCAGCTGGCGAGCGCCCTCATCTCGGCGTACAAGTCAGCTTTTCCCTCAAAACCAATCCCAACCAGCTCAGGGAGTTTCACGATACTGTTCTCGACTTTCACACCATCCGGAAATCCACCATACGGCTGAAATAAATCCGGATAGCTTTCATTGCCACCCAGTCCGAGACCCGCAGCGATCGCGAGCGACATCTGATGCCCACCGTGTGGCACGCAGCGGCTGGGTGACCAATCATTTTCTTTCAGCATGTCGAGGGTACGGAGATATTCAACCAGCCCGTAACTTAACGCACAATCAAATTGCAACCAGTCGCGATCACGACGCATACCACCATAGCGAATCAGATTGCGTGCATCCTGCATGGAGAACAGATTTTCACCTGTGGCCATCGGGTGTTCATAGTGATGCGCAAGTTCCGCCTGCAATTCAAAGTCCAGAGGATCACCCGCCTCCTCGTACCAGAAGAGATCGTACTGGGAAAGCGCTTTGGCATATTCAATCGCTGTTTTGGTATCAAAGCGTCCGTTCGCATCAACGCATAAACGCTGACCCGGACCTAACAATTTAAGGACTGCCTCGATACGTTTGCAGTCCTCTGCAAGCGAAGCACCTCCAATTTTCTTTTTAACTACGCTATAGCCACGATCCAGATAGCTTTGCATTTCTGTGATGAGACCTTCCAGCCCCTGCCCTGGCCAGTAATAACCACCCGCCGCATATACAAAGACATCGCGGTTCGCCCGGCCATTGCCGAACCGATCAGCGAGCAATTGATAAAGTGGCACACCTTCGATTTTCGCAACCGCATCCCATATCGCCATATCGATGGTACCAACGGCAACTGAGCGTTCACCATGACCGCCAGGTTTTTCGTTATTCATCATCGTGGCCCAGATTTTGTGCGGACACAGGACTCCGCGCGTATCGAGCAAACTATCAGGAGATGCCTCGAGGACGCGCGGAATAAAGCGCTCGCGCATCAAAGCTCCCTGACCATAGCGACCATTCGAGTTAAATCCATAACCGATGACGGGTTTACCGTCACGGATGACATCCGTGACAACAGCGACCAGACTCAACGTCATTTTAGAAAAATCGATATAAGCATTACGGATATTCGATTTGATCGGTCGGGTGGATTCGCGAATTTCTAGTATTTTCATGTTGGTCTGCGTTTAAATACAAGCTACGGATGGATCAAGCCAAATAATCAGCAATAATCTGCTCAATAAATACTTACCTTTCTAGATAAACAAAAGCTAAAAGATCATGATGAATACGGTTAAGCCTGCAACACATAATAATAGAAAAACTGCCGCGCTCATCCTCGCCGCGGGCGAAGGCTCACGCATGGGCGGTCGACCAAAATGCCTGATACAAATCAATCAGCAACCGATGATTCTCAGACAACTTCAGATGTTAAAGGCCTCAGCGATCGCTCAGATCACAGTCGTCACCGGCTTTCATCATGAAAAAATAGAAGCCGTTATCGCTACGGATACATCGCTGCACATTATCCGCAATCCTGCGCCAGAGAATGGTCAACAAAGTTCGGTGCGTTTAGGGCTAGAGAACTTGCCAGACCAACCCGATCTAGTGTTGATCGCCCTGGCGGATCAGCCACTGATTGACGAAAACGACCTGCAAGAACTTCTAAACGCCTTTGATGCACGTCCTGCCGAAACCGAAATTCTCTATCCCGTTGTGGGCGGACAGCGCGGTAATCCTGTGCTCATGTCAGGCGCTTGTGTGCGTGAATTTTTAAAAGATACCTCAGGCATCACCGCTCGCCAGTACATCGGGCTCCATGCTTGCTCTGTTTATAAATATTCAACACAAAACGATCACTTCATTACAGATCTTGATACGGAGGAAGATTTGACTACGCTCAGAAATAAAACGGGTCTGAATATAGAGATTTGAATACTCAGTCAGCTTTCATACCTGAGAGCTTCACGATCTTTGAGGCCTCTGCGTAATCATCCTGAATGAATTGTTTGAAAGCATCACCTTCCAGTGTGCCGACCTCCCCGCCCAAGCCCGCCACCCGGCGCTGCACATCCGGATTCGACAGCGCAAGCCTGGCCGCCCGGCCATACTGCGTGATTATTTCCGCAGGCGTACCCTTTGGCGCGAACAATCCAATCCAGGTGACATGTTCATAATCAGGCATGCCAAATTCAGCCGCTGCAGGAATTTGCTCGGCACCCGGCCATCTTTTCGCGGAAGTCACAGCCAGCGCCCGTAGTTTGCCTGCTTTAATCATTGGCATCGCAGCGACGAGTGATGAGCTTGCGACGGGGATTTGACCGCCGACTAAATCACCTAAAGATGGTCCTGAGCCCCGATATTGAATCGCCTCCATTTTTATACCTGCTGAGAGCATGAATAATTCAGCTGCAATATGGCTGGGTGTACCAATACCAGCAGCACCGAATGGAATTGCGCCAGGCCTGGACTTCGCATCGCTGATAAGTTGATCCAGTGAGCAATAGGATGAATTGGCAGGAACAACAATGACAGAGGGTCCTCGCATCAGTTCTGCGATCGGAATCAACTCGTCCATCTGATAGCCTGGATCTTTAAACAGCGAAGGATTCAGCGTGTGGTTATTCGCAGAGATAAGCAGGGAGTTGCCATCAGGAACAGATTTCGCAACGGTCTGACTCGCCACGTTGCCTCCCCCGCCTGGCTTGTTTTCAACAACAACCGTTGCATCCACAAGCGGGCCAAACTTATCGCCGACGATTCTGGCCATGGCATCAACGCTTCCACCCGCAGCAACCACAACATAAAAACGAATTGTTCTAGCCTGTACCGCTGTGGTCGCCGACAGGATTAGGCAAGCAATAAAGCCTGCGACGATGCCCTTATGCACGGCATAACGCGAATACATATGTTGTCCCCCTCTAGACGTCTCTGTCGTGCGTCAACGCAGCAACTTATTTTGCACTATTTTTTGTACGTTATTTTTTTAAATGATGTTCAAGCAACGTCCCAAATCCAGATACTTTCTCATGTCCGCCCAGTATATTGAGCATCGCCCAAATCGCACAACCATTCGTCGTCAGCACGGGCTTGCCCGTATCACGTTCAAGCTGCTCAACGATATCCATCGTCATCCAGTTACCGCATGCCAGAAAAATTGCATCAGCATCGTCACGGTCAGCTTCACGTCCAAGTGCATATGCGGTTTGCGAATCAAGCAAACCAACTTCAAGGTTGCTCACTATACCCATCGCGTGCTGACTCACAACTTGAACGCCACTGTCCTCTATGAAGGCAGCAACCGCCTCGTTTGTCTGCGCAGCCCAGGGAGCCGCGAGAACGATTTTTTTGACACCGAGCACATCAAAAGCCTGCATCATGGCAGTAGCCGCGGTGGTAGCGGGCTTACCGCTGACCTGTTCGATACGACGGCATAACTCCTGATCGTAGCCTTTACCCATGCGTGTCGAAGGCGCTGTCGCAGACAGCACGATCGCATCGACCGCGACGTCGGCGAGTTTACCGACCTCGCCATCCATCTCAGCAACGATACGCACAGTTGATTCAGGGTCAATCGTGCGCAGAGAGAGTCGCGCGCAATGCAGCGCGACATGAGCCGGCAAAACCCGCACAAACTCTGGTTCCTGTGTCGAGTTGGAGGACGGTGCCAGCAAGCCGAAACGCTGTGTTTTTTTAATCATCATTATGCAAAGTCGCTATCATCCGAACCGAAATCCTCGCTCTCAAAACTATCGCTGGCATCGGCATAGGATGTACCACCTGATGTGAAACTTTGATCGGTCGCGGGATCATTCGTATAGTAATTATTCACCGTGGTCTCATTGACTGTCACGGGTGCTGGAGGCGTAAATCCAGCATTATTACCAAAACCACTGCCTCCAAAACCACCGCCGGGATTGTGATTCCCCATCAAGTTCTGAATACCCTGAAAGAGAAATGACCCTGCCACCACTCCAGCAGCAGTCGTGGCAACCGAACCCATCACACTCGAGCCCCAGGGAGCCGGTGTGGCAGGCGCAGGTGCAGGCGCAGGGGCGACGGGTGAGACAGATTGCATTTGTGGGGAAGCTGGCCTTACGCCTGAATTAGGCGCCGTATTCACGGCAGCACTGGTCGTGGCAGGACCTCGTCCCCAAGCATGCGCATCACCCAGAAAACTGGTTTGCGCCCCTGCTTTGGATCTGTCGAGCTCAGCCTGCAGCTCAGCGACCTTAGCCTGTGACTGCTGTAATACATAATCCAGTTGCATCGCGCGCTGCACCAACAGAGAGCCGGCGTTTGGCTGAGCCGCCATCGCTTTTGCAATCATCGCCTCGGCCTCAGGCTCTTTCTGAGGTGCCGGAGCCTGCGTTAACTGTTGTAAAAAAATACTTAATGCGTCACGTTCCTGGCTATTCATGTTCAGTTTTCCTTAAACACCGTGTTAACCACCCACAACAAGTTTGTGGAAGATTGCATGGCCTATATGGGTATGTTTCATCAGTTTTCAAGGTAAGTCCAGTGGACTCTGCATCGCAGGCATTTCAAAACCGCCTTGTTTTCTAAGTGCGACCGACGCACTGCCCGTCAACCATTGCGCAAACAATCGAGCGGATTCCTGATTATGTGCGCCAGAGCATATTCCTAGCGTGTAGTCGGTCGCCAGTTCAAACTCTTTTGGTAATACAGCGACCAGATCAATTCCTGGCGTATATAAAATTTCAGTCACCTGCGTGCATGCAATCGGATTAGGTGAGGCTGATTTGACCATCGCTTGCATGGCCTCGGCCCCATTTGGAAAGGTATGGAATTTACCTTTCAACTCATCCGCAATACCTAATGTTTTCAGCACATTCATAAAATGAATACCTGCCGTGGATTTCTCCGTATCAGGACTGAAAATTGCAGAGGCTTGCGTGAACGCATCGGCTAATGCCGTAGCTGAGCTGACATCAGGATGCGTCTGACCCGATCGCACTGCAATCCCCGTTTTGATGAGGCCCAGGGATTGGTCGGTACCACTTATGACATGTCCAGAATCAATCAGCTGAGCGATTAAGGCCTGCGTGAGAATAACCAGGTCGCACGGATCACCCGCGACCAGTCGATCTCTCATTACGCCAACCGCGCTAAACGTTGCCTTGATCTGGCAACCACAGGATTGCTCAAATTCAGATTGCAGTCCACGCACAACACCAGCCGCTGCGCCGCCACTCAATATAAAAAGTTTCATATTTAATCCCGGTTGAAGTCAGTCAGGTTTTGCGCCAGAGAGTTGGACAATCCGGGCCCACTTAGCCACATCCCTCTTTATATAGCGATCAAAATCAGCTGGCGACATCACAAGTGGCTGGGCACCTCTCTGCCCCCACATAAGCTTGACCTCGGGATCTGATACGATTTTTCCGATCGCCGTATTTAGTTGATCAATCACCGTATCGGGCACGCCTTTGGGTGCCATGAGTCCAACCCAGACGGTGGCCTCGAAACCTTTCACGCCCGCTTCGTCCATCGTTGCCATGCCGGGGAAAATAGCTGAACGCGTCAGGCCTGTAGTTGCCAAACCAATTACCTTGGCTTCTCGCACCAGATCCGTCATCGTGGTGACGGCATCAAACATTAAATCAACCTGCCCGCCAAGGATGTCCGTGCGCGCACCGGAGCTGGTCTTGTAAGGCACATGAATCATATCGACCTGCGCCATCTGTTTAAACAACTCGCCTGCCATGTGGTAGGGCGTGCCTGAACCAGAAGACGCGTAATTCAGCTTGCCAGGGTGAGCACGAGCAAAAGCGATCAACTCTGCGACTGACCTTGCTTTAATAGAAGGATTCACCACCAGGATCAAATCTGAGTAGTTGATCGGTGCGACGCCAACAAAATCTTTCAGCAAGCTATAGGGTTTGTTTGGAATTAATGACTCGTTGACCGTCTGAGCGTTTGACATCATGAGCAGAGTGTAGCCATCTGCCGGAGATTTAGCGACAAAATCTGTCCCAATGACAGAGCCTGCCCCTGGTTTGTTTTCAATCACAAAAGGCTGCTTGAAAACCTCTTGCAAACGTTGCGCGATAAAACGGCCGAAATTATCCGCGGGCCCTCCTGCGGAGAACGGGACAATGATTTTTACTGGTCGATTTGGATAGCTTTGTGCGATGGCTTGAGCCGAAGTTAAACCGATTGTCAAAATAAGAATAAACCCAAGTCTTTTGAAGCTATATCCCATGCACCTGTCTCCTGTGCGGCGAGGCGCCGGCGCTCGCTGATTGATGAATCGCTCCGTGGAGGTTCATTCTTTTAAATTCATACAACTACCCGGTGGATTGTAGTGTGCTCTTGTGGTAATTTGCTTTGATTACTCAGACTGGAAAAAAAATGATCAAGCTCGACTTTCATCCAACCGGACGCCACTTCCTGCAAATCCCTGGTCCGAGTCCCGTGCCAGATCGAATTTTGCGTGCCATCAGCTACCCCACGATCGATCATCGTGGCCCGGAGTTTGGCGCGCTTGGTCTGAAAGTCATTGCTGGCATGCAAAAGATTTTTAAAACCAAAGACCCCGTTGTCATCTACCCTGCGTCAGGCACAGGCGCCTGGGAAGCCGCTCTGGTCAACACGCTTAGCCCAGGCGATCACGTACTGATGTTCGAAACAGGTCACTTTGCAGCGCTCTGGAATAAGCTTGCGACCCGCATGGGTCTGAAAACAGAAATCGTAAGCTACCAGGGTGCCGATACGGTTTTACCCAGCGCTCCAGGCTGGCGTCAAGGCATTCAGGCTGATTTAATTCTCGAGCGACTGAAAAGAGACACCCATCACAGCATTAAAGCTGTCTGCGTTGTTCATAACGAAACATCCACAGGTGTAACTTCTGATATTGCTGCAGTGCGCAAAGCCATTGATTCAGTCAAACACCCTGCTCTACTCCTGGTCGACACCATTTCAGGTTTAGGGAGCGCTGACTATCGTCATGATGAATGGGGCGTTGACGTTTCTATCAGCGGATCTCAAAAGGGAATGATGTTGCCACCAGGCATTTCCTTTAATGCCGTGTCACCCAAAGCAATCGAAGCATCCAAAACAGCAAAAATGCCACGCGCCTTTTGGGCGTGGGATGAAATCATCGAAATGAACAAAAGCGGATACTGGCCATCTACCTCCAGCACCAATTTGCTATATGGTTTGTCTGAAGCGCTCGACATGTTCGAAGAAGAAGGCATGGAGAATGTATTCGCCCGCCATCAGCGCTGGGCAGCAGGCGTGCGCGCTGCCGTGAATGCGTGGGGATTGCCGATCCAGTGCGCGGACGCCTCGCTCTACTCACCTATCCTGACAGGTGTGATTACACCCGAAGGTATCGATGCAGACGAAATCCGTAAACGCATTCAACAGCGTTTTGATTTGTCACTTGGCACGGGACTGGGCAAACTCAAAGGCCGCATGTTCCGTATTGGCCATCTGGGCGACAGTAATGACCTGACACTGATGGCGACACTGGCAGGTGTCGAGATGGGGTTAAAACTATCTGGCGTCAAACTTACAGGCAGCGGCGTCCAGGCTGCCATGGATTATTTTTCAGCATAACTATGAGCATCTCGCGCCTGGCACCTGGCCTCAAGCCCTTGCATTTCACCCCGCAGGCATCCTCGGCCCAATCACCTCTGGCCAGGATGTTGCATAAGGAACTACGCGGTGACGTGTTGTTTGACGCGGCGAGCCGCGGACGCTATTCAACCGATGCATCGATCTATCAGATCATGCCTACGGGCGTAGTGGTCCCTCGCGACCAGGCCGATGTGCTGCGCGCGCTAGATATCGCACGTGATCAACAAGTACCCATTCTCGCTCGCGGTGCCGGTACTAGTCAGTGCGGTCAGACAGTTGGTGAAGCGCTCATCATCGATAACAGTAAATGGTTATGTAATGTGATCGACTTTGATCCTGTTGCACAAACCGTCACGGTCGAACCCGGCATCGTGCTGGATCACCTGAATGCGTGGCTCAAGCCACATGGCTTGTGGTTTGCGGTGGACGTATCAACCAGCGCGCAGTGCACGATCGGTGGCATGACAGGTAATAACTCCTGTGGTTCGCGCTCCATCGAATACGGCAACATGGTGCATAACGTCGTATCGATTGACGCGGTACTCGCCGATGGGACACAAGCCCGTTTGGGGTCGTTGAATCAACCAGTCACCGGCGCACGCTTGCAAGGCATCCTCGAACAACTCAAGATCATCGCAACCCGTGAGCGCGGTGAACTAGCGGAGCGTATCCCTAAAGTCCTGCGCCGTGTGGCAGGCTACAACCTCGATATATTTGATTGTCATAATCCACGCGCCTATACCGATGATGGAGTCGCTAATCTTGCACACCTCCTGGTTGGCTCGGAAGGCACGCTTGCTTACAGTCGTCAGATCACGCTCAAACTCAGCCCCCTGCCGGTCCATAAAACATTAGGCGTTGTGAATTTCCAGAGTTTTTATAAAGCCATGGAAACCACCCAGCATCTGGTCAAACTCAAGCCCACTGCAGTCGAGCTGGTGGACCGTACGATGATTGACCTGGCGATGGAAAACCCTGCGTTCAGACCCGTTATTGAAAAAGCACTCGTAGGTAGTCCTGCAGCGATTCTTCTCGTGGAGTTTGCGGGAGAAAATCATGCCGCACTGGTGCAGAAATTAGACGAACTTGACACATTACTGTCCGACCTCGGTCTGCCTGGCTGCGTAGTTAAAATGCCTGAGGCTGCCGGGCAAAAAGCATTATGGGATGTTCGCAAAGCGGGCATGAACATCATGATGAGTATGAAAGGTGATGGCAAACCCGTCTCGTTTGTCGAGGACTGCGCGGTTCCACTGGAACATCTGGCCGAATACACCAGTCGCCTGACTGAAGTGTTCCACTCCTACGGGACCGAGGGCACCTGGTACGCCCATGCAAGCGTAGGCACATTACATGTGCGTCCTATTCTGGATATGCGTCGCGATGGTGCCGCCAAGATGCGCGAGATCGCCGAAAAAACCAGCGCACTGGTACGAGAATACAAAGGGGCATTTTCAGGTGAGCACGGTGATGGCTTATGCCGTGGTGAATGGGTGCAATGGCAATACGGCCCAAAAATCCATCAGGCCTTTACTGAGATCAAACAATTATTTGATTCAGGCAACCGGTTTAATCCGAACAAGATGATCAATCCACCCAAAATGGATGATCGAAGCAATTTTCGGTTTAGTCCTGACTATGCCGTACCGGAAATGAAAACCGCACTCGACTGGTCGTCCTGGAATGTGCTCAGAGACCCGTTAACAGGCGTCGAAACAAAGCCTGGTACAGGTCTGGATGCAAGCAATGGCCTGGCTTCCGCGGTTGAAATGTGTAACAACAATGGGCACTGCAGAAAATTCGATGCCGGCACCATGTGTCCGAGCTATCGTGTCACGAAAGACGAACAGCACGTCACGCGTGGTCGCGCCAATACCTTGCGTCTCGCCTTATCAGGTCAACTCGGCACCGAGGGACTTGCGAGCCAGGAAGTCAAGGACGTACTGGATTTGTGCGTCTCCTGTAAAGGCTGCAAACGCGATTGCCCGACAGGCGTGGATATGGCCAAGATGAAAATCGAGGCACGTTCAGCGCACACGGTTAAGCACGGGATCTCCGCGCGCGAGCGTTTGATCGCCTACATGCCACGATATGCACCGTTGGCCAGCAAAATAGGTGCGATGCTCAGCGCAGCTGAAAAAATGCCCATACTAGGTAATTGGGTGAAGCGTACCCTAGGCTTTGCCAGCCAGCGTTCTTTACCTGCGTTCAGGACTCCTTTTTTAAATCGTCAGGACACTGCACCTACGCATGCCACAACAAAAGAAGTACTGTTGTTTGTCGATACGTTCAACAACTACATGGATGCCGATAATGCACAAGCGGCGCAGCGCGTACTAGAGGCGGCTGGCTACACGGTTCATTTCAATACCCGCGCGGGTGAACGACCCTTATGTTGTGGGCGTACATTTCTGTCCGCAGGTCTGGTTGACGAAGCTAAAAACGAAGCACGTCGCACCCTCGATGCCTTAATGCCTTATGTGCAGCGTGGTGTGCACATCGTTGGTCTCGAACCGTCCTGTCTCCTGACCTTGCGTGACGAATTTCTGCAATATGGTTACGGGCAAGAAGCAAAAACTCTTTCCGAACATGCACTCCTGTTTGAAGAGTTTCTGGTGAAAGAAAAAAAAGCAGGACGTATTGCACTCACGCTTAAGCCTATTGAAACCAAGGTAGCCATGTTGCATGGCCACTGTCATCAAAAAGCGTTTGATGCACTCACGCCCGTGCAGACAGTACTGGGCTGGATACCTGAGCTCAAAGTCTCGACCATCGAGTCATCATGCTGCGGCATGGCTGGCAGCTTTGGTTACGAAACCGAACACTATGAGACTTCTGTTGCGATGGCGGAACTCAATCTGCTTCCTGCGGTGCGCAATCGCCCTGATGGTGCAGTGGTCGTGGCAGACGGCACCAGTTGCAGACACCAGATCAAGGATGGCGCTCAGACCGAGGCAATACATTGCGCGAAATTACTTGCCATGGCGCTCTGAATAAATGAAACACCGCGACAGCCACCTCGTCATACTGAGCTTGTTTATGCTAGCTGGCTGTGCGAGCACTACGATTGAAAGTACGCATACTGAAGTCAATACAATGCGTCTCACTCTCGAGCGTGACCAAACTCAGCGCGTTGAGCTCGGATTAAATCAGACTCTGATTGCCGAGATACCGTCAAATCCCACAACCGGTTATCGCTGGGAGCTCGTTGAGCTGACACGTGAACGACGCTGTTATATTTATAAAGAACTACCCAGTGGCGCAAGTAGCAATGCCCACACGCAACCGCTACGGGCTGGTGCGCCAACTATTCAAACGTGGTCTATTAAAATAGATCCAACATTTCCGTGTACGAAAGAACAATTTATCCGCTGGACATACCGCAGATCGTGGGAGCCCCCAAGCACTCAAAATCCGACCACGCAGATTCTGTTGAAACCAAATTAAATTCGCCCCTAACCTCCAAATAAATCAACACCATGAAAAACGCGATCACAACACTACTCGAACAACGCATCTCGGCCAACCAGTTCGATACAACCAAGTCACTCAGTACCGCCGAAATCGAAGAACTCACACGCCTGGCGACTCTCGCACCAACCGCGTTCAATTTTCAAAACTGGAAATTCATCGCCGTACATACGCCAGCGGCTAAAGAGCGGCTCAAAGCCGTTGCCTATGGCCAGCAAAAAATCGCCGATGCCGCGGTCACATTTATTATTTGCGGCACACTCGAAGCCCATAAAGGTTTAGCCCACGCCATCAAACCCGCAATCGATGCAGGTATCGTTCCACAGGAAATGGCAGACAGCTGGGTGGCAATGGCTGCTGGCGGCCACGAAGGCAACCCCCAGCGTCAACGTGACGAGGCCATTCGCTCCGCTTCACTTGGTTCCATGGCGTTAATGTTAGCTGCGCAAGGGATGGGATTAGTCAGTGGCCCCATGATTGGTTTTGACCCTGCAGGCGTTGCAAAAGAATTCAACTTATCGGCCAATGACATCCCAGCAATGCTGGTTGCCGTTGGTTACCCCGCCGCGGGGAACTGGCCACAAAAGCCACGCTTGCCCGTCAAAGAAATACTGACAATCGTCTAAATACAGATCCTCGTCTACATGACCCTATTACCCATGGTTGACTATGAGCAGTGCGCGAGCGAATTCAAACTCGCGGTGCCGACTCATTTCAATTTTGGGCACGATGTCATCGATGAGCAGGCGCGTCTGAACGACAAGCCTGCCCTGATTTGGTGTGACGCGGCGGGTCACGAACGTTTATTCAAATTTTCCGATATTGCCCGCTTAAGTAATCAGCTCGCCAATCTTTTGACCTCGCATGGGATTGCGAAAGGAGATCGTGTTCTGATTTTGCTGCCACGTATTCCGGAGTGGCAAATATCAATGGTCGCTTGCCTGAAAGCCGGCATGATCCCTATCCCCTGCGTTGAGATGTTGACGTCGAAAGATGTTGCATACAGGATCAAAGACTCAGGAGCGAAAGCGGTCATCACCACGACTGCAAATATTGAAAAATTTTCAGCGCTCGACGACATCCAGGCAAAGATTGTTGTCGGTCCTGCAACGGGGCACTGGATCCCTTTTGACGAAAGTAAAAATCAATCCGGGCAATTTACCTGCGCGCGTATGGCCGCAGACGAGCCTGCCCTGCTCTATTACACGTCGGGCTCATCTGGCAATCCAAAAGGAGTCCTGCATGCAAGCCGAGGTATTTACGCCTGGAGACTATCCGCGGCCTGGTGGCAAACCTTACAAGAGTCAGACATTAAATGGTGCACGTCTGATACAGGCTGGGCAAAAGCCGGGACAGGCATTCTATTCGGCCCCTGGAGCCGTGGTAGCTGTGTACTTTTTTATGATGGCAAGTTCGAGGCAGCAGAACGATTAAGACTGCTGGCCCATTACAAGGTCACGGTATTTTGTGCACCCGCCACAGAATTCAGACACCTTGTTAATCTGTCTGTGGATGAAGTTGATCTGTCCGCACTCAGGCTGAATGTATCGGCTGGTGAGTCCGTCAATCCAGAGATTGTCAAACGCTGGAAAGAGATGACTGGCGCACAACTACTGGATGGCTACGGGCAGACAGAAACGCTGATGACGGTGTTGAATTATCCGTGTATGCCTGTCAAACCAGGTTCCATGGGCAAGCCAATACCAGGGACGCGATTCAACATACTGAGTGATGCAGATGAAATCCTCGATACGAACGAGGTCGGACATCTCGCCATGGAACTACCCAATCCGCAATTCATGCTGGGCTACTGGAATAATCCACAGCGTACTGCTGAAAACATTCATCATGTCAACGGCATCGATTACTGGATAACAGGTGATCTGGCCTACTTGGACGATGACGGCTATGTGTTTTACGCAGGACGCAATGACGACATCATCAGCTCGGCAGGCTATCGGATTGGACCTACAGAAGTAGAAAATGTCTTGATCGAACACCCCGCTGTGCTCGAAAGCGCAGTAGTGGCTAGCCCCGATGTGGAGCGCGGCGAAGTCGTCAAAGCATTTATCGTATTGCGTGATGCCAGTCAGGCATCGCCAGCACTCATCAAGACACTACAAGAACACGTCAAAGCGCTGACTGCAGCCTACAAATACCCCAGAAAAATAGAGTTTGTAGCAAGCTTGCCCAAAAACCCTTCGGGCAAAGTCATGCGCAAAGTACTACGCGATCAAGAGTTTCAATCTGCATAAGTTGCAGCGACTTGTTGAAATTGACTGGTTTCAAACATAAAGGCATCGACGACAAATGGATCGAAATGGGTACCGCGCTTTTCAATAATCGCAGCCACAGCCTGATCATGCGTCCAGCTATTTTTGTATACACGCTCAGAGACGAGTGCATCATATACATCTGCCAGGGCCATGATCCGAGCGGATAATGGGATCTCTTTTCCTGCGAACCCTCGCGGATAACCAGAGCCATCCCATTTTTCGTGATGACAACCGGCGATTTCAATAGCGACCGACATAACACTTATCGATGCGTTGGATCTTGACTGCGCGGCCGATAAAGCAGATTCGCCAATCAGAGTATGGGATTTCATAATTTCCCATTCCTCAGAGATTAATTTTCCTGGTTTTTTAAGAATATAGTCTGGAATACCGACTTTACCTACGTCATGCAAAGGTGCCGCCTTAAAGAGAAGGTCAATCACTTGTGTATCGAGCTCATCCTTAAAACAGCCCATCTCCATCAAGCGCTGCGCAATAATTTTGACGTAATGCTGTGTCCGAACGATATGATTTCCCGTCTCATTATCGCGTGTTAAGGCTATCTGATTCAAACTCGAGAGCATGAGTTGCTCGGCCTCATCCGCACGAACCAAAACCTGATTAAATAATTCAGTTTGAGTGTCAATCAATATTTTTTCTTGTCGTTTTAATTCAGAAATATCTGCATGCGTGTAAAAATTTTCATTGGTTTCGCTTTGCTTCGAGGTAATCCTTACATAGCGCTGGTTTGGTAACGCCAACTCAAAAAAAGATCCTGGATATTTGAGATTTTCTCTGAGAGCGACTAGGCCTGAACGTATAAAAGATTGTGAATCTGGTTCGGCATTCAGCCATGACTGGATGAAAATCATCTCCAGGGAGCACCCAATCGCATCAGATTTTGAATTCAGACCGTAGAGAGATGTAAACGGATCATTTACCCATTTGATCAAGCCTTTTTCATCACAAAGCATCAAGCCATCAGGAATGCGATCAAGTAAATTAGCCATACCGTGCGTAGGCATAAATTCAGTTGAGAAAGTATTTTCTCCTTCAATATTTTTTTCAACTGAAAGATTGTCATTCTCAGCCGATAGAACAACAGAACGCCAAGCTCTTAATCGCACGCCATTTCGCATTGGATAAGAGGAGACCTCTATAAGCCTGTCACGATGTTTAAAAGAATATGGCCGCATTTGAGCCTGGTGCCTAACGACCCATGCTTGAACGTGCTGTTCAATATGCAACATATCA
>CAINDJ010000390.1 GCA_903847325.1 uncultured beta proteobacterium | reverse complement strand
TCCATTCCGGAATCACGATCAAGACCTAAAGTCAACTGGGTCATGTCATTGGATCCGATCGAGAAGCCGTCAAAATGCTCGAGGAATTGCTCGGCCAGAATCGCATTCGAAGGGACCTCGCACATCATAATGACGCGCAATCCGTTTTGTCCGCGAACTAAGCCGTTATCGGCCAACAACTTAATCACACGCTCAGCCTGTTTAACAGTACGGACAAAAGGAACCATGATTTCAACATTGGTCAGTCCCATCTCGTCACGCACCCGCTTAAGGGCTTCGCATTCCATGCGGAAACATTCGGCGAAGTCAGCCGAGATGTAGCGCGAAGCGCCACGGAAGCCCAGCATTGGATTTTCTTCTTCGGGCTCGTAGCGCGCGCCGCCAACTAATTTGCGGTATTCATTTGATTTGAAATCAGACAAACGCACGATGACTGTTTTTGGGTAGAACGCCGCACCGATCGTGGCGATACCGTCTGCGAGTTTTTCAACAAAAAATGCACGTGGGCTAGCGTGACCGCGCGCGGCGGATTCGACAGCGATTTTTAATTCAGCATCTACGTTCGGGTAGTCGAGAACAGCCTTAGGATGAATGCCGATATTGTTGTTGATGATGAATTCGAGTCTGGCCAGTCCAACCCCCTGATTTGGGATCTGGCAAAAATCGAAGGCGAGCTGGGGGTTGCCCACGTTCATCATGATTTTCAGGCCGACTTCTGGCATCACGCCACGGCGGATTTCTTCGACTTCGGTTTCAATCAGACCATCATAGATACGGCCTTCGTCACCCTCAGAACAAGAGACGGTGACTTGCTGACCTTCTTTGAGCAGGTCAGTCGCATTGCCGCAGCCCACCACGGCAGGAATACCCAGCTCACGCGCGATAATCGCAGCATGGCAGGTACGGCCGCCGCGGTTGGTCACGATCGCTGAGGCGCGTTTCATCACGGGCTCCCAGTTTGGATCTGTCATATCGGTCACAAGCACGTCACCTGGCTGGACTTTATCCATTTCGGACAAATCACCCACCACGCGAACAGGGCCAGAGCCGATTTTTTGTCCAATCGCGCGACCTGTCACAATGACATCACCGGTTGCTTTGAGGCGATAGCGCAGTTGCACGTCGTGCTGACCTTGCTGCGATTTCACCGTTTCGGGGCGCGCCTGCAAGATGTAGATCTTGCCATCAAATCCATCACGACCCCACTCAATATCCATCGGACGTTTGTAGTGCTTTTCGATAATGACTGCGAATTTTGCGAGCTCGATGACTTCGTCATCGGTTAAGGAAAAACGATTACGTTCAGAAACAGGCACATCGACTGTGCGGATCGCCCGGCCTTCGGTGCGCTGCGGATCAAATTCCATCTTGAGCATCTTGGAGCCGATACGACGACTCACGATCGGATAGAAACCTGAAGCGAGCGTGGGCTTAAAGACATAAAACTCATCAGGATTTACCGCGCCCTGAACCACGGTCTCACCCAGACCGTACGAAGAGGTGATGAACACCACGTCGTCAAATCCTGATTCGGTATCCAGTGTGAACACCACGCCAGCGCTACCCGTATCGGAGCGCACCATGCGCTGAATCCCAGCAGAGAGTGCGACGTCACCGTGCGCATAACCTTTATGCACGCGATAGGAAATCGCGCGATCGTTGTACAGGGATGCAAAAACATGGCGGATCTTATCGATCACGTCATCAATACCGACCACGTTCAGAAAGGTTTCTTGCTGACCGGCGAACGAAGCGTCGGGCAAGTCTTCAGCAGTCGCTGAGGAGCGCACAGCGAAGGATCCGAGACCATCCGCGTCAAGCTTGGCAAATGCTGTCGTGATATCGTCATGCAGTCGCTGTGGCAACGGGGCCTCGGCAATCCACTTGCGAATCTCACCGCCCGCGATGGCGAGTTCTCGCACATCATCGGGGTTGAGTGTTTTTAGGCGATCGGCGATGCGCTTGTCCAGGCCGGTACCTGACAAAAAGTCACGGAATGCCTCGGCTGTGGTGGCAAATCCACCCGGCACACGCACACCCGCACCAGCAAGCTGGCTGATCATTTCGCCTAGAGAGGCGTTCTTACCCCCGACTGAGTCAACATCCGTCATGCGGAGCTGCTCGAATGGAACGACATATGACATGAAAGTCACCCTTTACAATGTGAGAAATCGAGTTTGGTCAGGATGCGTACGCTAAAGGTACAAACGCTGACCAAACCGGACTCTTGAAACTGTTTAGAAAAATTGCTCCAAAAACAGTTTTACAGACTCAGGGCGAACTTTTTTGCTGCAGCGCATTATACTACTTGAGCATGGTTGGAAGAACAATTTTTGTGAGCATATCCGCGATGGAACGTACCGTATTTATCATTTCTGATGGCACTGGTATTACTGCTGAAACCTTCAGCCACTCAGTTTTGTCGCAGTTTGAGTCGGTTTCTTTCAAGCAGGTCCGCGTACCGTTTGTCGACTCTGTCGAGAAGGCTGACGCGGTCGTCCAGCGGATAAATCGTTGCGCCGCAGATCAGGGTTTTCAGCCGATTGTTTTTACTACGCTCGTCAGCCAGGAAGTCCTGTCACGCGTAAAAATCGCCAACGCCCTGTTTCTGGACTTGTTTGGCGCCTTTGTCGAGCCGCTGGAACACAATCTAGGCATGAAATCCAGCCATTCGATCGGCAAGTCACACAATGCGGTGAGCTCTACGCAATATCGCAACCGGATTGAGGCGATCAATTTCAGTCTTTCACACGATGATGGTCAGTTTGTATCGGGGCTGGCTCAGGCGGATGTCATTTTGGTAGGGGTGTCCCGCTGCGGCAAAACACCTACAAGCCTTTACCTGGCGATGCAATATGGTGTGAAAGCCGCAAATTTTCCGCTGATCCCCGAGGATTTCGAGCGCGGCGCCTTGCCCTCGACCATCACTCCCTTCAAACACAAACTCTTTGGCTTAACGATCCAGCCAGATCGTCTGACAGAAGTGCGTCACGAACGCAGACCAGACAGTAAATACGCATCGCTCGAGCAATGTCGTTACGAGGTTGCAGAGGCTGAACGACTGATGCGCCGTGATGGTATTCCGATGCTTTCCACCACGACAAAGTCGATCGAAGAAATCTCCACCACGGTTTTGCAGGAAGTGGGTCTGGACAAACACTCTGCGTACTAAATTCCTGTGATTATGAACTTGAACCCGGCATAGCTTGTCTTCGCTGTTCAAATAAACAAATAGCCGCAGCGGCGGTCACATTCAGTGATTCAATCGGCCCTAGTTCGTGATTGATTTTCACCTTCAGATCGGCACGGGTAAGCAGCTTTGCATCAACGCCCTGTCCTTCGTGTCCAAACACCCACGCGCATTGTGCTGGGAGTTTGGTTGTAAACAGGTCTTGCGCATCATCGAGCGTTGTGACAACCAGAGGCATCTCAAGACTTGTTGCAATCGCCAGTAAATCAACTTGTTCGTGTAATTGCAAAGCAAAATGCGCACCCTGGCCACTACGCAACACTTTGGGCGACCAGAGTGAGGCAGTACCGGTCGCCGCCAGAACGCGTTTGATACCCGCTGCCGCGCATGTGCGCAGAATTGCACCCACATTGCCTGGATCCTGAATTCGATCCAGCATGACGACGGAATCCTTTAATCTCAATGGTACGGTATTGACTTTGGGCTGCACGACAAAGAGCACGCCCTGGTCCGTATCAACACTGGTCAGGCTACGCAGCAAGGTACCAGGCATCGATATGCAGACTTCGACGTTGAGCTTTTCAATCAGCTGCCTGAGTCCGGGCTCATCAATCCGCTCCATATCAAAAATAGCGTGTGTCGGCTGACCTTTCGCAGTCAGCCAGGACTCGCACAGATTAATTCCGTCAAGCAACACCGGCTCACCGCGTCGCCCTGCCGATGACTGCCATTTGTACAGTTGTTTAAACAAAGGATTGGCACGGGATTCGATCAGTTTCATTTAATTGGACTCCAGTAAAACGCGCACGGGTGCAAAACTGCGGCGGTGCACAGCGCTTGGGCCAAATTGTTTCAGCCTTGCCATATGTAATGCCGTGCCATAACCTTTATGCAGATCAAATCCATAGTCCGGATATAGCGCGTGTAATCTTAATAAATCATGATCCCTGGCTGTTTTGGCCAGAATAGAGGCTGCTGAAATCGCCTCGATCAGTGAGTCGCCTTTTACGACAGTCCTGACCGCGCACGACAGTCTGGGAGGCTGATTGCCATCGACTAACGCCAGATCAGGCGGGATATGCAGACCCTCGACAGCCCGCTTCATCGCGAGCAAGGTAGCCTGCAAAATATTGATCTGATCGATTTCTTCGACTGTCGCTGTGGCGATCGACCAGGACAACGCCTTCTCCTGGATCTCCCGTGACAGTGCGTCCCGGCGTGTGGCGGTTAATACCTTTGAATCTGCAAGTCCTGTAATAGGCTTCAATGGGTCGAGGATGACAGCCGCGGCAAATACATCACCCGCCAACGGTCCCCTGCCGGCTTCGTCAACACCTGCAACGATGGTTGCCTCTTGGGCAAGACTGGCAAACAAGTCCGCCTGATGTGTTGATAGACGTGGGGAGCGTGCTTTTTTAACGATGCTCATCGAGTACTTGCAATATTGCGTTCGCTGCGCGGGTTGGCGTATCGCACTGAAGTGTGTGATGTAAATCTGTAAATCTGCGTTTGATCTGCTCTGCCCGATGATCGTTGACTAGCAAGTCCCATACCTCGCTGGCGAGTTGATCTGGTGTGGCAGCATCCTGCAATAACTCTGGCACAACAAAATCGTTGGACAAAACATTGGGCAAGCCTACCCAGGGTAAATAAGGACGTTGCTGTCCTGATTTCCAGGCCATGATTTTCCGCATCAAGGGAGAGAGAACGTATGAGATCACCATGGGACATTTAAATAGTGCCGCCTCGAGCGTTGCAGTCCCACTTGTGACAAGACTCACATCACAGGCCTCAAGTACATCCCAGGCGATCGGTCGGCCTGCCGCCTGTTCAACCGTGGCGCGCACACAGCGTAAATTAGGGACAGGGTAAAGCGCAAGAAACTTATTGAATTCAGCCTCTCGCTGGGCATTGACCATCGGGACGACACAAATAAGACCCGGATCACGGCGAACGAGCTGTTGTGCTGCTTGTAAAAACCTGGGTGCCATGAGTTTTATTTCGGACGAACGACTACCCGGCAAGATCGCAAGCACGCGACTATTGAAATCAAGGCCGAGGCGCGCGCGCGCGGCATGCGTATCCTTCTCAATCGCGATTGCATCGGCAAGTGGATGGCCGACGTAGGTCACGGGGATGTTTTCTTTTCGGTAGATGGCTTCTTCGAAGGGAAACAAAACAAGCATGTGTGACACAGCTTGCTTGATGAAATGAATCCGTTCGTATCTCCAAGCCCAGATCGATGGCCCGACAAAGTGAATGGTAGGGATCCCTGCGGACTTTAACTGGTGCTCTAAGCGTAAATTAAAATCAGGTG
>CAINDJ010000389.1 GCA_903847325.1 uncultured beta proteobacterium | reverse complement strand
CGATCTAGTTATATATTTCAAGAGTTTTTAAACACAAGCCTTTATTAAAATTTATTTAATAAAACAGCAAATTTTTAATGACTATTATTAATAATTAATCAATTTTTGCGCCTGAGTCACGTACTGCCTTCCCCCATTGCTGCATATCCTTATCCACGATTGTTTGAAATTGATCCAGACTGGTCACCATCGGTGCCGCACCTTTTGATTCAAACTGGGCAATCACTGCAGGGTCTTGCAATACTTTATTTAATTCAGCGTGAATTTCATTTCTGATCGCTACGGGCGTAGCCGAGGAAACAAAAAAGGCAAACCATGAGTCGATCGCCAAAACGGGATAACCTGCCTCTGCAAAGGTAGGCAGCTCAGGCAACGCAGCGCTACGCTTGGTTGCCGAGGCGGCAATGGCTTTGACCTGCCCGCTCTTGATCTGCCCCATCACAGAGGGCGCACTGGCAAAAGTACCCTGCACCTGACCGCTCATCACATCCGTCAGAGAGCCTGCGACCCCTTTATAAGGTACGTGGGTAGTTTTAATCCCGGCTGCGGAGTCCATCATATTGTCCAGCAGATGCGCAACCGAGCCGTTCCCCGAGGAAGCGATATTCACCTTGCCTGGATTAGCCTTGGCATACGCAACAAACTCTGCAAAATTATTAATCGGCAGGCTGGGAGAGATCACCATGACAAATGGCAACGTCGCCAGAGATCCGATAGGCGCCAAATCCCGGGCCGTATCAAACGGCATGTTTTTGTACAAAGAAGGATTAATCGAGTGCGTACCCGAATAACTCATCAGCCAGGTCGTACCGTCTGGCGTTGATTTTGCAACCGTATCGCTACCAATATTGCCCCCTGCGCCCGGACGATTTTCAACAATCACAGGGATACCCCAGCGCTTAGTGAGCTCTTGGGCCATGACGCGCGCAAGCGAGTCTGAGGCGCCTGCCGCAGTTTGTGGCACCACTATCTTGACCTGTTTGCCAGCGAGCGCCTGGGGTACTTCTGCATGCGTCGCGCTCGCACCGAACAAACAAGCAAGGCTTAACGATGCGATCAGGCTGAATTGTGTGATTTTCATTTAGGAGCGTCGCCCTTGAGCGTAATGCGATGCAACAGCCGCTTGTGGCCGTGGTAATCATTAATTGGATTGTGGAGCACACAACGGTTATCCCACAATGCAATCGCACCAGGGGTCCAGCTAAAGCGGCAGGTAAACTCAGGTCTGACCTGATGTGCAAACAAATAATCGAGCAAAGGCGCACTTTCCTCCTCAGTCCAACCAACAAAACGAAGGGTGTGGCCTGGGTTGACATAGAGAGCTTTGCGACCCGTCTCGGGATGCGTTCTAACCACCGGGTGCTGGGAGTTGAGCTCTTCGCGCCCCTTACTGGTGGCGGAGTCGCCCAACCGATCCTCCCGTGAATGTGTCACAGCCGCTTTCGCTGAAGAATTCACCGCGACGAGTTGATCAACGGTCTTTTTCAAGCCTTCAGACAAGGCGTCATAGGCAGCGTAATTACTCGCAAACATGGTGTCGCCGCCTACGGGAGGTAATTCACGCGCGATCAGCATGGTGGCCGCTGGAGGCTCAGCAAGATAGGTGGTATCGGTATGCCATACCCCACCAAAATTATGCGTTTCGTGGGGGAGTTTTAATACCGGAATGATCAGGGGAAAATCGGGTAAACCTTTGACAAAGGGATACTCAACGACTTCGCCGAATCTCCGGGCAAACGCCAGATAAGCGGCAGAGTCCAGCGGTTGATCACGAAAAAATATCACCCCGAGCTCCAGCCAGATTTTGCGAATCTCGGCAATCAGCGCGTCGCTGACGGGTTCAAGCAGGTTGACGCCATGGATCTCAGCCCCTACGGAGCGTGTCAGGGGTTTAACAATCAGTTTTGTGCTCATGTCTCTAATCTTGATTTAGTTCTGACTGGATGGGTTACAAGCAATTATCATAGGACAATATTGGTAATTAAGCTTTGCCAAGTCTTTTCGCAATCGCAGACATTATCTCCGGACAACTGAAATGCCCACCGAAACTGGTACGACCATCCGCCGTCAAGACTATCTGCCCTACCCCTTTTTGATTCCCCAGATCAGTCTGGAATTCGATCTCGATGCGGATCAAACCTGGGTGCGCAACACCATGCGCGTTCTGCGCAAATCCTCTGAGCCCAGTGATCTTGTGCTCAATGGAGAGGAACTCGGGCTGATTTCTGTTCACGTGAATGAACGCGAACTTAGCGGAAATGACTACACACTCACAGAATCAACTCTGACCATTCATCAGATGCCAGAGCAGGCAGATGTCGTCATTATCAGCACCTGCCGCCCTAATAAAAACACTAGCCTGATGGGACTTTATGTCTCTGGCCAGAGCCTCTTTACCCAGTGCGAAGCCGAGGGGTTCAGAAAAATATGCTGGTTTGCCGACCGTCCGGACGTCATGTCGATCTATCGCGTCACATTGCGCGCCGATCGCAAAACATTCCCCATCTTGCTGTCTAACGGCAATCTGATTGCGCAAACCGAGCTTGAAAATAATCGCCACGAGGCGCAGTGGCACGATCCTTTTGCCAAGCCTTGTTATTTGTTTGCGCTGGTCGCAGGTAATTTTGCTTGCCGCGAGCACACGACACAAACCGCGAGCGGACGCACAGTATTGCTACAGGTCTATAGCGATCCAGGCACAGAGAGCCAAACAGCCTGGGCAATGGAGTCCCTTGAGCGCTCGCTCAAATGGGACGAGGTCAGATTTGGTTTAGAGCTCGATCTGGATCGCTTTATGATCGTCGCAGCACGTGATTTCAACATGGGCGCAATGGAAAACAAGGGGTTGAATGTTTTCAATGCGGCCTATGTGCTGGCTGACCCCAATACGGCCACCGATGCGAACTACGACGCAATCGAATCCGTCATCGGACATGAATATTTCCACAACTGGACCGGCAATCGTGTCACTTGCCGTGACTGGTTTCAGTTAAGCCTTAAAGAGGGTCTGACCGTATTCCGTGATCAGGAATTCAGTGCGGACATGATGGCACGTGAATTAACCGTACAAGCCGCACAGAGCGCCCGTGCCGTTAAGCGGATTGAGGATGTCATCGGACTGCGCGCGGTACAGTTCCCCGAGGATCGCGGCCCGATGGCTCATCCGATCCGACCCGAAAGTTATCAGGAGATTGGTAATTTTTATACCTCTACGGTGTATGAAAAAGGTGCTGAAGTCATTCGTATGCTCCATACCTTGCTGGGTGAATCTGGCTTTCGCGCGGGGATGGATGAATATTTCAGACGACATGATGGGCAAGCTGTCACCTGCGATGATTTTGTCGATGCCATGCAATGGGCGTACCAACAAAACAATCCAGAAAAAAATCTTGATGTGTTTCGTCGCTGGTATGTCCAGGCGGGCACACCACATGTTGCGGTCTCCATGGTCTATGACGCATCATCAAAAAGATGCACCATCACCCTCTCGCAACAATGCGCAGCGGTAGGAGTCGAAAAACAAACTGGCATAGAAAAGCTTGCATTCCACATTCCTGTTTTGTTTGGTTTGCTGGATCAGTCAGTAAACGTTATCCCCCTCAGTCTGG
>CAINDJ010000388.1 GCA_903847325.1 uncultured beta proteobacterium | reverse complement strand
TGCAACAATCTTGTAGTAGTCCCATGGATACTTGGACTCTGCGGGTGATTTAACCTGCATCAGATTCATGTCGTGCATCATGCGGCCGTCTTCGCGAACGTAGCCGCCTTTAGCGAACATATCATTGATTTTGGCTGACTTCATCCATTTCATCATGACATCGGTGTCGTCAGAACCCGTTTCCTTTACGCCACGCAAATAAAACGCGGCAGCTGAATAGTCAGCAGCCTGATTCATTGAGGGCTTCTGTCCTGGGTATTTAACTTCGAAACGCTTGGACCAGGCACGATTCTCATCGTTCTCGTCCCAATACCAGAAGTCTGTCAGATACATGCCCTGTGTCTCTTTAAGACCCAAGGCGTGAATGTCGTTAATGTAGACAAGCAAACCAGCCATTTTGACCTTAGGGGTCAGACCAAATTCGTTGGCCGCTTTAATGGAATTGATCGTGTCGCCACCGGCATTGGCCAGACCCAGGATCTGGGCACCTGAACCCTGCGCTTGCAACAAGAACGAAGAAAAATCTGAAACACCCAGCGGGACTCTTACTTGTCCTTTGACCTCACCTCCGGTGGCTTTCACGACGGCAGCAGTATCTCGCTCCAGTGCATGTCCGAAAGCATAGTCGGCGGTAATAAAGAACCAGGTCTTACCACCGTTTTTCACCACAGCAGAACCGGTACCGCGCGCCATCGCGACGGTATCGTAAGCATAGTGAACGGTGTATGGCGTGCATTGACTATTGGTCAGGTCTGAACTGCCGGCTCCAATCGCGATAAAAGGTTTTTTCTTTTCGACAGCCACCGTTGCAAGGGCCAGTGCGACAGCGGAGTTTGAACCACCAATCAATAAATCAATTTTTTGCTGATCAAACCACTCGCGTGCTTTCGAAGCTGCGATATCTGCTTTGTTTTGATGATCAAGAACGAATAGCTCAATTTTTTTACCGTTGATTTCACCACCCGCATCGGCAATAGCCATGCGGATCGCATCAGCGCCGCGCGGTCCGTCTACGTCGGCATACACACCAGACATGTCGGTTGTAAAACCGATCCGGATGACGTCATCCGAAATCGCCGCCACTGCGGGCTGGGCAGCGATACCCATACCGGCCATGGATAATGCAAATACTAAGGAACGCAGCTTCATTGTCTTCTCCAGAAAATCTTCAGCTTTTAAGTATTACCCTCTGGGCCACACTTAAATTTTATCGGCCTGTATCACAGGCAACATGTGACTGTATAGGCTGAAGTGACTTTTCGATCAATAAGGGTTTGCACCTGATCCCTCTCTTTTTTAAGCTACGCCGCTTAAAAGATACCGCTCAAGCCATTGATTTTAAATGGATAAAATTACCAGATTGCCAGGACGTCCCTGTTTCGCGAACTAACCGTCAAGATCTAATAATTTATGCTCAATGGCGTAGCGAACCAGATCTGCCTGACTAGAAACACCAAGTTTAGTCATGATGTGGGTCTTATGGGTACTGATGGTTTTAACACTCAGCGAGAATTCTTTAGATATATCCGTAAGACTGACTCCACGCACAATCCGGACAAGCACCTCAAACTCGCGATTGGACAAGGTTGAGTAAGAAGAAGTAGAGGCATGCGAGACATCCTGAGCAAGCAACTCTGCCACTTTAGGACTGATAAACATACCACCCGATGCAACTCTGCGTATCGCAGGCAAAAAAAGGTCGCTGTCTTCTTCTTTTGATAGATAACCGGATGCGCCCGCCCTGATGGCTCTTACGGCATATTGCTCTTCCGGATGCATGCTGAAAATTAAAATCTTTAACTTGGGACGCTCTGCTTTTAACAATTTAATGAGTTCAATACCATTTCTACCCGGCATAGAAAGATCAAGAACGACAAGATCCCAATCCCTTTCGCGCACCCGCTGCAAAGTCGACACTCCATCTGCGGCTTCACCCGTAACGATCAGATCATCCGTATCTTCAAGGATTTTTTTTAAACCATTTCTGATAATCGCATGGTCATCAGCGACCAGAATTTCAAATTTCATGAGATGCCTTTTTAAATACTTTTTCTTCAAGAGAAATTTCAACCTGAACCGTTGTCCCCTCTCCCTCAGAACTGTAGATACTGACATTTCCACCAAGTGATTTAGCGCGCTCTCTCATACCAAACAATCCAAATCCGGATGATCTTCCCTCGTTTTTTATACCTTGACCATTGTCTTGAATGGAAAGTACTAACATCTTATTTTTTTCAAATAGTCTGATATGAATGGACGTGGCTTGAGCATGTCTCAACACATTTGTCATTGACTCCTGAGTGATTCGAAAGAGTGCAATAGATAAATCATCACTCGTAACAAGCGAGTCAGCTTCCAAATCGAAAATGACCTCAATGCCTGTGCGTTTAAAAAACTCCCTTGACTGCGAGGCAACCGCTTCTGCAAAGCCAAGATCTTTAAGTACAAGGGGCATGAGTTCCGTAGATATCCGACGAACGGATCCGATGGCCTGATCAATACTATGCCTGAGCGCATCAACCTTGTCACGACCAGGCATGCGACCATCCTTAATGCGGTTCGATAGCCAGGCAACATCAAGCTTTAAACCAGTCAACTGCTGACCCAAATCATCGTGTAATTCAACAGCAATACGCCCACGTTCTTCATCGCGTATTTTTTCCTGCTCAATGGATAATGCTCTTAATTGCTCGTTCATTTCCAGCAATTCACGCTCAGCGCGACGCCGCTCTGTTACATCTCGAAGCACAGCAGTTTGTTGTGACTGACCATTTACCATTGACTGAGAAATTGTCGATTCAATCGGAAACTCTGAACCATTAGCATTGAGTCCAGTAATTGACACCAGTGGAGCCATTGCACGAGAGCTCACTTTGGAAATTTTAAAACTGTGTACATTGTGTTGATGCACATCACGAAACCTTACCGGAATCAACATTGATAGGGGCTGGCCTAATACAAGATCCTGCGTATAACCAAACATTTTCTCTGCGGCAGGATTAAAAACGACAATCTTTTGAAACTCATCGACACCCACAATCGCATCCATCACGGAATCAACAGTTTGTTGATAACGATCACTCACCTCACCCAGCGCATGTGTCAAACGCCCCTCACGTCTGATTTTCTTGATAATCATGCCTGTAAAAAAAAAGATGAAACAACAAACAACAAACGCACCCATCACTACAGGAATAGAGGTCTCGCGCCAAACAGCCAAGGCTTCCTCCTTGTCATTCACCACACTCACCATCAAGGGGAAATGCAAAATTGGCGAAAGCGTGAACTCCTCACTTTCATCAATGTTTTTGACCCGGGATAAAAATCGAATATCATTGGACGCAGTAAACACTGCATTCTGATCAAGTTCAGGCGGGCGCTCACCCATCATATTTTCCTGATGAGGTGAGCTAGCGAGCAGTATCCCATCGGAGCGATACAGTGCAACAGGGCGCGCATAGTCCAGTTTCATCATGGCAAAACCAGACTCAAAATAACTAGCCCGAACAGAAGCAACCAGAACCCCCCTAAAATTACCAGACGCATCATTAATTCGCCTGGCAATCCTTAGCATCCATGCTTTATCTGCCTGGGAATATACAGGCCTATCTATATAGGCTCCAGCTATATTGCTATGCTTGAAAGTGTTGAAATACTCTGCGCCGTCATCGGGGATTCGACTCACAGGAAAACTACTTGAAGCATTGACGATTAAGCCGTTTTCATCGACAAGATAAAGCTTATCAATCTGACTCAGCCACATCACTCGCGTACCAAGCAATAAATACAGTTCCTCACTATCAAGCGAAAACTCAAGACCCATGGTGGACTGCAGTTTTTCCTGAACGCCCTCGAGCACAAGGTCTATACCGGAAAAATTTCTTTCAATTTGCTCACTGAAAATTTTGGTTAAACCGATTGTTTCCAGTCGTGTATGGCCCAATTGCTGGACACGAATATTCAACAGTACAAAAAATGTTGCAACCGTAATCAAAGCTATGGTCAACACTGCGAATAACGCAATCGGATAACTGAAGATTTTTTTACGAAGTTGCATTTTTAAAAAAATCAGCGTCTAACTTGGTTGACAAAAAGTCGAATATTCTGATCTCCCACCTTGACCGTTTGAACATCGGAATATAGATCCCCTGGTTCTGGAATGGCAAAGCCCGATTTCGAAACACGTGCCTCAATCAATACGCTCTGTAGCGAAGAAATACGGGCCTGAGGAGTCATAGCTAACGCATCAGTTAAATTGAATTTCACAGGCAGTTCACTGGCTTTTACACGCAGTACCGCAACGGGCATTTTCACATCCGTTGCGCGCGCGATCACCATCACTACGTCATCTAATTTAAACTTGCTTGCCAAAGCGGCATCAACTTCCACAATGCCACCCACCCCTTTAGTACTATCCACAATATCGGAGCTTGTAGTACCTGCTGCATTGAGCTTAGTGCTCGCTGCGCCAGCCTGAGGCAGCTGTCCTCTCGCATCACGCAGAGCACCTTGAATCATGCGCGCGTCTTCTGAATCAGGCACAAGAATAGCGGACAGTTTTTCCCACAACGTGATCGCCAGGGAAAAATCTGAACTGTTATAAGCGGCTGTTCCAGCCAACCAGAGTGCCATTGGGTGATTAGGATCTACTTTTAAAGCTTTGGCGAGTAACTCTTCGGGCTTACCCGCAAAACTTCCATTCGAATTTGTTGCAAGTACATCCGCATAATCAGCCAGCATCTGCGCGTCAGAATCTATAAAATTTCCGGCACGTTCATAAGCTTGCTGTGCGTCAATGGGTCGGTCCAACACCTTGTAAGACTTTGCAAGCATTGCCCAGCCCTTTTGGTTATCTGGCTCCTGTTGCAACTTAGCGGCCAGACCAGCCACCATTTGCTCAACTTCCTTTTGAGCAATCTGTGCATGGGCTTGGGGATCGACCGCCTCCAGTGGACGAGACAGCATTAAATATAAGCTAATCGCCGCAACAGGAATCAGAACACTCAAAGTGATGATCGTCATACGTGGCGAATGCGTATAGAGCGATTTTTCGGATCCGGCCACATCCTGCGACAAACGATTGCGCAGCTCAGCAAACTCTTGATCGTATACATCTTTAGCAATCAATTTTTGTTTCAGCTGGTGATCAAGTTTAGCCAGTTCGTCACGATAAATCGTGGTGTTAAGCTGTGTACGCGAAACAATTTCAGCTTTAGATTTCCAGAAATACGGTCTGAAAAGTAAAGCCAAGACGAACAACACGATAGCAAAGAGAATACTGACTAAGGTAATCATTTTGAATTCTCTTTTAGAAGTGAATCAATGCGTTTTTGCTCTGCTTCGGATAACTCTGTTTCGAGCACTCCACGATTGCGTCTTCTGATGTACCCATACAAACCCATGATCCCTACCAAAAGCAGACCGAAGGGCCCTGCCCAGAGGATCCAGGTGGTGGGTTTAACAGGTGGTCGATACAACACAAAGTCACCGTAACGATCGACCATAAAGGTACGAATCTCGTCATCCGACTTACCTTGCTTGATCAACTCTCTTAATTCTCGACGTAAATCCATCGCAAGATCTGCCCGCGAGCCCGCGAGAGACTCATTCTGGCAAACCAGACATCTCATTTCTTCTGAGATGGTCATTAATCGCTGTTCCACGACAGGATCTTGCGCGATTGGAGTAGCTTCTTTAGCCAGGGTCAAACCACTGCAAGCAAATATCAGGAAAACCGCCAGGATTCGAATCACGATTTATTCAACTCTTCTATCAACGGATAAATTTTCTTGACTAAGGCCTCGCGAGAGAGAGGGCCGATATGCTTGTAGCGAATGACACCTTTTTTATCAATCACAAAGGTCTCGGGTACGCCGTAGACGCCATAATCAATGCCCACGCGTCCTGAGATATCAAATACTGACAACTCATATGGATTGCCTTCTCTTGCGAGCATCATCAGAGCATCTGTTCTGACATCTTTGTAGTCCAGACCGATCAGGGGCGCTGCTTTCGAAGCATGGAACTCAACCAGTGCAGGATGCTCCTCGCGGCAGGCCACACACCAGGATGCCCAGACGTTCATCACCCAGACCTGGCCCTTCATACTCTCGGGAGAAAAATTTTTATCCTGCTCAGTCAGTTGTGCAATATTGAACATCGGTGCCGGTTTCCCAACCAGCGGCGAAGGAATGTGCCGGGGATCCCTGTTCAAACCGACAGCAAGAAATCCAACAAGTCCCACAAATACAATAAAAGGGATAAGGAATTTCATTTTCATGGTGTCTTCTCCTTGTGCTTACTTCTTACCAGTGCGTTTTGCCGGGAGTGAAGGCACTTTCACTTTTTTGCGGTAACGCTTATCAAGAATGGCGAGAACACCTCCAAGCGCCATCAATAGACAACCAAACCAGATCCAGTCAACATAGGGTTTGAAATATGCACGCACCGCCCAGGCTTGGCCTTCGAGCGGCTCTCCAAGCGAAACATAGACATCTCTTGTAAAACCAGAGTCGATTGCAGCCTCGGTCATCGGCATCGTCGAGGAAAAATAGTTACGCTTTTCAGGATAAAGTCGTTTAATCAATTCTTTGTTGTGACTCAAGGCAAATGTGCCTCGCATCGCTTCATAATTTGGACCAACAACCTTGCTGACCCCTTCGAGCTTTAACTGGTAATTGCCAACCGTGACGACATCGCCCATTTCCATGCGGACATCCTTTTCTTCCTGGTATGCGCCAACCATCGTGATCCCAACAATGAATACAGCAATACCCGAGTGCGCAAGTTGCATTCCCCAGTAAGACAAGGGAGGAATACCCGACTGCAAACGCTGGAAAATCTGCAGGCAGCCCGAGCCAAGAATCCAGAAAGCCAGCCACACTCCCACGCTCGTCAATACTGTCATTTCACCCATTGCCAGCGGAATGACCACTGCAGCGACAACCGCTACAAGGGCAATCCCCAGTAAACGCAACGCATATTTAGAAAGTGCCGCATTTTTCCAATTGGCCCAGGGTCCAAGGCCCTGCAAAAATACAACGGGGATCATGATCGGCACGAACACGCTATTAAAATAAGGCGCTCCTACGGAAATTTTTCCAATATTCAACGCGTCGAGGATCAGCGGATAAATCGTACCTAGCAGGACGGAGGCAGTCGCCACGACCAGAAACACATTACCAAGCAGAATCAGCGACTCACGTGATACCAACCCGAAGCGCCCCCCTGGAGAACTTTGCGGAGCACGCCAGGCATAGAGTGCTAAGGAGCCCCCGACTACGAATGCCAGCAATATCAGAATAAAGATTCCTCGACGTGGATCGGTCGCGAATGCATGCACGGAAGTCAGTACTCCTGAGCGAACCAGAAATGTTCCGAGCAACGAAAGCGAGAACGCAATAATTGCCAGCAATACCGTCCAGTTTTTAAACGCACCTCGTTTTTCTGTCACGGCAAGCGAATGCAGCAATGCAGTACCAATCAGCCAGGGCATAAATGAGGCATTTTCCACAGGATCCCAGAACCACCAGCCGCCCCAGCCCAGTTCGTAATACGCCCACCACGAACCCAGTGCGATGCCAAGTGTTAGAAAAACCCAGGCGACCGTGGTCCAGGGACGTGACCAGCGGGCCCAGGCCGCATCGAGCTGACCGGAGAGCAATGAGGCAATGGCAAAGGCAAAGGCAACGGAAAATCCGACATACCCCATGTAGAGCATTGGTGGATGAAACACCAGCCCCGGATCTTGTAATAAAGGGTTGAGAGAACGACCATCAGGTGGCGCCGGAAAAATACGATCAAAAGGATTCGAAGTAATGAGAATAAACAGCAACAAACCGATTGCTATCAACCCCATTACACCGATCACACGGGCAATCATTCTTTCATCCAAGGTGCGCGAGAGCTGGGCGACGGCAAACGTCCAGAGCGTAAGCAACAGGACCCACAACAACAACGATCCCTCATGCCCTCCCCACACCGCAGCCAGGCGATAAATCGTTGGTAATTGCGTATTGGAATGCTCCGAGACATAGAGCACCGAAAAATCATTAACATAAAAACACCAGCTCAGAATCACAAACGAGGCGAGCAACAGTAAAAAATTAATCTGTGCAGCGGGCTTGGCTAAAACAAGCCATTCCCTGCGACCATTGTGCGCGCCCATGAGTGGGAACAGTGCTTGCACAACTGAAATGCACAAGGCCAGTACTAAGGTGAAATGTCCGATTTCAGGAATCATGGTTTAGCCTGCGCTCCTGCTTTTTTGCTACTGTCGAGCGCGGATTGCGCTTCGGGAGGCATATAGTTTTCATCATGTTTAGCCAAGACCTCTGTAGCGATAAATTTTCCATCAGGACCGAACTTTCCCTGAATCACAGCACCCTGACCTTGTTTAAACAAGTCAGGCAAAATACCTTTGTATGAAACAGGCACCTCGCTGGCCAGATCCGTCATCACGAAATGAACCGTCATCCCCTCTCTCTTAAGTGACCCGTCTTTAACCAGGCCACCTATTCTGAATGCCTGGCTCTTAGGTGCCTTACCCTGCAAAACCTCTGTCGGTGTGATGTACAGCGCGATATTGCTATTCAGTGCGTTCAATATCAGCATGGCCGCCACGGCCAGCAATGCGAGACCAGCCGCGATGATCGCAGCGCGTTTATATCTTGTTTTCAACTCGCATCCCCATGTTCAATGTGCTCATTCGCTTTGATGACTTTTTTGATACGCGCAAGGCTCAGGGACTTTCGACGCATAACAAACCATGGCTCGAGCACCATGAACACTAGGCAAGCACCAAAGCTGCCCCAGACGTACAAGGCATACCCACCCATAGCAAAAAAATCAGCAGGAGAGTTCCAGTTCATTGACTCACCTCATCGAGCGTACGAATCCAGTTAGCCTGTGATTCGCGTTCAAGAATAATTGCGCGCACACGGGTCAGTGCCACAGCAATCGAATACATCCAAAAACAAAGCGCCATCAAGAGCATGCCCCACAACATGGTGCTCGCCATCGCGGGAGCTTTCGTCATGGATACCGAAGCACCTTGGTGCAAGGTGTTCCACCATTTCACTGAAAAATAAATAATCGGTACGTTGATGACACCCACCAGTGCAAGTATCGCTGCGGCACGATCAGCGCGACGCAGATCATCAATCGAAGCATGCAGCGCCATGAATCCCACATACAAAAATAACAATATGAGCTCAGAAGTCAGACGCGCATCCCAGACCCACCAGGTCCCCCACATGGGTTTGCCCCACAGCGCACCCGTCCACAGCGATAGCAATGCCATCAGTGCGCCCGTCGGCGCCAGGGCCTGAGCCATCATGGCTGACAGTCTGGTATTCAGAACCAGTCCGAGCAATGCCCAGGCCGCCATCACCAGATAAATGAACATAGACATCCAAGATGCGGGAACATGCACAAAGATAATCCGGTAGCCATTGCCCTGCACCGCATCAGCTGGCGCAACAAAAAAACTGATCCAGAGTCCCGCGCAGCCAAAAATAAGGCACATCATCCAGAAAAGCGGAATCATTTTTCCCGCCAGCGAATAAAACCGCATGGCGTTAGCAAAATTGAACCAGTTCAGCATGGGGTTTCGTTTAATTTCTGTCATTCTGTCGCGATCCTTATTGCGGCACTTGTCACCCAGGGAGCCCCAAGCAGGGAAAAAATCAATAACGCGCCCAACAAAGAAAGGTGGCCAGCACCATCCATACCCGACTCATACGCATAGACGGCACCCGCACCAAATATGAGTACGGGAACGAACAAAGGCAAAATCAACAGGCTGAGTAACACCCCACTGCCCCGAACACCGACGGTGAGTGCAGCACCAATTGACCCGATCAGCGAAAGCACAGGTGTGCCGAGTAGCAAAGTAAGCATCAGCACAAGTAATGACTCGGTGCTTAAATCGAACTGAATACCGATCACGGGGGCCAGCAAAATTAAAGGCAAACCGGACACTATCCAGTGGGCAAAAATCTTACCGGTCACCAGCACAACCAGCGGCGTAGGCGACAAGGTCATTTGCTCCAGCGTTCCATCTGCATAGTCATTGGCAAACATTCTTTGCAAACCGAGCATGGTCGACAAAAGCGCAGCCACCCACAGTACACCGGGTGCGATTTTACGGAGCAAATTAGGTTCCGCTCCAATACCAAGCGGGAACAGACTAGTCACAATGACAAAGAAAAACAACGCAGTAAACACTTCACTTTTACGACGCATGACCATCAACAGGTCTCGCTGGATCATCGAGAGCATGGCACTCATAGGTCGAGCACCCTGCCCGCAGCGAGAGGAACAGATTGATGGCTGGTGAGTACAACTATTCCTCCTCCCGCGACATGCTCTGACAGCAGTCCAGTTAGGATCTCTATGGCCACCGTATCGAGCGCGGTCAATGGCTCATCGAGCACCCAGAGTTTTGCAGGGCGAGCGAGCAATCGGGCCATACCAACGCGTCTTTTTTGTCCAGCGGACAGATAACGTACAGGCAAATCCTCACGACCTTGAAGACCAAGCCTGTGCAATATCTTCTGTGCAGAGGTGTGATCAAGTGCGACCCCGTCTAGACGTGTGGAGAATTTAATGTTTTCAAGAGCAGTCAGCTCGTCTTTTGTACAAGCGTAGTGTCCTTGATACAGGAGATTTTGATTAAATTCATGCCGATTTGCGCTGATGCTTTGCTCATTCCACAGAATTTCGCCCGCAGCCGGTGCAGTCAATCCGACAAGAATCCTGAGCAAACTCGTCTTACCGACACCATTTTGTCCGCGAACATGCAGCCACTGGCCTGCATTGACGGAAAAATTCACATTAGTAAAAAGTCGATTTTCACCGCGAACACAACTTAAACTACGCACGCTGAGCATTGGGATCAGAGGGACGGGCCTTCATTCAATTAGACGGATTAGCATTGAAAAAAATAATAGCAGCATCTTTTCAGATGCTGCTCTATTTCACTACCCAAAACATGATCTATATCAATTAATCGGGTTCTTCATACTCAGCAGGTAGCTGGTGAGCAATCCCTTTATGGCAATCGATACAGGTTTTACCCTCTTCTTTGGCCTTCATATGCTTTTTATAAGGGGTTTGTTTCTGTAAATCCGCACTCATCGCATCGAAACTATGGCAGTTTCGGCACTCACGGGAATTACTTTCTTTCATACGCTCCCATTCATGTGTCGCTAATGTCATACGTTTAGCTTCAAATTTTTCCTTAGTGCTGATACTGCCGGTCAATTTACCCCAAATTTCGAGGGATGCTTTAGACTTTCGGATAATCTTATGTACCCAGTCTTTCGGTACATGGCAATCCGAACAAACCGCACGCACACCGGTACGGTTGCTATAGTGAATCGTTTCCTTGTACTCCTGATAGACCGTGTCACGCATCTCATGACAGGTCGTACAGAATTCAAGTGTATTG
>CAINDJ010000387.1 GCA_903847325.1 uncultured beta proteobacterium | reverse complement strand
TCTTCCCGTTCGATCGAGAAGTTGCAGAAGCTCGGAGCATGAGGAGCACAAGAGTGATCCATCCGTTTTTTCTTCACAATGCAAGCGCGATTCTTTCTATCGCATCGATGCAGTGGCCAAATTCGGTGGCCTCAGCACGTAAAAATTTTCTGCGCGCCGGAACGTGATCAAACAAATATTTGACATCAACTGTAGTGCCTAACGCACCCGCTGCAGCAATAGGCTCGACCATCCCTGACTCGTAACTCCAGGCGTGCGTGGCTTCGCGTGTGCGGGAGGTCAGTGTGAGTTGCGCAACCGAGGCGATAGAGGCGAGCGCCTCGCCCCTGAATCCCATTGAGAAGACGGATTCAAGTTCGGTGAGAGAGGATATTTTGCTTGTCGCATGACGCGTCAGTGCGAGTGATAACTCGCTAGCTTCGATGCCACCGCCATCGTCAATTACTGCAATGCGTCGGATGCCGCCTGCCTCAAGTCTGACCTCGATGGTTTGTGATCCAGCATCAACAGCATTCTCGACTAACTCTTTTAGCACCGAAGCCGGACGCTCGATGACTTCGCCGGCAGCGATCTGGCTAATAAGTAAGTCGGGTAACTGCGCAATGGGGCGGCGGGTAGACATAGGAGCCAGGACAGCTTTGAATATTACATTTTAGGGCTTGTTGGCACCTGATGCTCGGGGACCCGTGAATGCTGTCTGGATGAATCAACCAGCAGAAGCCAGATGAGGGTTGGCCGTGAAGAATCGACGGATGCCACCATGCAGAGCCGCAGCGAATTTTTCCTGATCCGCGCCGCTGCGCAGCATGCGTTCTTCGTCAGGGTTGCTGATGAATGCGGTTTCGACCAGGATTGAAGGCATGTCGGGTGCTTTAAGCACGGCGAACGCAGCTTGCTCGACCTGAGGTTTGTGAAGTCGATAAACGCTTTTCAAATCATCTAGCACGCTGTCTCCGACTTTGACTGAGTCTTTGATCTGCGCAGAGGTAGAGAGGTCGAGCAGGATTTTGGCGACCTGCCGATCCTGGACCTGGAGGTTAATACCGCCAATCAGATCGGCTGCGTTTTCTTTGTCGGCCAGCCATCTCGCCGCCGAGCTTGATGCGCCACTCGATGACAGAACGTAAACAGAACTGCCACCAGCGGTCGGACGTACAAAAGCGTCAGCGTGAATCGATACAAACAGATCGGCTTTGACCCGACGTGCTTTTTCAACACGTACATGCAGCGGTACAAAGTAATCGCCGTCTCTCGTCAGATATGCGCGCATGCCTGGTGTGGCATCAATACGGGCTTTGAGTTTTTGAGCGATTTGCAGGACAACATCTTTTTCGCGCGTACCGCCTTTGCCAATCGCACCTGGATCCTCGCCGCCATGCCCTGGGTCGAGCGCGACCGTGATCACTCGACTACGGCGACCAAGCTTAGGTGATTCGGTCGGGGGACTGACCTGTGGAGGACTGACGCTTTCCGGTAATACTGGCAGGCTGGCCATGCCAGTACCTTTTGGATTGCGTCCAATGTCCTCAAGAATACGTGCGAGTGGATCTTCTTCGTTTTTCTGTGGCTGCTTTTTGAGCAAAGCCGTCAAAGGATCCTGAGCGACTTTGGGATACAGGTCGAGCACGAGTCTGTATTTGTAATCACCCACGGGTTTCAAGGTGAATACCTGTGGTGCGATCGGCTGCTTGAGGTCAAACACAAGACGCACAATGTTGGGACGATTTTGAGCGACTCTCAACGAACTGATGTAAGGGTCGTCAGTTCTAACTTTACGCACCAGATCATTGAGGGCGGGGCTCATATCTAGCCCGGTGATATCCACCACCATACGATGCGGAGCTTCGAGTGTGAAGTGTTCTGCTTTGAGTTCGCTGTCGAGCTCTAGTGTGACGCGGGTGTATTCATCCGCGGGCCAGGTGCGAACGGCTAGCAGGCGTGAAGCCATGGCGATACGGGGTATGACAGGCAGGAGTAACAAAGTGCTGGCCGCACCCAAGAGAGCGCGGCGATTCGGCGCTTTCAGCTGGGTTGTGATGTGGCCCTTTTCAGGGTTAACGCGGTGAGCCATTTGAGGCCTTTTTCAGTCAGAGCACTTAGCGTGGCATGCCGTCCTGTAGGAAGGTATGTCAGCTCAATAAATATATCCGGATCGCTCAATAAATCAGCGGCACGTTCGGGCCATTCAATCAAAACGAGTACGTTTTCTCTCAATATATCTCTAAATCCAGCGTCCAACCATTCTGATGGGTCGCTAAATCTATAAAAATCAAGATGATACAAGTATAAATTAGAAACAGCATAAGATTCAAGTAGCGCGTAACTTTGACTTTTAATTCGCCCTGTGACGCCACATTCACGTAAAAAAGAGCGGGCTAAGGAAGTCTTTCCTGCCCCGAGTTCGCCTTTTAAGTGAATCCTGCCACCCGCATCAGGACCGGGAGTGAGGACACCCTCAGCATTCAAACGTAAATCGGCCGCAATCTGAGCGAGTTCCTGCCCGAGGATATCTGTTGCCAACTCGTCGGCCAGATCTAGTTCAATGACGTGTAATGGGATGCTCATAGCCATCTCAGGATGCAATTAAAAGCCAAAAGGGGATCGTTATCGCAGCAATGGGTGTGCCGATCGTGATGATCAGACTGACCAGACGACCGTCCCCACCCATTCGCATCGCCATGACGTAGGCTGCAGTGGCTGGCGGCATTGCTGCAAATAACACCAGCATTTGCCGTTTGACGGGATCAAGATTAAGCCAGATGGCAATCAGCCAGGCACAAGCAGGCAAGGCAATGAGTTTGACCGCGAGAATCCAGGCTACCAGGGAGAACTTTGTCTGGCCTGGCTGCCATATCAGACTGGCGCCAACACACAGGATACCAAGAGCAATGGCAGCAGCGCCAAGGCGTGCAAGTAATGTATCAACCGGTGCTGGCAGCTCAAGGCCTGCGATATTGCATACGACCCCAAGCACGGTCGACATCAGAAGAGGATTGCGTAACAAAGCACCTGCGAAATTTTTCCCTTGATGGCGGGCAAGGGAATAGACCGCAGCAAAGTTAACCATCGGCACAGCAAATCCGACAATCAGCGCCATCGTTGATTGTCCACTTGCTCCCGCCAGACTGGGCGCGATCGCTAACGCGATGTAAGTATTGAATCGATATCCGCACTGGGCGGCCGAGGCCATTGCAATGGGTGTTGCACGCAATAGGGGCCGTGCTAGCCAGGACAGCGCAATGCCAACAACGGCTACCGCGCTAGTCGCGAGGAAAATATCTGCAGCGGTTCCCATGCTGATGGGCGTGCGCAAAATAGACTGGAACAGCAAGGCTGGAAATAAAACGTAATAGACGAGCTTTTCCAGTCCTGTAAAAAACTCGCGCGAAAAGCCGAGCTTGCGGTTGAGTAACCAGCCAAATGCAATTAACAAAAAGTCAGGCAGAACAAGCAGGGCAACAGACATGGGTCGGGGTCGTTATTGTTTGTGCAATGCTACTATTGTGACTCATCCTATATAAGCTCGCTGATCGCGGGCTTATTTATTGTGCCGGCACTTGTCAACCGCAAGTGTTTCTTCGGCGTTTGTTTCTGAGGACCCCATGAAGAAAATCAATTTTATCGCCGCAGCTTTCACGATTGCTGCGATTGCCGCTTCGCCTCTCGCGCTTGCTCAATCCTACCCGACCAAACCGATCCGCGTCATCGTGCCTTTCGCACCTGGCGGCTCGACCGACATCATCGCTCGTCTGGTGACTCAGCGTATGTCTCAAGAGCTTGGACAACCTGTTGTGGTTGAAAATAAAGCGGGTGCTGGCGGTGCAATCGGTGCCGGAGAGGGCGCGCGTGCGACCCCTGATGGTTATACCTTGTCCATCGCCACAGTCTCGACCATGGCGGTGCTCCCAGCTTGCCGTCCTAAAGACCTACCTTACAACCCGATCAAGGATTTTGCTCCGGTTACTAACTTTGCCAACACAGCAAACGTCATTTCTGTGAATCCAAAGTTTCCGGCCAATGACATGAAGTCCTTTGTTGAGGAATTGAAAAAGAACCCTGGCAAATATGCTTACGGCAGCTCAGGCACGTGCAGCGTGCTGCATTTGTTCGGAGAGGCTTTTAAAATGGCTACGGGTACTGACATTGTGCACGTACCTTACAAGGGGGCAGGCCCTGCTCTGGCTGATGCGGTGGGTGGTCAGGTTCAGATTCTGTTTGATAATTTGCCTTCATCGATGTCTCAGATTCAGGCTGGTAAGTTGCGTCCCATCGCGATCGCCTGGGATAAGCGCATCGACTCGATGAAAGATGTGCCAACTCTCGCAGAAGTCGGTTTTCCACAGCTGAATCAACCGGTCTGGTATGGTCTCTTGGCACCACGCGGCACACCTTCTGAAATTATTAATAAACTCAGGGATGCTGCCGTGATTGCACTCAAGGACCCGCGCGTCGTCAAGGTCCTCGAAGAGCAGGGCTCACTCGCCTCAGGTAATACGCCAGAGGAATTCGCCCGCGAAATCAAGGCGCAGTATGACTGGGCCCAGGATGTGGTGAAAACACAAAAGATCGAATTTAATTAATTCCTCTGAAACCTATATGGCGCATGAAGAATCCGCATCGATTACAGAGTTTATCGATGCCGTCTGGCTAGAAGACGGCTTGGCTGCCAATACGTTGTCGGCCTATCGTCGCGATCTTGTTGCTTTTGAACAGTGGTTGCAGCTTGAACGAAAAATTACTCTTGATGCGGTCGTGACCGGTGATATCGAGTCGTGGTTTGCGGCACTGCATGCGACATCCAAGCCGAGCACCGCCAACCGTCGACTTGCAACGCTCAGACGTTATTACCTGTGGGCGATTCGTCATCAACGTGTTTCGGTTGATCCCTGTTTGCAAATGGTCACGGCCCGTCAGCCTTTACGCATCCCTAAAACACTTTCCGAGGCTCAGGTTGAGGCATTGCTGCTGCAGCCACCTACGCATACCCCCCGAGGCTTGCGCGACCGTGCCATGCTGGAGGTGCTCTACGCAACAGGTTTACGCGTCTCTGAACTTGTTTCCGTGGGCGTACTTGATGTCAGTCTTTCCGATGGCGTGGTTCGCGTTGTGCAGGGTAAGGGCGGCAAAGATAGGTTGGTGCCACTCGGTGCCGAGGCAGCGCACTGGATCACAACATATATGAAAGAATCCCGCCCGGAATTACTTGGCGCCCGAACCAGTGCGGCCTTGTTTGTTACCGCACGGGCGGCGCCTATGACGCGCCAGTCCTTTTGGTTACTGATCAAAAAATATGCCGTATTGGCAGGTGTCAGGGCTCCACTTTCACCCCACGTGCTGCGACACGCGTTTGCGACACATTTGCTCAATCATGGTGCAGATTTACGCGTGGTGCAAATGCTCTTGGGACACTCTGATATCTCAACGACACAAATCTATACCCACGTGGCGCGCGAAAGGCTCAAGAGCCTGCATGCCCAGCATCATCCCCGTGGCTAAAGCTTGCTAAACTAGCAAACTTGCCGCCGTAACTCAGTGGATAGAGTACCTTCCTCCTAAGAAGGGAGTCGGACGTTCGATTCGTCTCGGCGGCACCAATTCTCTGGCAGTAAAAAAAACAAGGAATGGCATCGCCGTGGCAATTAACACATCCCCCAAAAATTTCTCTATCAATAAAGTAGGTGTTTGCCTGGCACTTGCCATGACAGCTCTTTTGTCTGGTTGCGCGACGGATCAGTCAGCGCTGGGTAATGGCACGACCATCACCGCCTCTGACCCTGCGCGCATGACCAAATCAGGATTTCTCTCCGATTACGCACGCCTCAAACCCACCAAATGGGGTGAGGGCATACAGTGCTGGAGCGAGCCCAACCTGAAAGCATCGAACTACGACAAGGTTCTTGTTTCACGCATTGTTGTCTCAATTGCACCGTCAAAAGATAAAGACAAAGAAGTCACCGTTGACCCAAGCGATTTGAAAGCCCTCACGGATTATTTCCATGCTGCTTTGATTAAAAGCCTCAAGCCACAGATGCAGATTGTCGATAAAGCAGGCCCCGGGGTTGTTGTGATGCGTATTGCATTGACCGATCTTGTGCCTACACAGGTGCAGGACAGCATTGCCGGAACACTCATTCCTTATGCGTTCGTGGTCGAGGCAAGCTCAGGCTCGGCAACCGGCAGGCCCGCAGGATCGACGCCTTACATGGGTGAAACAGGCATGGAAATGCAATTCCGCGATGGCGTGACAGGCGCTGTGCTGGCTGAATGTCGCGATACAGAAATTGGCCGTAAGTACGCGGCCGATATGAACAACGGGGTGATGGGAGCCGCCCAGACATGGGCGAGTGGTTATTTGAATTCTTTTCAGCAATGGTCCTACGCCAAAAATGCTTTTGATAAATGGGCAACACTGGTCGCGCAGCGTATGGCTGAAATGCGTGGGGTATCCGCCACCAAATAATACGTTCCAAAAGACGTCAGTACTTCACTACACGAGACGGCCCTTTGGGGCCGTTTTTCGTTATGATGAGTCTATCCTGAGGCGTTCAATGACACCGTCGTCCGACTGTCACCCTCGGGATTCTGATTGCCGTAGAGCCTCATGACACAAATTACACCTATAAAAAACGAAGACAAAGATCAAAAAGCAGTTCGTACGATTCTGATTGGTACTTTTATTGTTTTACTTGCGATGGGGACCCGCGCAACCTTTGGCTTGTTTATGCAGCCAATGGGGCTCGAACACAACTGGCCACGCGAGGTTTTTTCAATGGCGTTTGCCATACAAAACCTGGTATGGGGCCTTGGTGCGATTGGTGCAGGCATGATGGCGGACCGGTTCGGTTCTGCACGTACGATCGCGCTGTGTGCCGTTTTTTATGCATTAGGCTTGGTGGGAACCAGATATTCCACCAGCGTATTTGATTTATACATGACCGCTGGTGTGCTGATTGGCTTAGGACAGGCTGGCACAACCTTCGCCGTTATCCTTCCTGTGATCGCGCGTACAGTCCCCTTGTCCTCGCGCAGTACGGCGATGGGCATTGCAAGTGCAGGGGGATCATTAGGTCAGTTTCTGGTTGTGCCAACAGGCCAATTACTGATTGATACCTACCAGTGGACGGGCGCTTACTGGGTGCTTTCAGTTGTGATCGCGGCAACCTTGCCACTCACCTGGTTTTTGAGAGGCAAGCCGGCCGCCTCGACAGAACAACAACAGTCAATGCTCAGCGCAATTAAGCAGGCCTTGAAACACCCGACTTTCCATTTTCTTTTTTGGGGTTATTTTGTTTGCGGGTTTCATACCGCATTCATCACCCTGCATTTGCCGTCTTTTGTAACTGATGCGGGACTCAATGCCAGCAGTGGGGCTATCGCGATTGCGTTGATTGGGCTATTCAATGTTTTTGGCTCGTTTACAGCTGGCAAACTTGGCGGCACCTACAGCAAAAAGAATCTACTGGCTTTTCTATATTTCATGCGTGCGTTTGGCATCCTCTGGATTTTGGTGATGCCCACCACAACCTTTGTTGTGTATGTATTCGCAGGCTGGATGGGTTTGTTTTGGCTGGGTACGGTTCCTTTGACACAAGGCCTGATTGCTCAAATTTACGGCTTACGTTATGCCGCGACACTTTCAGGTATGGTGTTTTTGGGCCATCAGCTCGGCAGTTTTAGTGGCGTCTGGCTGGGAGGCAAAGTCCAGGCGATAACGGGTAGCTACGATCTGGTCTGGTGGATGGGGATCGCTTTGGCATTGATGGCTGCAGCGTTATGTTTACCCGTCAAGGAAAAACCACTTTCCCTTGGTCTGAGTCCTGCAGTCGCTTGAGATGCGTCAGATTAAAAATAACTTCCTCTCTATAACATGGCTACTAAAACTCCTCGGAGCAGTAGCTCTTTTAGGTTTGCTTTGCATTGGATTTTTAGGTTACCTGACACCCAGTATGCGCATCCACTGGGAAACAATTGCCACCATGTGCGGGTTTTAAATTTTCAAGATGTCTGAGCTGAAAGATTTTCCTGTCATAGATTACATGCAACTATGCGCGTTGCCTGCGCGCGCGACGGTGGTTCTGACCGTCAATAATCGACTGACCCGGAGTGTGATTCAGTCTTTGGCAACGCACCGTGCACGCACTTCTGAAATCCCATTTGTGGCGCCGTGGTCTACCTGGCTTTCACATGTGCTCGCTCAACTTGGCTTTGAAGAGCATATTCCTGCTCCTGCCTATGTTCTGGATAGCTTTTCGGCACAAACACTTTGGGCACAAGTAATCGAGGAGCAGGAGTCCGAACGACCCTTGCTTGACATGAATCAGGCTGCTGCGGCAGCGATGCAGGCTGATGCATTGATGGATGAGTGGAATATCGCTGTTGCCGACGGAACGCAGACAGAGGAGTTTCAAAGTTTTGAGCGCTGGCGCGATAAGTATCGAACGCGCTTGCACGCAGTGGACGCGCTTGATCCTAACCTACTCGTTGAACGTGTCATCCTGCATCTGGAAATGATTGCAGGAGATGCTGGTCATGTTGGCGTGACGATGCCTGCTCAAATTGTGCTCGCTGGATTCTCTGAAATCTCACCACGCATGGCCAGAGTCTTAATGGCGTTGTCTGCGTTAGATGTTTCGATTTATGTCCTGCTTCAGGGCGATGAACAGTCCGGTCAACTCAAACGGATCCTGACCGCCAACGCTCAAAACGAATGGCATGCAGCGGCCTATTGGGCGCGGCACCAGCTTTTGCAATACCCTCAAGGACGTTATGCAATCGTAGCAGCCCAGCTTGATCGCGAAGTCCCTTACGCCAGACGGGTGCTGGATCAAATTCTTGGTGAGGGCACGACAGACCCTCTGGCTTTTAACGTCGCAGTCGCCAGACCCTTGTCCGAATGGCGCGCAGGTCGCGCGATGCTGGCCTGGTTAAGAACGTTTGTATTAATGAAAGATCGTAAAGGTGCCGAACCTGTTGAGCTCGGTACGGCATTGCTCGCTGGATATTGTGCGGGTGATTTGAATGAGATGGGCGCACGAGCCCGAATCGATGCGCGCTGGCGCGACAGGCAGACTACACGTGTGACGCTGGCCGCTTGGTCGCGTGCAATTGAGCCACTCTTGACCCTTGGCCCTGCCTGGCAGATGGCCTGGCAAATGTGGCAGGACTATCCGCGAAGCACAGACGCTCAAACGTGGTCGCAAATTTTTCGCGCAACCCTGTCTACGCTCGGATTTCCTGGGCAAGCCCGGCAGAGTTCTGTCGCTTATCAGGTTACAGAGGCGCTGGACGTGCTGCTCGATCGATTTGCACGTATGACCCCAGTATTGGGTTTGGTCAACGCAACAGATGCATGGTCGGCGCTCAATCGACTGGCGCGCAGCTCAGCCTTTCAGCCACAACGTGATGCCAGTGCCAGACTGGATGTTCTGGGTTTGCTCGAAGCTGAAGGCGGCAGTTGGGATGGAGTCTGGATCCTCGGCCTGACAGATGATGTATTACCCGCGGCAGCCAAACCCAATCCCTTTATTCCGCTGTCCGCTTTACGTCTGGCACAAGCACCCCGAGCGACACCAGAGCGAGAGTATGAATGGGCGCAACAGATCTACAAACATTTAACACACACGGCTCCAGAAATAATCGTCAGCTCGGCTGCGCAGGAAGGTGAGCGTGGCCTGAGGCCGTCTCCTCTCATTGCGGGTGTGGCAGAAATTGCCGACATCTGGACCCCTGAACCTGACTTGCAGCACAAACAGGAATCTTTACAAGAACTGGTCGATGATCATGGTCCTGTTTTGCAGACCTCAGAGGTCACTGCGGGTGGCGTCAATGTACTTGAGACACAGTCCTGTAACCCCTTATGGGGGTTTGTGCGTTATCGACTGGGTGTGCAGGGATTAAAAGCCTATGCGACCTTGCCTTCGAAGACATTGCGCGGTATTTATTTGCATGCAGTCATGCAGCGCATCTGGGAAGATCTGCGCACACAGGATCGCTTGATTGAAAGACGTAATGAGGGAGCGTTAGAGGATTGGGTTGAAAAGCTGTTGCACGATGTCGCGGGGCAAAAACTACAGGAATATCCCGAGATGTGGCAGCAACTTGAGGCCGAGCGCTCGTCCCCTCTGATTGCTCAGTGGTTGGAGCTTGAGGCTGATCGCCTACCTTTTACCGTCACCGAGATTGAAGAAAAACGATTAATGGAAATCGGTTCGGTTTCAAAATTAAAGCTTGAGCTGCGACTGGATCGACTCGATACGCTCACAAGCGATGAACGGCAGGTCGTGATCGATTACAAGTCAGGTACCAAATTACCTGATGTTTTAAAAGACTGGAAACAGCAACGGCTGTTGAATCTGCAGTTACCGAGTTATGCAGCCTTGATGCTCGGTGATGATTCGTTCAATACTGCCGCGCAAGAACTTGGCGCTACCGCAGCAGACAGTCTGGCCGGTTTCATTCTTGTGCAATTGCATAGCAAGTCTGTTGCCGCAGTTGGATTGGTCGACGAAGATCTCGGACTAAAAGGTCCAAAGTCGCTTGGCGAGGCGAAGTTTGATGATGCCACGTGGGGTGCGGCCATGCAGCGATTACATGATTCGATTACCCGGCTTGCGGATGAGTTTTTGCAGGGTGTGGCGGTCAATCAGTCCTTTAATAAAAATGATTTGAAGTTTTGTGATGTCTTACCGATTTTGCGAGTTTACGAGGAAGATCAGGATGACTGAAAAAATTCCTCATGATGCAGCGGTGAGAGCACGCGCGATCGATCCGCGGCAGTCTTTTCTGGTGCAGGCCCCGGCGGGTTCAGGTAAGACTGAATTGCTGACGGATCGCATTCTGGCGCTGCTAGCGACGGTTAACCGTCCTGAAGAAATCGTGGCGATTACCTTCACGCGTAAGGCTGCGGCCGAAATGCATGAAAGGGTGTTGCAAAAACTGGTGGCGGGACTTGAGGTCGATCCACCCGAAAAATCCCATGCGCGTAAAAGCTGGGAACTTGCACGCAAAGCGCTTGCGAGAGATCAGGAGATGGGCTGGCAAATACTCCAGCACCCCGCGCGACTCTCGATTCGCACCATTGACGCTTTTTGCGCGTCTCTGGTGCGCACAATGCCGTGGCTGTCGGCGATGGGGGGAGTACCCGCTGTGGTTGATGACGCACGTGCGCATTATCTTGCCGCAGCACGCACGACGCTGGACCTTGCTGACCGGCAGGATTTTACGTGCGTGACGGAATTGCTCAAGCATCTGGATCTGGATATCGAGGTCGCAGCCGAGGCGCTCGCCGATATGCTGGGTCAGCGTGATCAGTGGTTGCCCTTGCTCGAAAAAGGCAATGATCGTGACGTGCTGGAAATGAATTTGCAGAGAGCGATCGAGACGGATTTGCTTCGTTTGTCTGCGCTCATGCCAGTCGGCTGGGCGGAGCAGTTGGCGCCCTCGGCGCGTCTGGCCGCTGCTGCACTCTCTGAAATCAAGTCAGATCACGGATTAGCTGAGCTGCTGGATTGGGACGGTGAGCCGTTTAGTCCTGAGGTCGAGTATCTGACCCAGTGGAGGGCGCTTGCTGAGTTGCTATTGACGGGCACGGGCACGTTACGCAAAGCCCTGAATAAGAATAATGGGTGCCCGCCTCAGTCGGCACAAAAAAAATCATTGCAGGAATGGCTCGCCTCGCATGAAAGCAATATGCCAGCAGCCTGGATCGAAAGCTTGTTCGCGATTGTGGAGACACCAGACCCAGTATTCACGGACGAGCAGTGGAACATCCTGAGCGCACAGATTCAGTGCTTGTGGTTGGCTGCGGGGCAGTTAATGGTGCAGTTCGCGCAAGCAGGCGAGGTCGACTTTATTGAGATCGCCAGGCGCGCCGATCAGGCTCTCGGGCGTGCGGACGATCCTTCGGAGTTACTCTTAAAGCTTGATGCCAACATCAGACATTTGTTGATTGATGAGTTTCAGGACACGAGCCAGTCACAAATTGACCTGCTCAAAAAAATAACCTCTGGCTGGCAGACCGGAGATGGCCGAACGCTTTTCCTGGTCGGCGACCCGATGCAGTCGATCTACCGGTTTCGTAAAGCGGATGTGGCGCTTTTTTTGAAAATTCGTGATCATGGTTTGGCTGATCTGCCGGTTGAGTCGTTACAGCTCACAGATAACTTTCGCTCGCAGGCCGGCGTGGTGGATTGGGTCAATACTGTTTTTGCAAAGTTGTTGCCTGCAGAGGATGAACCAGCGGCAGGTGCGATTTCGTATGCGCACTCTCAGGCATTTCATCCGCTGAGCCTTGATCCTGCGGTGAGTTTCCACCCGGTATTTGTGCAGACTGGCGCAAAAGCCGAGGCGGTTGTCGTGGATTTAGTGCGCGAAGCGCTCGACATGTATCCTGACAAGCAGCACCCAGTCGCAGTGCTTGTGCGTGCCCGCACACACTTGAAAGAAGTGACGCAATTACTTGGACAAGCTGGAATCGCTTGTCGCGCGGTAGAGCTCGTTCCTTTGTACAAGCGTCCATTTGTTGTGGATCTAGTCCAGATTGTCCGTGCCCTGAGCCACCCGGGTGACAGGGCTGCATGGGTCTCGGTATTGCGTTCACCATATTGCGGTTTGACGCTCAAGAGCTTGCATGCCTTGGTGTCTGAGGATCGGCAGGGCGCTGTACCAGCGTTGCTCGAACGCGCCTTAAAAACCTCTCCAGATGGTAGCGCTTGCCTGGCTGAACGGCTGCTCGAGCCTGAAGAATATGCGCGCTTGATGGCCATTGCGCCGCTCTTGTTACAAGCTTTGAAAGAAGACGATATACGACCGCTTGCGAATCAGGTTGAGCGGGTGTGGCGTCTACTCGGTGGTCCTGGTTTGGCGCAAGGGGCTGGAGATTTGCAGGATGCAGAGCGCGTGTTTCAGTTGATCGAGCAGATGGCGCCTTACGGTGGCCTGGATCTGGACGCGCTTGAATCAAAGCTCGAAAAACTCTTTGCTGCACCAGACTCTGAAAGTCGCGCGGTTGAAGTCATGACGATGCACAAGTCAAAAGGTTTGCAGTTTGAACGCGTGATCCTGTTTGGTTTGCACCATGGACCGCGTCCAGATCAAAGTCCGCTGGTGCGTATCGAGCAGATTGATGAACAGGTTATGTTTGGTCCGATCAAACCCCGCGCCAGTTCGGAGCCAGATACTTTTTCCAAATATCTGGGTATCCGTGAAAAACGTCGTGCAGCGTATGAGGTGGATCGTCTGCTTTATGTCGCGGCCACACGTGCCAAAGAATCGTTGCATCTGGTGGCGGAAGTCAAACTGGATAAAAGTATGCGGCAAGTTGCAGACCCGGTGTCGGGCAGCTTGCTCGACCGTTTGTGGGCGCACGTTCAGAAGCCCGATCTGCCGCAAGGATTACAAATTCCTGAGGAGGTTGCGTCAGACCGCCCGGTTCTAACCGGGCAGCCACTGCGCCGCCGCGTGCAAATCCCACCTGCCTGGCCTCTGAACACTGTTCAGCTTCGCAATGCGGCTTATGTATGGCGTGATACGACCACTTATGATCGTGAGATTGGAATTCTGGTGCATGCCTGGCTTGCTCATATTGGGCAACAAGGTTTGGTTGGCTGGTCCTGCGAATCTGTTTTGCAGAAATCCTCTCTCATTCACCGACAACTTACACAGGCCGGTTTACCCCCTGCGCAAGCAGATTTAGCTGCGATTGAGGTCATCGATACGCTTGTGGCGATGCTGACACATGAGCGTGGCCGGTGGTTATTAAGTCATCCTCAGTCTTATCGGGAGTGGGCGCTGATGGATGCGACGGGTAAGGTTTCAGTGATCGATCTGGCGATGACCGATGAGCAGGGCTGGTTAGTGGTCGATTACAAAACAGGTCGCCCGGCCCAGGATGAATCCAGTTTGAGTTTTGCACAACGGATGCGTGAGCGATATTCTCCTCAGCTTGAGCGATATTGTCAGCAGTTGACCGAACTTGATGCGCGATCTGCACGTGCAGCCCTTTATTTTCCGCGAGATGACCTGTGGATTGCCCTGGATCAGGAGTGAAAGCTCAAGCCCTGCTAAAATTGAGGTTGGCGGGCCCCTTCGCATGGTTCGGCGGTCAATCTGGTCAGGTCGGGAACGAAGCAGCCACAGCCGTGCAGAAACAGTGCCGAAGTCAGGCTCGCCTCCTTAATTTCCGTCCGTGGTAGAAAACGTCCATGACTTATCTAGTATTGGCGCGTAAGTGGCGTCCCCGCACGTTTGAGACCCTGGTTGGACAAGATCATGTTGTCCGCGCCCTTTCGCACGCACTCACAACGCAAAGACTGCATCACGCCTGGTTGTTTACTGGCACACGCGGGGTCGGCAAAACCACCTTGTCCCGTATCCTGGCCAAAGCGCTCAATTGCGAAAAAGGCATTACCGCCACGCCTTGTGGGGTATGCCAGGCGTGTACGTCGATCGACGAAGGCCGGTTCGTGGATTATCTAGAGCTTGATGCTGCGTCCAATCGCGGTGTTGATGAAATGACCCAGCTACTTGAGCAGGCTGTTTACTCTCCAAGCGTGGGACGTTTTAAGGTCTACATGATTGACGAAGTCCACATGCTCAACGGGCATGCGTTTAACGCCATGCTTAAAACACTCGAAGAGCCGCCACCGCACGTTAAATTTATTCTGGCTACAACGGACCCGCAAAAAATCCCCGTCACTGTCTTATCCCGTTGCCTTCAGTTCAATCTCAAGCAGATGCCTGGCGAATCAATTGTCGGTCATCTTGAAAGTGTCCTGGGCCAGGAACAAATCCCTTTTGAAGTCCCAGCCTTGCGTTTGCTAGGACAGGCCGCTTCGGGTTCGATGCGTGATGCCTTGTCCCTGACGGATCAGGCGATCGCCTATAGCGCCGGCAATCTCACTGAGGAGTCCGTTCGCGGCATGCTGGGTACGATTGACCAGCGTCATTTGATTCGCTTGCTTGACGCACTGCAGTCCGGCCAAGCACAAGCGGTATTGGAAATCGCCGACGAATTGTCCACGCGAGGTTTGTCTTATCGCGCGGCACTAGCCGATTTAGCCGTGTTGCTCTCGCGTATCGCCATTATTCAGCGCGTGGCGCAAGCAGCTGATGAGTCCGATCCTTTGATGCAGGACATTATTCGTCTTGCTCAGACACTGCACCCCGATGCAGTGCAGCTTTTTTATACAATCGCTGTGCATAGCCGATCAGAGCTAGCGATTGCTCCGGATGAATACGCTGGCTTTGTGATGGCTTGCCTGCGCATGCTGTCCCTGTTTGCAGGCTCGGGTGCGAGTAATCAACCCGTCACTCTGGTGCTGCCGACCCCGACTGCCGCAACCGCATCGGTCACCGCTGCTGCAACACCCGTGTCTGCGGCTGTTGCAGCACCTCAACCGACCGCTCAGGCACCTCTCGCTGCGATGACTCCCGCCGCGCAGCCACCTAAGGCAAGTACCGCGCAGGGAGTCACCACGGACGCTGAGCAAGAGCCCCTGGACGAATATGCCTTGGGTGCCGAATTAGACGCAGATTCTTCATTTGGTAGTTCCATGCCACCGCACATGGATGACGATATCCCTCCCGAAGAAGGCTATAGCGCACACGCACCAGCAACGTCCGCTTTATCTCAAATCATTGTGCTGCCAGAACCCTGGGCAAGCTTTTCTTCAAAGTTGCCTTTATCTGGCATGGCCTCGCAACTAGCGCGCCAGTCAGAGTGCTCATCAGTTTCGGGACGCGTACTGACTTTGCGCGTGCCGACCAAGGCGCTGACAGAAGGCGCACACGCAGACCGTTTGCGTACTGTGCTGTCAGAGTATTTTGGTTTTGCGGTTCAATTGAACTTTGACATTGCAGCTACGTCAGGTCAGTCCGCACATGCTATTGACGTTGCTGCACAGGTTGTTCGTCAGGAACTCGCCGAGCAGTCTGTACAAAACGATCCATTTGTTCAGGCGTTGGTGAAAGACTTTGGTGCGCAGGTTGTACCGGGATCGATTCGCCCAAGCGCCTCTCTTTAAATAATCATTATCAGGAATTCACATCATGATGAAAGGTCAAATTGCCGGTCTGATGCGTCAAGCGCAGCAGATGCAGGAAAACATGAAGAAGGCGCAGGACGCCTTGTCAGAAATACTGGTCGAGGGCGCAGCAGGTGGTAGCCTGGTCAAAGTCACGATGACCTGCCGCCATGACGTCAAGCGTGTCACCATTGATCCAAGTTTGCTGGCTGATGATAAAGACATGCTTGAGGATCTCGTTGCGGCAGCATTCAATGATGCGTTGCGCAAAGCAGAGGCCACTTCGCAAGAAAAAATGTCAGCCGTGACGGCTGGTATGCCATTGCCACCAGGAATGAAACTGCCTTTCTGATGGAAAACTCCTCCTCGGAACCTCAGCCACTGCTGGCACTGGTCGATGCGTTGCGTCGACTGCCGGGGGTTGGGGTACGCACGGCCAGGCGCATGGCTTACCACCTTTTGCAGCATGATTTAAAGGCTGCAGAGCAGTTGGGACGTGCATTGACCGATGCGGTCGAAAGACTGCAGCATTGCGAGTTGTGCAATGGCTTTACAGAGATTCCTGTTTGCGCCACCTGCGATCATCCCGAGCGCGATCATGCTTTGCTTTGTATTGTTGAGACGCCAGCCGATCAGAACTCCATCGAAGCGACCCATGGCTATCAGGGACTCTATTACGTCTTAATGGGACGGCTTGCGCCACTTGAGGGCATGGGGCCTGACGAGCTTGATTTTGATCGTGTACTGAAACGCGCCAACGATGGTGTGGTGCAAGAGGTCATCCTGGCCACTAACTTTACCGCCGAAGGCGAGACCACTGCCCACTATCTTTCTGAGGCACTGAGGTCGCGCGGTATTAAAGTCACACGTCTGGCGCGTGGCGTGCCTGCTGGCAGTGAAATCGAATATGTAGATGCCGGGACAGTCGCCTGGGCACTCATGGAACGTAAGCCGACCTGATGATCGGCATCTAATCCTATTTAAATCTAGCGCTGGAGACTCGTCATGTCGTTCACACGTCGTCATTTACTTAAGCTTGCAGGTGTTACCGGTGCGCTTTCATCGATCCCGGGCCTTGTGCTTGCGCAAAAACTTGAAAAAACCAAACTGCAAATTGCGGTAGGTGGCAAAGCATTGACTTACTATCTGCCGCTTACGATCGCTGAGCGCAAGGGGTTTTTCAAGGACGAAGGGCTCGATGTGACGGTCGCCGACTTTGCCGGTGGCTCCAAAGCACTCCAGGCCGTGGTAGGTGGCAGCGCGGATGTGGTCTCGGGCGCGTTTGAGCACAACATTAATCTGCAATCCAAGGGGCAGTTTTTCCGTTGTTTTGTCTTGCAGGGCCGCGCACCCATGATCGGTATTGCTGTGTCCAACAAGACGATGGCAAATTACAAATCGCCTGCAGATCTGAAAGGCAAGAAAATCGGTGTGACCGCACCGGGCTCATCTACCAACATGATGGTCAATTTTTTCCTGGCTAAACATGGTCTGAAGCCCTCGGATGTATCCATCATTGGCGTAGGTGCAGGAGCAGGAGCAGTGACCGCATTGCGTTCGGGTCAGATCGATGCGATTTCCAATCTCGATCCGGTCTTGTCGATACTCGAAGCCTCCAAAGACATCACGATTATTTCCGATACCCGCAAGCTTCGGGACACGATCGAAATTTTCGGTGGCAACATGCCTGCAGGCAGTTTGTATGCGCCCCAGTCTTTTATTGATGCTAATCCCAATACGACCCAGGCATTGACTAATGCGATTGTGCGCGCCAATAAATGGATTCAAAAAGCGGGCGCAGAAGGCGTAGCTAAGGTTGTGCCTGAGGCTTATCTGCTCGGCGACCCGGCAGTTTATGCCTTATCTGTGACGAAAGGTCTCGAGGGCTTGTCCCCTGACGGCATGATGCCGCAAGACGGACCCAAGACTGCACTCAATGCGCTTGAGGCTTATTCGCCTGAGCTTAAGTCTGCCAAGATCGATCTGAGCAAGACCTGGACGAATGATTTCACGACCCGTGCAAATCAGAAATATCCCGACGTTGCTCTTTAATATTTATTGCAAAAGCTCTCATGTCAGAACCCGCCGCACTATCGCTTGAAAACATAACCTGTACTTTCGTTTCTCGCGATGACCAGAAGCAGCGTTACACCGCTGTCAAAGACACGACACTCGCGATTGCGCCGGGTGAGTTTGTTTCTGTCGTCGGTCCGACGGGCTGCGGTAAGTCAACCTTGCTCAATGTGGGGGCGGGTTTGCTGCAACCCTCAGCGGGTGCGATTCGCGTCTTTGGTGAGCCGCTTGTTGGCATCAACAAGCGTGCGGGATATATGTTTCAAGGCGAGGCATTACTGCCCTGGCGTTCGGCGCTTGATAACGTTGTGGCGGGACTTGAGTTTGCAGGTGTCCCGCGTGCGCAAGCCCTCGACCAGGGGCGCGAGTGGATGCGTCGCGTTGGGCTGGGGGGGTTCGAAGACAGATATCCACATCAGATGTCAGGTGGCATGCGTAAACGCGCGATGCTTGCGCAAACACTGATTCGCGATCCGGACATCATTTTGATGGATGAGCCGTTTTCAGCGCTCGATATTCAGACTCGTCAGCTGATGGAAAACGAAGTCCTCGAATTGTGGATGGCTAAACGCAAAGCGGTTTTGTTCATCACGCACGATCTCGATGAAGCGATTGCCATGAGTGATCGTGTAATTGTTTTGTCTGCAGGTCCAGGTACGCATCCGATTGGCGAATTCGCGATTGATCTGCCGAGGCCGCGCGATGTCGCGGAGGTTCGCCAGTTGCCGAGATTTATTGAGTTGCATGCAGCAATCTGGGCGGTGTTGCGCGATGAAGTGTTGAAGGGCTATGCCCAACAGAAGCGAGTCTGAGCTATGTGGAATCTCATTAAACCTACATCCCGCCTCGCTTTGCGAGTATGGCAATTATCCTTATTGATCATTATTCTGGGGGCCTGGCAGATTGCCTCAACAGATCCTAAAATCGCGTTTTTCTTTGGTCGACCGCTCAGCGTTTGCGGAAAAATCTGGGACTGGTTTGTCGTGAACGGTGATATCTATCCACACTTGGGCATCACACTGACGGAAACCGTCCTGGCTTTTGGAATAGGCACCGCCTCGGGTCTTGGCGCCGGACTCTGGCTAGGCTTGTCGCCGATGGCGAGCGCCATCCTTGATCCTTATATCAAAGCCGCTAATTCGATGCCTCGTGTCATTCTGGCACCGATTTTCGCCATGTGGTTTGGTCTGGGGATTTGGTCGAAAGTCGCACTCGCTGTGACGCTGGTATTCTTTATTGTGTTCTTCAACGTCTATCAAGGTGTACGTGAGGTCAGCCCAACGCTGCTCGATAACGCGCGCATGCTGGGCGCTGATCGTCGCCAGTTATTGAGGCAGGTGTATTTGCCCTCGGCAACCAGTTGGGTTTTCTCCAGCCTGCACACCTCCGTGGGTTTGGCCTTTGTCGGTGCGGTCGTGGGCGAGTATCTTGGATCTGCTGCCGGTGTGGGATACCTGATTCTGCAGGCTGAAGGCACACTGGATGTCGATACGGTTTTCGCAGGGATTTTTGTATTGACTGCGTGCGCACTTTTCCTTGATACCTTGGTGGCTATCGTGGAAAAGCGCCTCATGAAATGGCAGCCTCAGTCGGGTGAGACTGAAAAACTTTAAGTTGTTTACAGAGCTCGTTGTGCTGCGAGCAACTGATCGAGTTTGCGTGCGTCGGCTACAAAAGCCCGTATGCCCTCAGACAACTTTTCGCTGGCCATTGCGTCTTCGTTCAGAAGCGATCTGAAACTCACTTCGTCTGCCGCAATACGCGTGGCGGGTTGAGCCTTGGCGGACGCAAGGGTCAGGCTAGGCGTGAGTGCTGCCTCAGATGCTGCAAGTTTTGCAAGTAAATCCGGACTGATCGTTAGCAAATCACATCCGGCAAGTGCCAGAATCTGCCCTGTATTCCTGAAGCTCGCACCCATGATCTCTGTCGGGATGCCAAACGTTTTGTAATAGCGATAAATCCCGGAGACCGACACCACGCCAGGATCGTTTGCGCCGCTTGAAGCCGACTCATCCCAGGCTGCAGCTTGCTGTTTTTTATGCCAGTCGTAGATGCGGCCAACAAACGGTGAAATCAGTTGTACTTTCGCGTCCGCGCAGGCGACTGCCTGAACCAGCGAGAATAAAAGCGTCAGGTTGCAGCGTATGCCTTCTGATTCAAGTACGCGAGCGGCTTGAATGCCTTCCCAGGTGGAAGCAATCTTGATCAGTATGCGATCCCGTCCAAAACCGGCTGCCTCATAGAGCGCCATGATGCGTCGGGCACGATCCACAGTCGCACGGGTATCAAAGGAGAGTCGTGCATCGACTTCGGTGGACACGCGTCCAGGCACAATGTTCAGGATTTCACGGCCAAAGGCCACCAGCAGACGGTCGACAAGCTCCTCTGGACTGGCTTGGGGGAATTCCCTGACACACCGCTCCATCAGAGGGCGATAGGCGTCCTGCTGAACGGCCTTCAGTATTAAGGAAGGGTTAGTGGTCGCATCAGTTGGCTGATAGCTGCGCATACTTTCAAAGTCGCCAGTATCAGCTACAACTACAGTGTGGGTGCGTAAAGATTCGAGAAGACTGGCCATCGGGTTATACTTCCAAGGTTTGCTTATTGATACAGATGCCGGGGTTGATTGTGCTGCCGAACATATTTCCAGATAGTGCCACGAAAACGGCGATTTTAGCCTTGGCGGACGGAACCATCTTTAAGGGGCTCTCGATCGGGGCCGATGGTCATACCGTTGCCGAAGTGGTTTTTAACACTGCGATGACAGGTTATCAAGAAATCCTTACTGATCCTAGCTATAGCGGTCAGATGGTGACTTTAACTTATCCGCATATTGGTAATACCGGGATTAATCCTGAAGACGTTGAGTCTTCAAAAATCCATGCCGCGGGTCTGATCGTGCGCGATTGTCCCGCGCTTCTGTCTAATTTTCGCTCGACACAAACATTGCCTGACTACCTGAAATCCCAGGGGATCGTGGCGATTTCAGATATCGATACACGCAAGCTCACGCGTATTTTGCGAGAGGGCGGCGCGCAAGGCGGTTGCATCCTGGTGGGTGATGACGCTGACCAGGCTCTGAAACTCGCCCGCAGTTTTCCTGGCATGTCGGGTTTGGATCTGGCCAAAGTCGTGTCGGCCAAACAGTCCGCGACATGGACTGAGTCCACATGGGAGTTAGGAAAGGGCTACGGTAAAACCGATAGTAAGACACCACATGTGGTTGCTTATGACTTCGGCGTGAAGTCCAATATTTTGCGTTTGCTCGCTGAGCGTGGTTGCAACATTACTGTTGTGCCTGCTCAAACGACCGCTGAAGACGTTCTGAAACTCAATCCTGATGGCGTGTTCCTGTCTAACGGTCCTGGCGACCCGGACCCATGCGACTATGCAATCGCTGCAACAAGAGTATTTCTTGAGCGCAAACTGCCTGTCTTTGGTATTTGCCTTGGTCATCAGATCATGGGTTTGGCGCTCGGTGCCAAGACCATCAAAATGAAAACAGGCCACCATGGCTCAAACCACCCTGTGCATGAGCTGGCGACTGGCCGGGTTTTTATTACCGCACAAAACCATGGCTTTGCAGTGGATGCAGCCAGCTTGCCCGCCAATGCGCGCGTCACGCACGTTTCGCTGTTCGACGGCACCCTGCAGGGTTTTGAGCTGACAGATCGTCCCGCATTTTGTTTTCAGGGGCACCCCGAAGCCAGTCCAGGCCCACACGACATTGTCGTGTTGTTCGATAAATTCATGAGCCTGTTGGCCGGTCAAAAATAAAGAGTCATCATGCCCAAGCGTACAGACCTAAAAAGTATTCTGATTATCGGTGCAGGTCCAATCATCATCGGACAGGCTTGCGAATTCGACTACTCAGGCGCACAAGCCTGCAAAGCATTGAAAGCCGAGGGATATCGCACCATTCTGGTGAACAGTAACCCTGCGACCATCATGACCGATCCAGAGACTGCTGATGTCACGTACATCGAGCCGATCACCTGGCAGGTTGTTGAAAAAATCATCGAGAAAGAGCGTCCCGACGCCGTCCTGCCCACCATGGGTGGCCAGACTGCATTGAATTGCGCACTCGATCTCGACAAGCATGGCGTACTTGCCAAATACGGTGTCGAATTGATTGGCGCGAATGCGCACGCGATCGATAAAGCCGAAGATCGTCAAAAATTCAAAGTCGCGATGTCCTCCATCGGACTCGAGTCCGCTAAATCTGGTGTGGCGCACACACTTGAAGAAGCCTGGGTAGTCCAAAAGCAAATTGCCATTGAACTCGGCACCTCAGGATTTCCTGCCGTGATCCGTCCAAGCTTTACGCTTGGTGGCAGTGGTGGTGGTATCGCGTACAACGCCGAAGAATTTGAAACAATCTGCCGTCGTGGCCTCGAGGCATCGCCAACCAGTGAATTGCTGATCGAAGAATCACTGCTTGGCTGGAAAGAGTTTGAAATGGAAGTCGTGCGTGACACGGCTGACAACTGCATCATCGTCTGCTCGATTGAAAACCTCGATCCAATGGGTGTGCATACCGGTGACTCGATCACCGTTGCGCCCGCGCAGACGCTGACCGATAAAGAATATCAAATCATGCGTAACGCATCGATCGCGGTGTTGCGCGAAGTCGGTGTGGATACCGGTGGCTCTAACGTTCAGTTCGCGTTAAACCCACATAACGGCCGCATGATCGTCATTGAGATGAATCCTCGCGTGTCGCGTTCGTCTGCGCTGGCCTCCAAGGCGACGGGATTCCCGATCGCTAAAGTCGCCGCGCGCCTGGCAGTTGGTTACACGCTCGACGAACTTAAAAACGAAATCACAGGTGGCGCAACGCCTGCGTCTTTTGAACCAACGATCGACTACGTTGTCACGAAAGTGCCACGTTTCGCTTTCGAAAAATTCCCGACTGCCGATGCTCGCCTGACCACACAGATGAAATCTGTCGGTGAGGTCATGGCGATTGGCCGTACTTTCCAGGAGTCATTCCAGAAAGCACTGCGCGGTCTTGAGGTCGGTGTGGATGGTCTGAATCAGAAAACCACCGATCGCGAAAAAATCCAGATCGAACTGGGTGAGCCAGGCCCTGAGCGGATCTGGTATGTCGGTGACGCATTCGCACAGGGTTTTACGCTCGAAGAAGTGCATCAGCTGACCAAGATCGATCCCTGGTTCCTCTCGCAGATCAAAGAGATTGTCGATATCGAACTCGCACTCGAGCAGCGCACACTTGGCGACCTCGATGCCAATACCGTACTGCAGCTTAAGCGTCGTGGTTTTTCTGACCGTCGCCTGGCGTTCCTGCTCGATACGGTCGAGGCCGAAGTCCGCAAGCTGCGTCATCAGTTCAATGTGCGCCCCGTCTACAAACGTGTCGACACCTGCGCCGCGGAATTCGCGACCAACACGGCGTATCTCTATTCGACCTACGAGCAGGAGTGCGAATCCAAGCCCACTGATCGTAAAAAGATCATCGTGCTTGGCGGCGGTCCCAACCGTATTGGCCAGGGTATTGAGTTTGATTATTGCTGCGTGCACGCAGCCCTTGCGCTGCGCGAGGATGGTTATGAGACCATCATGATCAACTGCAATCCCGAAACAGTCTCGACCGACTACGACACGTCAGATCGTCTCTATTTCGAGCCACTGACGCTTGAGGACGTACTTGAGATCGTGCATCTGGAAAAACCAGTTGGCATGATCGTGCAGTACGGTGGCCAGACGCCTTTGAAACTCGCCCGTGCGCTCGAGGCAAACGGTGTACCGATCATCGGTACCAGCCCCGAGTCGATTGACGTGGCTGAGGACCGTGAGCGTTTCCAGAAACTCCTCACCAAACTCAATCTGCGTCAGCCGCCTAACCGCACTGCGCGCACCGAAAGCGAGGCACTTGCCCACGCGCAAGACATTGGCTATCCGCTGGTCGTGCGTCCAAGCTACGTGCTTGGCGGCCGTGCCATGGAAATCGTGCATGAGCAGACCGATCTCGAACGCTACATGCGTGAGGCGGTCAAGGTCAGCAATGATTCTCCCGTGTTGCTCGATCATTTCCTGAATCACGCGATTGAAATCGACGTTGACTGTTTGTGTGACGGTGAAGAAGTCTTCATCGGTGGCGTCATGGAACACATCGAACAAGCTGGCGTGCATTCTGGTGACTCGGCTTGCAGCTTGCCGCCTTATTCTTTGTCTCCAGAAATGACGACGGAGATCAAGCGCCAGACCGCTTTGATGGCGCGTGCGTTAAATGTGAAAGGCTTGATGAACGTGCAGTTCGCGGTTCAAGATGGCGACGTTTACGTGCTTGAGGTCAATCCGCGTGCTTCGCGCACAGTGCCGTTCGTCTCTAAGGCCACAGGTTTGCAATTGGCAAAGATTGCAGCGCGTGCCATGGCAGGTCAGACTCTCGCCTCGCAAGGCGTGACAAAAGAAGTCGTGCCGCATTATTTCTCAGTCAAAGAAGCCGTGTTCCCATTCGTGAAATTCCCTGGTGTGGATACCATCCTCGGTCCCGAGATGAAATCAACTGGCGAAGTCATGGGTGTCGGCGTGACGTTTGGTGAAGCCTTTGTCAAATCGCAAATGGCTGCCAGCGTCAATCTGCCTGAATCAGGCACGGCTTTCATCAGCGTAAAAGATCAGGACAAACCCAAGGCTGTTGAGGTCGCACGCGGTCTGCACTCGCTTGGTTTCAAAGTCGTTGCTACGCGAGGTACTGCATCCGCGATTCAGCAGGCAGGTATTCCCGTCTCGATTGTGAATAAAGTCGCTGAAGGTCGTCCGCACATTGTGGATATGCTTAAAAACGGTGAGATTTCTCTGGTGATCAACACCGTTGAGGAGCGCCGTAACGCGATCACCGATTCACGTGCGATTCGTACCCAGGCACTCGCTGCCCGTGTCACGTATTACACGACGATTGCCGGTGCCCGTGCCGCGGTCGAAGGCATGCAGTACTTGCGTGAAGGTCTTGGTATTAAGGTCTACTCGCTGCAGGATCTGCACAAGTCTTTAAAGCACTAAATCAAGCATTAAAAATAAAGCGCTAAAAAAGTAATCATTCAATTGAGGTGGTGAGGTCTGATGACCTTGCTATCTCAGTGGAATGAATCTAGGATACGGTGTCCCGTAAGCGAGTGCACCGCATGTCCAAAGAAATCCCCCTCCCATACGCAGGTCTACGCGTCCTTGATATCAGTCAGGGGATCGCCGGTCCTTATTGCGCCCATATTCTGTGGCAGCAGGGCGCCGATGTCATCAAGGTCGAGCCACCCGCGGGCGACTGGATACGTTTTGTGGGCGTCAGGCGAGATGAGCATAGTGCGCTGGCGATTCAGTTCAATGCGGGCAAACAAGCGCTCGCGCTAGACGCCCGCGCTGAGGCGGGTAAAAAAATACTCTTCGATCTCGCCATGCAGGCCGATGTGATTGTGCAAAACTTTCGCCCTGGCGCGGCAGAGAGAATGGGCATTGGTTATGCGGCGTTATCCAGATTAAAGCCAGATCTCGTTTATGTCTCGATCAGCGGCTACGGCCCGGATGGGCCGTATGCGGACGCGCCGGCGACCGACTCGGTCATGCAGGCTGACAGCGGTCTGATGTTTACGAATCAGGATGAGCAGGGCACGCCACGCCGTCTCGGCTTGTTGGCCGCGGATGTTGTTACGGGACTGTATGCCTCTCAGGGCGCTGCAACTGCGCTCTATCAGCGTCTGGCGCGCAAAGTGGGGACGCATGTGCAGGTGAGCCTGTTTGAGGCGTGTGCGGCGTTTCAGGGTTCCTGTTTTATCGAGCAAGCCATCGCCGGCGAACGCCCCTTTGGAGCCGTCAGCGCACCGAATGCCGTGTTTGCAACCTCTGACGGCAATATTTCCATTGTGGTGCTCAATGATGAACAGTTTGGTCGTTTGAGCGCGGCTCTTAATCGGCCTGCGTGGTTAACAGACCCGCGATTCGCAAATAATCTCCTGCGCATGCAGAACCATGCAGATTTATATGCGGATATGATCGCGCAGGTACGTCAGCATCCAACCGCGCACTGGGATGCGCTATTAACTGAACATGATGTCTTGCATGCGCCCGTGCGTGATTACAACGGGGTGCTTAATCATCCTCAGGCAGTTCACCTCGATATGGCGCAGCAACTGGAGCAAGCTGGTGTGGGTACTTTGCCATACATTGGACTGCCCACTCATCCCTTTCATCGCCCGGTGCGATCGGCTCCACGTATCGGAGAGGACTCCATACGCATCCTCCAGCAAGCTGGTGTGAAGGCTTCGCAGATTGAGCAATTGATTGCGGATGGCGTAGTGCTGCAGGCTAAGGTTTAAATTTACAAAATGTTTATTCGATATACGCTCGAAAGACTCAATAAAAATTCAATATAAAAATCAAATTCCGGAGTGAATAGATAATGAACTTACAAGGTCTGAGTACTACGTTGCGCTCTGTCGCTTTCGCTGCATTGAGCGCAACAGCCATCACGCATGCTTATGCCCAGCCCGCGGCCTATCCATCCAAACAGATCCGACTGGTGATTCCCTATCCACCTGGCGGACCGACAGATCTGACTGCGCGTGTCGTTGCAGCGGACATGAGCGCAACGCTAGGTCAAACCGTTGTGGCGGACAATCGTCCCGGTGCCAGCGGCATGATTGGTGCCGAAATGGTCGCGCGCGCCGAGCCGGATGGCTACACCATCCTTGCCAACGCCTCGCTGCATGTCATCAATCCTTTTGTTTATCCTGATATGCGCTTCGATGCCCTAAAGGATTTCACACCGATTACCCAGCTTGCCGCGGTGCCCTTGGTGCTGGTGGTACCGACTAGCTTGCCGGTGACGAGTGTGAAAGAACTGGTGGAGTATGGCCGTAAAAATCCTGGCAAACTGAATTTCGGCTCTTCAGGCAATGCATCCGCACAGCAACTCGCTGGCGAGTCGTTCAAGATGGCTGCCGGCATTGAAATGCAGCACGTGCCTTACAAGGGCAGTGCGCCTGCGCTGGCAGACCTCGTGGGCGGACAGATCCAGCTGATGTTTGACTCAATGCCCTCGGCGATGCCTTTCATCAAAGCAGGCAAGTTGCGAGCGATTGCCGTCACGACCATCAAACGTGCACAAGCCTTGCCCGAGCTCCCGACGATTGCCGAGTCAGGCTATCCAGGTTTTGATATAGCAACCTGGTATGGCTATTGGGCCCCTAAAGGCACACCAGCTCAGATCGTTGAGAAACTCGCCGCTGCCGCCAGCCAGGCACTGAAAAAACAAAGCGTGATTGAACAATACGCAGGTATGGGTGCCGAACCTGTTGGCTCGACCCCGGCCGAATTCACAAAATATAACCAGACTGAAACGGTGAAATGGGAAGAGATCGTCCGTAAGTCCGGCGCGAAAGCCAACTGATGGCTGTCTTCATTACTGGAGCGAGCAGCGGTCTGGGTGAGGCCCTCGCACGGCTTTACGCCGCCCAGGGGCATACGCTCGGGCTGGTCGCGCGGCGCGCGGATCGATTAAAGATTCTGGTCAATAGTCTTCCAGGGTCTCACTATGTTTATGTGCTGGATGTGTGTGATCGTGATGCGTTGCACGCTGCAGCCAGGGATTACATCCGTCACGTCGGGCACGTTGATGTGGTGATTGCGAGCGCTGGGATCAGTGCGGGTACGCTGACCGAGCAGACAGACGACTTTAGTGTGTTCCAGTCAATCTTTCAGACCAATGTCATGGCCACTGTATCCACATTTGAGCCATTCATAACAGGTATGGTCGAGCGCGGTGCCGGCACGCTGGTTGGCATTGCCAGTGTTGCAGGAGTGCGCGGATTGCCAGGCGCTGGAGCCTACAGTGCCTCCAAATCCGCAGTCGCAACCTATTGCGAAAGTCTGCGCTTGGAGCTTAAACCCAGGGGCGTCGGTGTGGTCACGATCGCGCCAGGTTATATCCGAACCGAGATGACAGAAAAAAATCCCTACAAGATGCCATTTCTAATGGATGCGGGTGTATTCGCGGCGCGTGCGGCGCAAACGATCGCGCGACAATCTTCTTACCAGGTCATACCCTGGCAGATGGGTGTCGTAGCCAAGCTGATGCGACTCCTGCCGGATTGGCTATATGATCGTTTGGCGGTGAACGCGCCGCGCAAACCGAGAAAATCAGCGTGATTCACTCAGCACCTGATTTTTAAAAGTCAGGCTGTGACGTCGTCCAGCGAATTGCGATCCAGGTGGCTGACGTCACCCCAATCAATCACTTTCCAGCCGTCTTTCGATACGGATATCCGGTTGACGCTGGTATTGACGATCGGTGCATGCCGGTCGGCCTGCAGGCTGAGCTGATTGGCATGACGCCAGATGATATCCATCGCGCCGCCGTGACTCACGACTATCACGCGCTGCCCCGTATGACGCGCAGCAATATCGTTAATCGCCCCTACAACGCGGCGATGAAAAGTACCTAGCGTTTCGCCTTCGGGAATCAAGCCGTCCGGATCACGGCTCGCCCAGGTTTTTGCTGCCTCGGGCTGATGCTCATGCATGGTGTTAAAAATCAGACCCTGTAACACTCCGAAGTTACGTTCGCGCACGCCAGGCTCGATGTATGGCGTGAGTCCGATTGACTGGCCAATAATGCTGGCTGTTACATGCGCACGTTTCAGATCGCTTGAATAGATTGCATCGATTGGCTGGTTCGCCTGGGTATTCGCGGCGAGGTGCCGTCCGAGTGCCTGAGCCTGAGCGATGCCGATTTCATTGAGCTCAATGTCTTCCCAGCCTTGAACACGACGCACCGTATTCCAGGGGGTTTCGCCGTGTCGTACTACCCAGATTTCAGTCATGTCGTGACGTCCAGTGATTCAGTCTCATTTTTGTTCAGCAAAGGCACGTTCAATCACGAAATCACCTGGTTTTGAGGTGTTGCCCTCGTTGAATCCACGAGCCTCAAGCATATCTTTTAAATCGCGCAACATGTCTGGGCTGCCGCAAATCATAATGCGATCCTGTTCCCGATCCAGAGTCGGGACACCTAAATCAGTAAATAATTTACCGTTTTCGATCAGGTCTGTAATGCGCCCCTGATGGTGATACGCCTCGCGTGTCACAGTCGGGTAGTAGCGCAGCTGCTTGGTGATCATTTCACCTAAAAACTCATGGGCGGGTAGTTCTTTTGAGATGTAGTCATGGTAAGCAAGTTCGGCAACTTCGCGCACGCCGTGCACCAGAATGACTTCTTCGAATTTTTCGTACGTCTCAGGGTCCCGGATGATGCTCATAAAGGAGCCAGACCGGTGCCGGACGAAAACATGTATAAACGCTTTGCTGGCAACAAATAATCGATCAGCAGCGTTCCTGTGGGCTTGCGACCGACCACAATCGTGTCACCGACCTGAATGTGCTGGAGTTTAGAGGTGAGTGGGCCGTCTTCGACTTTAATGCTCAGAAATTCGAGACTTTCCTCGTAATTGGCACTCGCAATACTATAAGCGCGCAACAACGGTTTGTTGTTAATGCGCAGCCCGATCATTGTGAAATGGCCGTTACTGAAGCGCAGTGCAGGATCGCGCGTTGTGGTGAAGCTAAACAGGCGGTCGGTCCAGTGATGAACAGTTAATACACGCTCTTCGAGAAATGCACTCATAATTTGTGGCTGCTTGGTCGTTAGATAAAGGGTGTGACAATCGTTAGTATACGAACATAGTTTAAAACCCGTCATTTTTTGGTAAAAATAAGGGATTTCCCTAGAAATGCTAACGCGGCGGGTTATGTTTGAGCAACAAACCAAACGCTATAAGCTAATGCGCCTGAAACTTATAACTTGATTAGTCTTATGCCATGTTGATGTATCGCAATCAGTTTGACACTCAGGGTCAGGCGAGGAGCTAATATGCTGTGCAAAATTCGAAAAATCGTAATCCAGCTTGAAGAAACCCAGAGGGAAAACGGTCGTGTTGTTTCACCTTCAACGCGTCGGGCATTGGCCATGGCGGTGATCGAGAATCCGTTCGCCGGAAAGTTTGTTGAAAATCTTGATTCCTTGAGTCAGATGGGGGAAGAGTTGGGCGGTTTATTGGGTGCGCGTTGTGTAAGCGCATTGGGTATTTCTCCCGGGCAGGCCCACAGCTATGGCAAAGCCGCTATCGTGGGTGAGTCGGGCGAGCTGGAGCATGCAGCAGCGATCTTGCATCCTAGTCTGGGTAAGGCCTTACGCAAGACTGTGGAGAAAGGCGCTGCGCTTATTCCTTCGTCCAATAAAATGGGTGTCATGGGTACAGCGATTGATGTGCCTTTAGGTCACAAGGATGCCGCATGGGTTGGTAGCCATTTTGACGCGATGGAAGCCCGCGTCTCTGATGCGCCCCGTGCTAATGAAATCGTGGTTGCGATCGTAGTGACGGACAGTGGCCGACCATTGCCGCGTATTGGCGGTCTGCAGGTCAGTGAAATTCAAGGGCTGGACGGCTTGCGTTGAGCTTCATAAAAATATTCAGGGGATATTTATGCAAAAAATAATTCTTCGTAATTTAAGTCGCGTCCTTTCGACGACCGTGTTCGCGACAGCCGCCATGCTAGGCGCATTGCCGCAGGCGCTGGCGCAGGACACAATCAAAATTGGCGAGATCAACAGCTACAAAGCTCAGCCAGCATTTCTTGAACCATACAAAAAAGGTATGGAACTCGCTGTTGAGCAAATCAACGCTGCCGGTGGCCTGAATGGTAAAAAAGTAGAGCTCATCACGCGCGATGACAATGCTAGTCCGGGCGATGCTGTGCGGGTCGCCGAGGAATTGCTCTCACGCGATAAGGTCGATGTGTTGACAGGCTCCTTCCTGTCTCATATCGGACTGGCACTGACGGATTTCTCCAAGCAGAAAAAAGTGTTCTTTTTAGCCAGCGAGCCTTTGACCGACAAGATCGTCTGGCAAAACGGCAATTCGTATACGTTCAGATTGCGCACCTCGACTTATATGCAGGTCGCGATGCTCGTACCCGAAGCTGCCGCGATGAAAAAAAAGCGCTGGGCGATTGTCTATCCGAACTATGAGTACGGTCAGTCTGCAGTGGCCACCTTTAAAGAGTTGCTCAAGGCCGCGCAACCCGATGTGGAGTTTGTCGCAGAGCAGGCTCCACCACTAGGCAAGCTGGAGGCGGGCAACGTTGTGCAGGCCCTGGCCGATGCAAAGCCCGATGCGATTTTTAATGTGCTGTTCGGTGCGGACCTCGCGAAATTTGTGCGTGAGGGAAATACGCGTGGGTTGTTCAAAGGACGTGAGGTGGTGAGCCTGTTGACGGGCGAGCCCGAATATCTGGATCCGCTGAAAGAAGAGAGCCCGAATGGCTGGCTTGTTACAGGTTATCCCTGGTATGGGATTCAGACACCTGAGCATCAGGCGTTTCTGAAGGCTTACGAGGCGCGCTACAAGGACTACCCAAGGCTGGGTTCCATCATTGGTTACAGCACCATCATGTCCATAGCGGCCGGTATTCAAAAAGCTAAAACCACCGAAACCGAAAAACTGGTCGAGGCCTTTAGTGGTCTAACTTTAATGACGCCTTTTGGTCAGATCACCTATCGGCCAGAGGATCATCAGTCAACCATGGGTAGTTTTGTCGGGCGGACTAAAAATGAATCCGGCAAAGGCGTAATGGTTGATTACCGCTATTTAGATGGCGCTAAATATTTACCCTCAGCCGCAGAGGTGAAAAAATTACGACCTGCTCCATAACGACAACACCTTAAATTATGGATTTTTCAGGCCTCATCGTTCAGTTGCTCAACGGCCTTGCGCAAGCGTCATCGCTGTTTCTTGTTGCGGCCGGACTTTCCCTGATTTTTGGCGTTTCGCGGATCGTCAACTTTTCCCATGGTTCTTTATTCATGGTGGGCATATATCTTGCCTACACGCTTGTAGCGCATCTGGGGGCCGTGCTCGGCTTTTGGCCGGCGTTGTTGCTAGCGGCCGCGCTCGTCGGTTTGATTGGCGCTGCAATAGAAATAACTTTGTTGCGCAGGCTCTATCAATCCCCCGAGTTGTTCCAGTTGCTCGCGACCTTTGCCGTGGTGCTGGTGATTCAGGACGCCGTGCTGTGGCTATGGGGACCCGAAGAATTGCTTGGTCCACGTGCCCCCGGACTCGCGGGCGCTGTCGAAATTCTGGGGCGCAACTTTCCTTCTTATGATTTATTACTGATTGTTGTCGGACCTGCTCTACTCGGCTTGCTCTGGTTGCTATTGCATCGCACCCGCTGGGGGACACTGATCCGTGCTGCAACGCAGGACAGGGGGATGGTCGCAGCACTCGGGGTTAATCAGGCATGGTTATTTACATCCGTTTTTGCGCTCGGTGCTTTCCTTGCGGGTCTTGGCGGAGCGCTGGCTTTGCCGCGAGAGCCAGCAAGTCTTGAGCTAGCGCTCAATGTGATTGGCGCTGCATTTGTAGTGGTCGTCGTTGGAGGCATGGGGTCTATTCCGGGAGCCTATTTGGCAGCCCTGCTCATTGCGGAATTGAAATCACTTTGTATCTGGCTGGGTGTGGTCAATGTGTTGGGTACGGCTATATCGTTTTCAAAACTCACGCTGGTCGTGGAGTTTCTGGTGATGGCAGCAGTCCTGATCATCAGACCCTGGGGGCTGATGGGACGCGCGCAGCCGGCTGTGCGCGATGCGTATGTGGCAGAGCGTCCCATGCGCACCTTGTCCGTTAGAAAGAAATTATTTTTTGTGATGTGCGCGACGGGTTTGTTTATGTTGCCTTGGTGGGGATCCTCCTCGCCTTATCTCACGGTACTGAGTATTGACATCCTCATCGCAGTTTTGTTTGCATGCAGCCTCTATTTCATGATGGGGCCTGGAGGGATGCATTCCTTCGGACACGCTGCATATTTTGGTCTCGGTGCATATGGTGCCGCGCTGTTTGTGCGCGGATTAGGTTTGCCGATGGAATGTGCCTTGGTTGCCGGGCCCCTCGTCGCAGCCCTCGGGGCCGTGTTGTTTGGCTGGTTCAGCGTCCGCTTATCAGGGGTTTATCTTGCCATGCTGACGCTTGCCTTTGCACAGATCACGTGGGCGATTGTTTTTCAGTGGGACGCATTCACCGGGGGCAGTAACGGTATAAACGGAGTCTGGCCTGCGGCCTGGTTGTCTGATAAAAATAGTTATTACCTTTTGACTCTGGCTGTGGTTCTGCTGAGCTGCGTTTGCTTGAGGATGATGCTGTTTTCACCTTTTGGTTATGCCTTGCGCGCAGGACGTGACGCGCCAATGCGTGCCGAGGCGATAGGAATTGATGTCAAGCGTGTTCAATGGATCGCGTTCGTGATTGCAGGCGGTTTTGCGGGTGTGGCGGGTACGCTGTATGCCTTTTCCAAAGGCAGTATTTCTCCCGAAATCCTGCATGTCAGTCACTCTGTCGATGCATTGGTGATGGTGCTGCTGGGAGGTATGCAAACGATTGCAGGCCCTGTGATTGGCGCGGTCAGTTTCACCTGGCTGCATGATGCGGTCGCCCGCAATACGGAGTATTGGCGGGCGATGCTGGGTGCGATTATTCTGCTGCTGGTACTGTTGTTTCCAGAGGGCATTGCAGGCTTTGCTCAACGACTGAAGCAAGGCATTCGGCGATGAGTTTGCTGAGTGTGCATGCTTTAGGCAAAGCTTTCGGCGCAGTGTGCGCTGTGGACAACGTAAACTTTACATTGCATCCAGGTGAAATGCTTGCACTCATTGGCCCCAACGGTGCGGGTAAGTCGACAACCTTTAACCTGATCAATGGACAGTTGCGCGCAGATCACGGTCGGATTTTACTGAACAGTCAGAATCTGGTGGGTTTGACTCCTCGAGAAATTTGTCGGCAGGGTGTTGGACGTACATTCCAGATTGCCGAAACTTTTTTGTCGCTGAGTGTGATTGAAAATGTACAAATGGCTTTGCTTGCATATTCAAACAATATTTTTTCTTTTTTCAAATCAGCTGCTCAATTTCAGCGAAACGAAGCGATGCGGCTGTTGGCTCAGGTTGGTTTGGATGAGCAGGCCGCGCGACCTGTCAGCGATCTTGCATACGGCGATGTCAAGCGCGTCGAGCTCGCACTCGCGCTCGCAACGCAACCAAGCTTGTTGTTGATGGACGAACCAACCGCCGGGATGGCGCCCACCGAGCGCCTGGAACTGATGGCGCTCACTAAAAAAATCGTCGCCGAGCGTCAAATCGCAGTGCTCTTTACCGAGCATAGTATGGATGTGGTGTTCGGTTATGCGGACCGTGTGATTGTGCTTGCGCAAGGGCAGTTGATTGCACAAGGAACGCCTGAAGAAATTCGACGACATCCGGAAGTGCAACGGGTGTATTTTGGCTCGGGCGCCACCTTTGAGGATTTCAATGCTTAAAGTTAATCAACTCAATGCGTGGTACGGCCCGGCGCAGATTCTTTTTGATGTGAGTCTGACGGTCGGTCAAGGCGAGGTGGTTTGCCTGATGGGACGCAATGGCGCAGGTAAGTCGACGACTATGAAAGCCATCATGGCCATGCTCGCTCGCAGGCAAGGAGAAATCACTTGGATGGGGCAGGATATCTCTACGTGGCCAACCCATCGTATCGCTGGCGCAGGCTTGGGCTTTGTGCCGCAAGAGCGCCGGATATTTACCGATCTCACGGTCGCTGAGAATCTCGAGGTTGGCCGCCAGCCCGCCCGCGTGTGTAACCAGTCAGAACCATTGCCCGCCTGGACACAGCAACGCGTGTTCGACTTGTTTCCAAACCTTGCACGGATGGGACCTCGACAGGCCAGCAAAATGAGTGGCGGTGAACAGCAAATGCTGAGCGTCGCGCGAACGCTGATGGGTAACCCTTGCCTAGTGTTGCTAGACGAGCCAGCAGAGGGCCTGGCGCCTCTGCTAGTTGAGCAAATGGCTCGCATGATCGAGACGCTTAAACGCCAGGGCGTAAGTATTTTGCTTTCCGAACAAAATTTACATTTTGCCAATATGGTCAGTGACAGGGCGTATGTGATTGAGAAGGGTGTGATGACCTACAGCGGATCGCTGCAGGCTTTAATGGGCGATCAGTCGGGCGCTACCCGTAAAAATCAGTGATTTCCCTGTGAGGCTTGCATTTGGCCTAAAGTTTCCTCACAATAGAGTCTTGATGATTGCCCCGGTTCCGACCCGAGCCGGGGTTTTGTTTTTTTGGAAAAATACTATGTCCACTATTCCTCTGACCGTGCGCGGGGCCGAGCGCTTGCAAGCCGAGCTGCATCGCTTAAAGCACGTCGAACGTCCCGCAGTGATTGCTGCGATTGCCGAGGCGCGTGCGCAAGGCGACTTATCCGAAAATGCCGAGTACGATGCGGCGCGCGAAAAACAGGGCTTTATCGAAGGGCGCATCAGCGAACTCGATGGCACCTTATCCAATGCGCAGTTGATTGAACCGAGCACGATTGACGCCGATGGTCGCGCAGTATTTGGTGCGACAGTCGAAATCGAAGATCTCGAGTCTGGTGATACTGTCACGTATCAGATCGTTGGTGATACTGAGGCTGACATCAAAGCGAATCTGATTTCGGTTTCCAGTCCTGTTGCCCGATCACTGATTGGCAAGTACGAAGGCGATGTGGTTCAGGTGCGCGCGCCGTCAGGCATTCGTGAATTCGAAATTATCAGTATCAAATATATTTGATCGTTTCTTGTTGTGCGAATAACGACCGCACACAAAAAACCCGGTTGGTGACCTGCACCTGAACCGGGTTTTTTAACTGTAAGGCTAAACTACTAACTGTGTGCCGCATTAAAGATGGTAATTAGCGTTTGACTGGCGCACGTTTGCGTACGGTTGTACCTAAGGCGCCACGGCGAGCCCCGGCACGCAAGGACAAGGCGCTGCGACGTGGAATGCCATGTGCAGTATCCTTGGCGGGACGTGAGCTTGGGCGTGCAGGGCGGTCCGAACTGAAAACCTTTGGACGCTCGGAGACTTCTTCTTCGTCGCGTTCAGCACGTGTACGACGTGATGGTTTTTCGAGTTTTTTGCCTTCGGCAGCCAGTTTTTTAGGCGTGTGCGGCTCGGATGCTTTACGCTTGGGGCTGGCTGCAGCGGTATCGGTTTTAAGGTAGGTACCTTTTGAACCGTAGCGATACAGAATCAGCATTTTGCCAAGGTGATGCACCGCGGCGCACGAAAGCGTTTCGCAGATCGTCGCTAGCAACGCATCACGTGTTTCACGGTCTGCGGTGCCTGCACGAACTTTAATGAGCTCGTGCGCCGACAGGTTGAGGTCGATTTCTTTTAACACTGCCTCGGTCAACCCGTTGTCGCCAATCAGTACGACAGGCTTCAGTGGGTGAGCAGCAGCGCGCAGCGCAGCGCGCTCGCGAGGGGTAAGTTCCATAATAGTCATAGGGGTTATTGTACGGGATGGCTAAGAACAAGTTTTCAAAAGAATGGGTCATGCAGCATATTAATGACCCATTCGTTAAATTGGCACAGCAAAAGGGCTATCGCGCCCGTGCGGCCTTCAAGCTCACAGAGATCCTGGACGCAGAGAAATTAATGCGTCGTGGCGACGTTGTGGTCGACCTGGGCTCAACCCCAGGGAGCTGGTCCCAGGTCGCCCGAGAGCGCATGGTCGGTAAAGCTGGAGTAGTCGATGGGCGTATCGTTGCTCTGGACATTCTCCCTATGGAACCAATCGCCGGGGTTGAGTTTATCTTAGGGGATTTCAGCCTGGATGAGGTTCTGGATCAGATAAATAAGACCCTCGAAGGTTGTCCGGTTGATCTGGTCATGTCGGATATGGCTCCGAATTTGTCTGGTGTCGGTCTGGCTGATTCTGCAAGAATTCAACAAGTTTGCGATCTGGCTCTTGAATTTGCGCTTTTACACCTCAAACCTGAGGGAGCACTCATCGTAAAAGCGTTTCATGGCAGTGGGTTTTCTCAGATTGTAGAAAGTTTTAAGCGCCACTTTAAGCGTGTGATCGAAATCAAGCCAAAGGCTTCACGTTTTCGCTCATCTGAAACCTTTCTGGTTGCCCGTACCCTGAAACGTCCTTGCGCCAAGTAGTTCGCATATCGATGGTGGGCAGGGGTGTTTGTACGGGGTCCCTCTCTAAAGAGGGTTAGAATGTAAGTTAGAAAATCGCGAAAAAACCCTTTAGGCCTATAGGGTTATCGCTCGTTAGCATTTCGCTTGCCCAAAAATGCAAGCAGGAGATTGGCCTTGAACAATTCTTTTTCCAAAGTTGCGATCTGGATGGTGATCGGACTGGTCCTCTTTACTGTGTTTAAGCAGTTTGACGGACGCGCGCAGCCGCAGGACACCGTGAGTTACACCCAGTTCATGGATGACGCCAAGACTGGCAAAATCCGCAAGGTAGATGTACAGAGTGACGTACTGCATGTGACGCCTGACTCTGGTCGTCCCTACACATTAACCTCGCCTGGCGATCTCTGGATGGTTTCCGACCTCCTGAAAGCGGGCGTTCAAGTCTCCGGTAAGGCGCGCGAAGAGCCCTCCCTGCTGATGAGTATCTTTGTTTCCTGGTTTCCGATGTTGTTGCTGATAGGCGTGTGGGTGTTTTTTATGCGTCAGATGCAGGGCGGTGGCAAGGGTGGAGCCTTTAGCTTCGGCAAGTCACGCGCCAAAATGATGGACGAAGCCACCAACTCGATTACCTTTGCTGATGTGGCTGGCTGCGACGAGGCCAAAGAGGATGTTCAGGAACTAGTCGACTTTTTGCGTGACCCAACCAAATTCCAGAAGCTCGGTGGACGAATTCCCCGCGGCGTGCTGATGGTGGGTTCACCTGGTACTGGCAAGACACTGCTCGCCAAGGCGATCGCTGGCGAAGCCAAAGTTCCTTTTTTCAGTATTTCAGGTTCTGATTTCGTTGAGATGTTTGTCGGTGTGGGTGCTGCCCGCGTACGTGACATGTTCGAAAACGCTAAAAAGAATTCGCCTTGCATTATCTTCATTGACGAGATTGACGCAGTCGGTCGTCAACGCGGTGCTGGTGTTGGCGGTGGTAATGACGAGCGCGAGCAGACGCTGAACCAGATGCTGGTTGAGATGGATGGTTTTGAGTCCGGTGTTGGCGTGATTGTGATCGCTGCGACCAACCGTCCTGACGTGCTTGACCCCGCTTTGTTGCGTCCAGGTCGTTTTGACCGTCAGGTGGTCGTACCTCTGCCAGACATCCGCGGTCGCGAGCAGATTCTTAAAGTGCACATGCGTAAAGTGCCTGTTGCCCAAAACGTTGACGCGCACATTCTGGCACGTGGATGCCCAGGGTTTTCAGGTGCCGATCTGGCTAACCTGGTAAACGAAGCCGCATTGTTTGCTGCACGTCGTAATGGACGTACCGTCGACATGTCCGACTTTGAAAAAGCCAAAGATAAAATCATGATGGGCGCAGAACGCCGCTCGATCGTCATGCCCGAAGAAGAGCGTCGCAACACGGCCTATCACGAGTCGGGTCATGCAATCGTTGCACGCATGTTGCCTAAGACAGACCCGGTTCATAAAGTCACCATCATTCCTCGCGGTCGTGCGTTGGGTGTGACCATGCAATTACCAGAAGGCGATCGCTACAGCATGGATAAAGAGCGTCTGCTCTGCACGATCTCAGTACTGTTCGGTGGCCGTATTGCCGAAGAGCTGTTTATGAATCAAATGACGACAGGTGCTTCGAACGATTTTGAACGTGCGACAACTATTGCACGCGATATCGTGATGCGCTACGGCATGACGACCGAGCTCGGTCCGATGGTCTACGCGGAAAACGAAGGCGAGGTGTTTCTCGGTCGCAGTGTGACCAAGACCACCAACATGTCCGAAGCCACCATGCAGAAATGCGATGCTGAGATTCGCAAGATTATTGATGCGCAATACAACGTTGCGCGCTCGATTCTTGAATCCAATCGCGAAAAAGTCGAGATCATGACAAAAACACTGCTCGAATGGGAAACCATCGATGCGGATCAGATTAATGACATTATCGAAGGCCGTCCTCCCCGCCCTCCTAAAGTCCCTCAGGGACCATCCGACTCGTCGGATACGCCATCAGCTGGAACGGCTGCGGGTGCGACCAGTGATCCGGCCCCTGTGGCCTGATCGGCAAGGCTTGTTGCTGCATGTCTGAAAAGTGGTTGTGCGGGCGCTTCGAGTTCACTCTCGAGCGCCCGATTTTAATGGGCATCGTCAATGTCACCCCTGATTCCTTTTCGGATGGCGGTGAGCATGCCACGACGCAGCAGGCGATCGCGCATGCGCATCGTTTGATATCCGAAGGCGCGCACATTCTTGACATAGGTGGAGAGTCTACCCGCCCTGGCGCCACGCCGGTGTCGGTTGAGGATGAGTTAAAACGCGTGCTGCCTGTCATCCTTGCTCTGCGAGATACAGGTGTCGCAATTTCAGTTGATACATACAAGCCTGAGGTCATGCGCGCAGCACTTGATGCGGGAGCAGACCTGCTCAACGATGTTACGGGTTTCAGGGATCCTGTCGCAAGGCAAGTCGCTGCCAGTCATCCAAATTGTGGGTTGTGCGTAATGCACATGCAGGGCAAGCCGCACACGATGCAGTTGGCACCGGACTATATGGATGTGGTGCAAGACGTCAAAGCATATTTACTTGCGCAGGCTCATTTGCTTGAGAGGCTGGGCATTGACACACGCCGGATCACTTTGGATCCAGGGTGTGGTTTTGGTAAAACACTTGAGCAAAACTATGCACTGATAAAAAATCTGAATCAATTCGTCGAGACAGGTTATCCCGTGTTGCTAGGCGTATCACGCAAGTCTTTGATCGGAGCCGTCACCGGTCGGTCAGTCACGCAGAGACTATCCGGCAGTATTGCTGCGGCGCTCGCGGGTGTTGTGCGAGGTGCTGCAATTATTCGTGCCCATGATGTTGCAGAGACAAGAGATGCTCTGAATGTCTGGCATGCAGTCGAACATGGAGCAGGTAAGTGATGAATAACAATAAACAAAATAAACAAAAATATTTTGGTACAGATGGTGTTCGCGGCAAAGTGGGCGGAGAGGTGATCAATGCTGAGTTTGCCTTGCGACTCGGTTATGCGGCGGGTAAGGTCTTTGCGCGTGAGCACGCCGCACGTCGCGGTAAACCGACAGTACTGATTGGCAAGGACACGCGTATCAGCGGTTATATGCTTGAGTCCGCGCTTGAGGCGGGATTCGCATCGGCGGGTGTTGAAGTCTTGCTGGCTGGCCCGCTCCCTACGCCGGCGGTTGCGTACCTGACTCGCACTTGGCGTTTGGTTGCGGGTATTGTGATCAGTGCTTCGCACAATCCTTATTACGATAACGGCATCAAGTTTTTTTCTTCGCAAGGAATGAAACTACCCGATGCGACACAACAAGCGATTGAGGATGCGCTCGATGAGCCGCTTGAGTGTGTTTCCTCAGAGCACCTGGGACGTGCGCGCCGTATTGATGACGCGCCGGGTCGTTATATTGAGTTTTGCAAAAGTACCTTTCCCTCGGATCTTGATCTCGATGGTTTGAAGCTTGTCGTCGACGCGGCCAATGGCGCGGCGTATCACATCGCTCCACACGTATTCCGCGAGCTCGGTGCCGAAGTGCACGCGATTGGCGTGTCGCCTAACGGCTTCAATATCAACAAAGACGTGGGCGCACTGCATCCAGGCAGTCTGGCTGCCGAAGTCCGCAGCCGTGGCGCTGATCTCGGTATCGCACTCGATGGTGATGCGGACCGGATTCAAATGGTGGATGCCGAAGGCCGTGTCTACAACGGTGATGAGTTATTGTTTGCTGTCATTAAAGAACGCATGTCGCGTGGCGCGGTTGATGGTGTGGTCGGCACACTGATGACAAATTATGGTTTTGAGCGTCAGATTAAAAAACTTGGGATTGGATTCGAGCGCGCCCAAGTCGGTGATCGCTATGTGCTCGAGCAGCTGCAAAATCGCGGTTGGCTCTATGGTGGCGAGAGCTCAGGACATTTGCTGTGTCTCGATTGCCACACGACGGGTGATGGCATCATCGCTGCGCTGCAAGTGCTCGCTGCTTTGAAACGCAGTGGCGAGACCATGAGCCAGTGGGTCTCGGAGCTGCGCATGTACCCCCAGAAAATGATTAATGCGCCACTCAAACCAGGTACTGACTGGGAGAATCATGCTGGTTTGTTGGCCGCACAGAAAAAGGTCGAGTCACTCCTGGGTGAGCGTGGCCGTATGCTGATCCGCGCCTCGGGTACCGAGCCTATCCTCAGGCTGATGGTCGAGGCCGAAGACGAGCTCTTGGCTAACCAGTGTATCGAGATCCTGGCTGCGGTCGACTTGGCGTCCTAAGCGCGCGGATTCATTAATTCTTCATTAAATTGTCACCTCTCTGAAATGTCGGCGGGTCAAACTAATCGACATCTCAGGAGTGTATTGACATGCTTGAACTTGTTCGCAGTACCACCAGTTTATTTACTCTGCCCGCGTCAACCGGGGGGCACAGAGGCCTTGTAGTGGGACTGGCTCAGTCACCTGATGAACTCGAATTAATTCAGCGTCTGCGTTATGACGTATTCAGCTCTGACTATGGCGCGGTGCTTGGCGACAATCAGGATGGTATTGATCGGGATTCTTTCGACCCATGGTGCGAGCACCTGATGGTCAAAGAGTTAGGGACCGATCATGTCGTGGGTACTTATCGAATTTTGACGCCATATCAGGCCAGACGTGCCGGTGGCTATTACTCTGAATCAGAGTTTGACTTAAGCGGGTTGGGAGTCATACGCAATCAGCTTGTTGAGTTTGGGCGTGCCTGCATACACGAAGATTACCGTCAGGGTAGCGCGCTGATGATGTTGTGGTCGGGTCTTGCTGAAATACTTAAACAAGGCCGCTACGAACATGTCTTTGGATGTGCCAGTGTCAGTCTGCGCGATGATGGCAACACGGCTGCGCGTGTCTGGCGCCAGGTGCGTGCTGAGGTGGGTCTGACGGATCAACCTAACGTGACCCCGTTGAATCGCTATCCCTTTGAATTGCTCGATAGCGACTTGCCCGCAGATGTGCCGGCGCTGCTCAAAGGGTATTTGAAATTAGGCGCACGCGTGTGCGGCGAGCCTGCCTGGGATCCAGATTTCAACACAGCCGATTTCCCGATGCTTTTGTCGGTATCGAATATGGGGGCGCGTTACCGCCGCCACTTCGGATTTGACAAGGTTTAAATCGGAATCAGTTCGAAATCAAAACCGACTTTACCCCATTCGGCTTCCTCGCCATGCAGGGAAAAGTCGGTAAGTGGATGCGTCGATAGCCATTTTTTATCTACACGTGCCACAATCGATGTACCTTTTACGCTGATGGACACAGGCAGTTTGGTGATGTCCTCGCGCCGGCGTGACAGCAATACCGCCATCCTCAAACAAAGAATCGCTAACCACTGATCGCGTGTTTTGACAAGTGATTGTGCTTTGCTGAGTTTGCCGGTGTGAGCGAGCGCAAACAATCCGAGTTGCGATTGATCGACACGCGAAAAGCCTGGCATATCCGCATTGTTGAGGATGTAGGCGCTGTGCTTGTGATAGCCCGCCTGCGCGATAGAAACACCCACCTCATGCAAGTCTGCTGCCCAGTTGAGCGAATGCCGTAATTCGTCTTGTGGGGATTTTTCGGGATAGAGGCTGTCAAACAAACTCAGGGCCATACGCTTGACACGGGCCGCTTGGCGAGGGTCGACGTGGTAGCGTTTCATGAAGGCTTTGACTGATTCGTCACGGCGATCGTGGGATTCTTCGCGGCCCGCCATGTCCACCAGTACACCCAGACGCAACGCGCCTTCGCCTGGTTTCATGATGTCGACTTTCATTTCGTCAAAGAAAGCGCTCATGATGGCTAAGCCACCCGTCAACACATCGGCACGCTCGATTTTGATGCCGGGTAAATCATCCGGTATGACGCGACCTGCGCGCACAATCTTTGTTTTAAGTCTTTCCAGGCCTTCGCGGGTGATGCCACCGCTCGATAGCCGACTATCGGTGAGGATTGAATAAAGTGCCTTGGCCGTACCAGAAGAACCAATTGCCGTATCCCAGCCCATTTTGCGATAGGGCTTGGTTATCACCTCGATTTCGCGCCGCGCTGCGACTTCGGCGAGTTTCATGGAGTAGTTGTCGACGACACCATCGGGGAAAAACTGGCGGCTGTAACTCACACAACCCATGTACAGCGAATTCATCAGAATAGGCTCGTCACCCTTGCCGATGATGACTTCGGTTGAACCGCCGCCAATATCGATGACCAAACGTTTTTCGTCTGATACTGGCAGGGTGTGTGAGACGCCCGCATAAATGAGACGGGCTTCTTCGCGCCCGGCGATGACTTCGATGGGAAAGCCTAATGCAGCCTCGGCGCGCGGCAAAAAGTCCGGTACGTTACGTGCCACACGAAAGGTGTTGGTCGCCACTGCGCGCACGCGATCGGGATGAAAGCTGCGCAGCCTTTCACCAAAACGGCCGAGGACTTCGATTGCGCGTTCGATGGACTCGTCATTGAGCATCTTGGATGCGTTCAGACCTGCCGCGAGACGCACGGTTTCCTTGAGGCGGTCGATCTGATAAATGTGCTTGACGCCGTTTTGTTCGGCAACCCGACCAATCGACAGTCTGAAGCTATTAGAGCCAAGATCTACTGCGGCGAGCAGGTGTTCCATGCGATGAACCCAAAAATGCGACAAAACATATTATAAAAGGGTATCTTGTTATCAAACTGACATATATCTGAAGTAAAACAGAAACATTCGTACTAACAATAAAAACTGGATAGCCCTGAATGCCTGCCCGTAAGAAGTCCGAACCGCTATTTTTAAATCGTGAATTATCACTTCTGAAGTTCAACAAGCGCGTATTGGCGATGGCAGAGAATGCCGAGATACCATTGCTCGAACGACTGCGTTACGTTTGCATCGTGAGCTCGAATCTGGATGAGTTTTTTGAAATTCGCGTCTCCAGTCTTAAAGCGCAACTGGCGCAGCATCCTGCGCTGAAAGGCAGCGATGGTCTGACTGCCGCCGAGGCTTTTGAACAAGTCCAGGTCGCGATCCATACGATGGTGGATCGTCAGTACGCACTGCTCAACGACGATATCTTGCCCCACTTGCGCGCGGAAGGTGTTTATCTGCATCATGCCTCCGAGTGGAACGCTGCGCAGATGCAATGGGCGCATGATGTGTTTGTGCGCGACGTGATGCCTTTGCTCACGCCTATTGGTCTGGATCCGGCGCATCCATTTCCACGCGTCTACAACAAGAGTTTGAATTTTATTGTGCCTTTATCGGGCGACGATGCCTTTGGGCGTAAATCAACGATCGCGATCGTGCAGGCCCCACGTGCTTTGCCACGTTTGATGAAAATGCCAGCTGCGATTTCCGGACAGCCACACGGCTTTATTCTGCTGACCTCATTGCTGCGCGCCTTTGTCGGTGAGCTGTTTCCTGGAATGGTCATGCAAGGCTGCTATCAATGGCGCGTGACACGTAACAGCGATCTGTTTGTGGACGAAGAAGAAGTCACGAACTTGCGACTCGCTTTGCAAGGCGAATTGTCGCAGCGTAACTTTGGCTCAGCGGTGCGTTTGGAAATTGATCTGCTGACCCCGCCACACATCGAAACCTTCTTACAAAAAGAATTTTCACTCGCTGCCGCAGATACATACCGCGTCAATGGACCGGTCAACGTGTCCAGAATGATGCAGCTTTGTAATGTCGTCAATCGTCCTGATCTGTTGTTCCCGGAATATCGTGGCCCCATCCCGGCACCGTTTGATTCGCTCGCTAACAAGCCCTCCGCTATTTTTGAGGCGATTGCTCAGCAGGATCGCTTGTTGCATCATCCGTATCAATCCTTTCAACCGGTCATCGATTTTTTGACGGCCGCAGCGATTGATCCGGATGTGGTTGCGATCAAACAGACTATTTATCGTACAGGTGAGGATTCTGAGTTGATGCGTTTGCTGCTGGCTGCGGCAAGAGCAGGCAAAGAGGTTACGGTTGTTGTGGAGCTCATGGCGCGATTCGATGAGCAGACCAACATCAACTGGGCGGCTCGACTTGAAGAGGTCGGCGCACACGTTGTCTACGGAGTTGTGGGTCATAAAACGCATGCCAAGATGGTGTTGGTGCTCAGACGTGAAAAAGGACGCATCCGGCGCTATGGACATCTGGGGACAGGTAACTATCATCCCCGCACAGCAAGCTTGTATACCGATTTTGGGTTGCTGACCGCGGATCCTCGGATGTGTGAGGACATGGACAAAGTGTTTTCACAATTAACGGGCTTGGGTGCGAGACGTAATTTAAAACTTTTGCTCCAGTCACCTTTCACCATGCATGACTCTGTGGTTGCAAAAATCCGCGCAGAGGCGCGGGCAGCCCGTGCTGGTAAAAAAGCACTGATCATGGCAAAGATGAATTCCTTGCTCGAGCCGATCGTCATTCAGGAGCTCTACAAAGCCAGCCAGGCAGGTGTGAAGATCGATTTGATCGTGCGAGGCGTGTGCGCGTTGCGGGCAGGCGTGCCAGGGCTCTCGGAAAATATTACTGTGCGCTCGATTATCGGCCGGTTTTTAGAGCACTCGCGGGTATTTTATTTTTACGCCCAAGGTGCGGAATCTGTTTATCTTTCCTCTGCGGACTGGATGGACAGGAACTTTTTCAGACGGGTCGAAATCGCATTCCCCATCCTGGATCCCGTTCTTAAAAAACGCGTGATCAACGAGGCGTTTAGTTCTGCCCTCAAAGATAATGGCCGCGCCTGGCTGCAACAGCCCGACGGAAGCTATGTTTTGTTAAAAAATCGTAAAGCTAAATTTAATTTGCACGAGTCATTGATGATGACATTAGGGAAAAGTTAATAAAAATCAAGTGGTTACAAACGCACAGGCAAAAAGACCCCAATGCGGGTCTTTTTTGTTTGTGACTGTCATAAAGCAGTCATTATTGGTCTTTAATATGGCACCTGTTCGATAGACATTTGTCTTTATTCAATTGATACAGAGAGGCGACGCATATGATTAAGCGTACATTGATTCAGATTTCTTCAGGCGTGCTGCTCGGTTTGGCAGCCCTGAGCGTACAGGCGACCGACATTACCGGTGCTGGCGCGACATTTCCTTTCCCGGTCTATGCAAAATGGGCCGCTGACTACAAAGTTGCCTCAGGTAACGCCGTAAATTACCAGTCAATCGGCTCTGGCGGCGGCGTGCAGCAGATCACCGCTAAAACAGTTGATTTTGGCGCGACAGACGATCCAATGAGCGGCGAGCAGCTCGACAAAATCGGTCTGATGCAGTTTCCGGCCGTGATTGGTGGGACAGTGCCTGTTGTGAATATCGAGGGTATCAAGCCAGGTCAGCTCAAGCTGACAGGTTCGGTTCTCGCCGATATTTTTCTCGGTAAAGTTAAAAAATGGAATGATCCAGCCATCCAGTCATTGAATGCTGATCTGAAATTGCCTGCTGCGGACATCATCGTTGTGCACCGCTCGGATGGCTCGGGTACGACCTTTGGTTTTACCAACTACCTGACCAAAGTATCCGCTGACTGGAAAGAAAAAGTCGGTGAGGGCAAGGCTGTTAAGTGGCCAGCTGGTCAAGGCGGTAAGGGTAACGATGGTTTTGCTGCCTACGTTAAGCAGCTCAAGAACTCGATCGGTTATGTTGAATACGCCTATGCCAAGCAAAACGCTCTGGCCTGGACGCAAATGAAAAATCAGGCTGGTAATTTTGTGCAGCCTGAGCAAAAAGCATTTGCTGCGGCAGCCGCTAATGCAAAGTGGGACAGTGCACCAGGTATGGGCGTTGTACTGACTGAGCAGCCTGGTGCTGATTCATGGCCTGTCACGAGCGCAACCTTTATTCTCGTCTACAAAGACCAGTCTAAAGCAGAAAACGGCCGTACCACGATCGCTTTCTTTGACTGGGCCTTTGAAAAAGGTGCCAAGACCGCAGCCGATATGGACTATGTGCCTTTGCCTAAAGATGTGACGGACCAGATCCGCGCAGCATGGAAAGCAACCCTCAAAGCTGATGGTCAGCCCCTGCTGAAGTAATTTTTAAAGCTTTACCCCCTGAATGTGACATCGTGCATGTTCAGGGGTTTATCTTTCATGTTTGATTCGCAGGCCTTATGAAGAAAACTCAGCGACCGATTCACGATGCAATTTTCAAGTTCGTCACACGGACTTTTGCCTTCCTGGTGTTCAGTTTGTTGGCCGCCATCATGGTGTCGCTGATATACGGCAGCCAGGACACGCTTGCCAAATACGGTTTGTCGTTTTTGTGGACCAACGAGTGGGATCCTGTGCAGAGTGAGTTTGGCGCGCTCGTGCCAGTCGTCGGCACGTTGCTCACTTCCTTTATCGCTTTAGCAGTCGCGATTCCTGTGTCTTTCGGAATCGCCATGTTTTTGACCGAGCTTGCACCGGCCTGGTTGCGCAGGCCCATCGGTACGGCTGTTGAAATGCTTGCAGCGATCCCCTCAATTATTTACGGTATGTGGGGCTTGTTCATTTTTGTTCCTTTTTTCCAGGAATACGTCCAGCCTGGTTTGATTGCTTTCTTGAGTCCCATCCCGTTTATCGGCTGGATGTTCTCTGGAGCACCCTTCGGCATTGGCATCTTTACAGCGGGTCTGATCCTGTCGATCATGATCACGCCCTTTATTGCTTCCGTGATGCGCGATGTGTTTGAACTCGTCCCCCCCATGTTGAAAGAGTCAGCCTATGGTTTGGGTGGTACAACCTGGGAAGTCATGTGGAAAGTAGTCTTGCCCTTTACGCGCTCAGGAGTCATCGGTGGTGTGATGCTCGGACTGGGTCGTGCTTTGGGTGAAACCATGGCGGTGACCTTTGTGATCGGTAATGCCTTTCAGATGCCCGGATCATTTTTTGCACCAGGCAACTCGATTGCTTCGGCACTTGCGAACGAATTTAACGAAGCGGGTGGCTTGCAAAAATCCGCCTTGATTGAATTGGGTCTGATCTTGTTCCTGATTACCACGGTTGTTTTGGCTTTGGCCAAGATGATGTTGATGCGTATGAATCAGGCAGAAGGTAAAAAATCATGAATATCAATGTGAAATTAACCTTAACGCCACCGACCTCTGTACTGCACTCGGATAACTGGGTCTATCGCCGTCGCCATCTCACCAATAAGATCATGCTCGGCCTTTCGTTCGCTGCACTGGCCTTTGGGTTGTTCTGGTTATGCTGGATTCTTGCTGTACTGCTAATTAAAGGCGGTGGTGCGCTTTCGCTCACGCTGCTGACCGAAAGTACACCACCACCAGGGCAAGCTGGCGGATTGCTAAATGCCATTCTGGGTAGCTTTGTGATGGTGGGCGTGGGGACTGCAATCGGCACGCCAGTCGGGATTCTTGCTGGCACTTATCTGGCTGAGTACGGTCAACGTGGTTGGCTTGCCCCTGCGACACGATTTTTGAATGACGTGTTGCTTTCTGCGCCTTCGATTGTGATTGGTTTGTTTATCTACGCAGTCTATGTTTCGCAAGTCGGACATTATTCAGGTTGGGCTGGTGCGTTTGCGCTCGCTATTCTGGTGATTCCTGTTGTGGTGCGTACCACAGACAACATGCTGATGCTTGTACCAAACGGCTTGCGTGAGGCGTGCTTTGCACTAGGTTGCCCTAAATGGCGAATGATCGTTCTGGTGTCTTACCGTGCCGCGCGCTCAGGGATTATCACGGGTGTCTTACTGGCTGTTGCCCGCGTGGCAGGTGAAACAGCACCTTTGCTGTTCACCGCGCTGAACAACCAATTCCTGTCGTTTGACATGAATAAACCACTGGCTAACTTGCCGGTTGTGATTTTCCAGTTTGCAGCGAGTCCGTTTCAAGACTGGAACACCCTGGCATGGGCAGGCGCCACCTTAATTACGCTGGCTGTGCTGGCACTCAATATCGTTGCACGAAATTTATTCCGTAAGCATTGATTGCTCATTGAACTGAACCTGGATACGGTACCGAATATGGAAAACACGTTGACACAAGCTGCTGCACAACCTGCAACGCAAACCAAAATTCAGGTGAATAACCTGAATTTTCACTACGGCAATTTTCATGCGTTACGCAATGTGAATATGTCGATCGCCGAGAATAAAGTCACGGCGTTTATCGGTCCCTCAGGCTGCGGGAAATCGACCTTGCTGCGCACGTTTAACCGGATGTTTGAACTTTATCCCGGCCAGCGCGCAGAGGGCGAAATCATGCTGGATGGTGAAAACCTCCTTACCACTAAAACCGACATTTCTCTGTTGCGCGCAAAAGTCGGCATGGTGTTTCAAAAGCCAACGCCATTTCCAATGAGCATTTATAACAACATCGCCTTTGGTGTGCGTTTGTTTGAGAACCTGAATAAGGGCCAAATGGAAGAGCGCGTCGAGTGGGCGCTGACCAAGTCCGCATTGTGGAATGAAGTCAAAGATAAATTACACCAGAGCGGCAACAGCCTCTCGGGTGGTCAGCAGCAGCGTTTATGTATCGCCCGTGGTGTTGCCATCAAGCCTGAAGTTTTGTTGCTGGACGAGCCGTGTTCAGCCCTGGATCCTATCTCGACTGCAAAGGTCGAAGAGCTCATCGCCGAGCTCAAAAAAGACTACACGGTTGTGATCGTCACCCACAACATGCAGCAGGCTGCCCGTTGTTCTGACTTTACCGCTTATATGTACCTGGGGGAGCTGATGGAATTTGGCGAAACAAACCAGATTTTCGTCAAACCAAAGCGCCGCGAGACTGAGGATTACATCACCGGTCGCTTCGGCTAAGCAGAATTTTTTTAATTCTGGTATAGTCTTGGTCTTCGGGGCGTAGCGCAGCCTGGTAGCGCATCTGCTTTGGGAGCAGAGGGTCGTGAGTTCGAATCCCACCGCCCCGACCAAAAAAAGTAAAAGCCAATCCTTCGGGGTTGGCTTTTTGCTTATGAGTTGGTCAGATTATGTACCCGACAAATCAAACACAGCATCCACCGGTACTTGCAGCGCCGTGGCTAAAGCATTGGTCTGCGCAGCCATAGCAATCACAGATTGCAATTCTGAGTACTGGCCATCCGTCATCCCCTTGGCGCGTGCCGCGGCGGTATGCGAATGCACGCAATAACTGCAACCATTGGCAGTGGATACAGCGATATAGATCAACTCCCGCACCATGGGCGAGAGTTCGCCCTCAGACATCATGACGACCTTGAGTTGCTCCCAGGTGTTTTTGAGTTGCGTTGGATTATTAGCTAGCGCACGCCAGAAATTATTCACAAACTCTGATTTTCTGACATGACGGATATCGTCGAAAATAAGTTTCAGCTCTGGGTGCGTGTTGATCTCTTCGTCAGTCCAAAGTTGTGTTGTTGACATGATAAATACTCTTTTTATGTTGTTGAGGTGTCAATTTA
>CAINDJ010000386.1 GCA_903847325.1 uncultured beta proteobacterium | reverse complement strand
ACATCATATTGAGCCAAAGATCGCTGAAGATTAACAATCACGCGTTCTGAATAGATAAATCTTGTTACAAAAAACTGCCATGTAAGTTTGTTGGTTTGCGGTCTTTGCGTATTGAGCTTACTAATCCTTACCGTTACTATCTGTGTTTAAGGATGTGAGGCTGAGGATGGCTAATATGCAAGCAAAAATGGCTAATTTTGAGGCATTTCAAATCGACACATGCGATCGACTGGCACGTATCGAGACGCGTCTGGATACGTTTGCCACTAAAGAAGATATCAAAGAACTCAAAGCAGACCTTTATAAGAACCTGCACGGCATGACTTGGAAACTAATCGGCAGCGCCTCAACTCTAGTCGCCATCGTTTATTACATTGCCAAAACCGTGCATTGATTGAGTTTCAGTCTTTGAGTTTCAGTCCTTATTTTGCTCAACTACCATATGCGTATGCGCAGCTTTCAATAACGGACATGCCACGCCTTTTTCCACGCCCCGCTTGATCATTTCGCCGAGGATGTGTTCGTGTTCAGTCATATTGCCCTGAATCAAATCACGCATCATTGAGGCTGCAAAGCCCGAGCCGACTTTAGTGAGTAAGTCAATCGAACGTTTCTGTGCCGACTCTTTGGTTGGAAAACCATTCGCTTGGGCAATCGCACATGTTTCCGCATAAAAACTTGTCATGGTCTCAACGCCCCAGGGAGCTGAGGCGATCTTGCCCACATTGCCACGGCATAGGGTAGTCATGCCAGCAAGGGTCGACAGATAAACCCATTTATCCCAGAGCGATTGTTCGATGTTTTCGCTATAGAGTTTGTCAAAGGACGCTTTTTCACAAAGGGCAAAAAACTCTCTGGCTAATGCTTCGTGCGCAGCGGTGCGATGGCCAACTGTCAGCGAGCCCAGATCGGTCAGTTGTTTGACGGCTCCTGTGCTGGAGATCGTGGCAGCGATTTGTGCGACACCGCCCATCACACGATCTTTGCCGAATTTTTCGTCTAGCGTCTGAATGTGACTCAGACCGTTCAGAAAGGGTAGAAATACGCCCTTGGCACTTGCCCCCTCAAGTGAGGCCAGGGCATCCTCGAAATCAAAGGCTTTGGGAGCCAGCACAATCAGATCGTACTCAGGCTTGAGCTGCTCACGGGTAACGGTTTTAGGCTGGATGGTGAAGGTTTCTTTTGTGGTTTCAACAACAAGGCCTTCGGCTTTAATTTTTTGATTCCTTTTGTCCCGCAATAAAAATGTGACGTCAGCACCCGCCTGAATTAGTCGAGCACCAAAAAAACCACCCACACCGCCTGCGCCCAAAATTAGAATTTTCATATTGTTTTACCGAAATCGTGAATTGAAGATGTTGTTGTGCCGCAATCTTTGCACATTTCAGCTCCTTTTGCCTCACATTTATCCATGCAACTTGTTACAGTGTCTAGATATTGAGCGGCAGATAAGCCGTCGCCACTGGAGACGATGTGATGAAAAAAATATTTAGTAATGGTATTGCACGCGCAATCACTACAGGCTTAGGCGCTTTGGCGCTGAGTCTCAGTGCCGCAGTGGGTGCTCAGACCTATCCAAATCAGCCTATCACCCTTATCCTGCCATATCCTCCTGGCGGAAGTGCGGATTTTCTGGCACGCCCCATGCTTGCGGAATTACAAAAAAAGCTTGGCCAGACTGTCATCATTGACTACAAAGCGGGTGCGGGTGGCACCATCGCAACCAGTGCGCTGGCGAGGTCCAAGCCTGACGGCTACACGATCCTGATGGTGCTGGCCGCACATGCGATTAATGATTCGCTATATCCCTCCTTGCCTTACGATACGCGCAAAGATTTTGCGCCTGTGTCGCTGGTCGCGCGCTTACCTCTCTTGCTCGTGACACGTCCGAGTCTGCAGATTAATTCTGTCTCTGAGTTGATCGCTTATGCCAAGGCTAATCCGGGAAAGTTGAGTTATGGCTCTGCAGGCAATGGAAACACCAGTCATCTGGCTGCAGAAATGTTCCAGGCCGCGACAGGCACCAAAATGGAACACATCCCCTACAAGGGGAGTGGGCCTGTGGTGGTTGCCTTGTTAGGTGGAGAGATAGACCTGACGTTCGATAGCTTTTCAACGTCCTATCCACATGTGCCCACAGGTAAGTTCAAGGCGCTTGCTGTCGCCGGCGCAAAGCGCGCGCCATTGTTGCCGGATGTGCCGACTATTTCTGAGACTGTGCCCGGTTTTGTGATTGATGGCTGGTATGGCATTCTTGCCCCTGCGGCAACACCCAAGCCCATTGTTGATAAATTGAGTCAGGCTTTTAAAGACGCAGCCAATACGCCTTCGGTCAAGGCGCAGTTGAATGCCAGTGGCTATGATGTGGTTGGTTCGACCCCAGAGGTATTTGCCAAGACAATCGAAGATGATCTGATCGTCTGGGGAAAGGTCGTCAAGGACTCTGGCGCTAAGGTTCAGTAGTACGTCTTAGATCTACGGCTATATTTTTCGTATCCGGCTATTTAAACCGCTGAAATCCACCGCGCCTAGCAAAGCCATGTCGCGGTGGATTTCGGCTTGTAAAAGTTCGATCGCCTTTGCAACGCCCGACTGACCACCCACTACGGCCGCATATAGAAACGGCCGACCAATAAACACGTGACGAGCGCCCAGCGCCAGTGCTTTGAGCACATCCGTGCCACGTCTGACACCTGAGTCCATCATCACCGGCATTGCGCCAGCTGCTTGCGTCATCTCTGCGAGCATATCCAGTGGCGCAATGGTGCAATCAAGTTGACGTCCGCCGTGATTGGAGGCGATCACACCATCCAGACCGATTTCTCGCGCGCGGACAACATCCTCGGGGTCTAGAATTCCTTTGAGTAATAGCTTGTGCTTCCAGACCTGCCTGATGTGCTTAAGCGACTCCCAGTTGAAATTATCCCGGCGATGTAACCTGAGACCGGCGCGCGACAACATGGGGATGGGTTCTCCACCAAAGTTTTCAAATCGCGGTATACCATCGGCCAGCATCGGGCGAATAAAGGTATTGATCATCCAGTTCGGGTGGCTTAATCCATCCGCGAGCAATTTAAAGCTTGGCCGCAAGGGAGAGGTGTAGCCATTACGCAGATCGTTTTCCCGATTAGCGCCAACGGCGACATCTGCGGTGATGATCAGTGTCCGAAAGCCGCTATTTCCGACCCGCTCGATGAGTTTGAGATTGTCTTCTACTTGTGCCGTCAGGTAGGCCTGGAACCAGGCCGACTGATTGACTTGCATGACATCTTCCATTCTGCGCAATGAGGCGCCACTTAGCACAAACGGGATATTCGCCTGCGCGGCAGCACCCGCAAGTATCCGGTCTGCATCGGGCACCGCAACCGCCATGGCCCCCATGGGCGCGATGCCAAACGGGGCATTCCATAGGTGTGCGAATGTTTCGATTTGTGTGCTGCGCATCGTCGTATCGACCATGACGCGTGGCAGCAACTTGTATCGGTTAAAGGCCTCGCGATTGTTTTTGACTGAAACCTCATCCTCGGCGCCTCCCTGGATAAAACCAAAGATGCATTGAGGGAGCCTTTTTTGGGCTGCTGTCTCAAAGTCTTGAAGATTCAGGATTGGATTAGCCATTGTCTTTGTGCCGAAGCTTGGGTTTCTCCCAAAAACTACTTAATGGCAGGGTGTCTGTCAACTCACGCCTCCTGCGTTAGACTAGCGGTGTCGTGAAACATGCGTTTCGCGGGTAGGAGATCGGTTTGAAAGACACCTGCGTATTGATTACAGGGGCCACGAAAGGCATTGGTTGGGCATTGAGCAAGCGTCTTTCAGACGCTGGATGTCATGTGGTTGGCATCGCACGCAATACGGCCGAGATCGATTTCCCGGGTTATCTGTATGAGTGCGACTTGTCTGATGCCGGGCAGACCGAAGACGTGTTGCGAACCATTCGTGACAAATTCCCTGTGGATGCGGTGGTCAACAACGTCGGCTCCAATATTTCACAACCGCTCGGTTCGGTTGAACTGACCGCGTTGTTCGAGACCTTCGATTTGAATGTCCGAACGGCTGTCCAGGTTACACAGGCTTTTGTTGAGTCGATGAAATTACGCCGTAGCGGGCGCATTATCAATTTATGTAGTCTGGCTGTGCGTGGCGCGCGTGACGCGACCAGTTACGCAGCGGCTAAAAGCGCCATCATAGGATGCACCCGGACCTGGGCGCTAGATCTTGCCGAGTATGGCATTACGGTCAATGCTGTGGCGCCTGGTGCGATCGATACAGAGTTATTTATGAATGCCATGCCTTCTGGTGATACCGGTCTGCAGACCGCCAGCATGGTGCCGATGGGGCGGCTGGGTACAGCAAACGAGGTCGCAGCACTGATTGCATTCCTGCTCTCCGAGGAGGCCGGTTTTATTACGGGCCAAGTCATTGGTATTGATGGCGGCGGTAGTTTAGGCAGCACCTCATAAGCAGCACCTCATAACAATCCATGGCTAAAGTTAAAACCCTATTCGCATGTTCGGAGTGCGGCGGTGTCAGTCCGAAATGGACCGGTCAGTGCCAGCATTGTCATGCCTGGAATACGCTCGAGGAGTCTCGCGACCCGGTTGTGACTGGCCAGAGCGAGCATCGCTATGCTCCGCTTGCGACCTCAAGTCCGGTGCGCAGTCTCTCGGATGTCGAGGCGTTGGAGTTGCCCCGCATTTCAACCGGCATCGCTGAGTTTGATCGTGTGCTGGGTGGCGGTCTCGTTGCCGGTGCAGTGGTGTTGATCGGGGGAGACCCCGGGATTGGTAAGTCCACATTATTGTTGCAGGCGTTGGTCGCGATGGCAGGTAGCCAACGCGTACTCTACGTCACTGGCGAGGAGTCTGCCGAACAAGTCGCGTTGCGGGCGCGCAGACTCGGGTTACCGGGGGCGGCAGTAGATTTATTCGCAGAGATCAGGCTTGAGGCGATTCAGGCTGCCTTGCTTGAGCAAAAACCCGCTGTTGCAGTGATTGATTCGATTCAGACGGTGTATTCGAGTGAGCTGACCTCGGCACCTGGCTCGGTCTCACAGGTTAAGGAATGTGCCGCGCAGTTGACGCGACTGGCCAAACAAGCCGGCATCCCGATTGTCATGATCGGGCATGTGACCAAAGATGGCACGCTGGCAGGACCGCGCGTGCTCGAGCACATCGTTGATACGGTTTTGTATTTCGAGGGTGATACGCATTCATCTTTTCGTCTCATCCGCGCATTTAAAAACCGTTTTGGTGCTGTCAATGAGCTTGGGGTGTTTGCCATGACGGATCGTGGTCTGCGTGGGGTCTCCAATCCGTCAGCCTTATTCCTGTCTCAACACCCTAATGAGGTGTCAGGCACGTGCGTCATGGCGACTCAGGAGGGTACCCGACCTTTGTTGGTCGAGATCCAGGCTTTGGTCGATAGTGCGCATGTACCGAATCCACGTCGGCTATCCGTTGGTCTTGAGGGCAATCGGTTGGCTATGTTGCTTGCGGTTTTAAATCGCCATGCGGGCGTCAGCACCTCGGATCAGGATGTGTTTGTCAATGCGGTGGGTGGCGTGCGTATTACGGAGCCCGCGGCCGACCTTGCAGTATTGCTGGCGATTATTTCTTCATTACGTGATCGACCTTTACCTAAGGGGTTGATTGCCTTTGGCGAAATCGGCCTCGCCGGTGAAATCAGGCCAGCGCCCCGCGGTCAGGAGCGTCTGCGCGAAGCGGCCAAGCTTGGTTTTTCAATGGCGATTATTCCCAAAGCCAACGCACCCCGCCAGCCCATTGAAGGCTTGGAGGTGATTGCAGTGGATCGTTTGCAGGATGCGCTGGACCAATTGAGGCAAAAATGATTGCGCTTTGGATGGTGCCCCTGCGCGTGGCCTGCAAGCAAGCCTGGCGTGATGCGCGCGCTGGTGATTTGCGTCTGTTGTTGATGGCTGTGCTGGTAGCGGTTGCGGCGGTGACAAGTGTCGCGTTTTTATCGGATCGCGTGGCGCGTGCGCTTGAACGCGACGCCTTGCAGATGCTTGGTGCAGATCTTGTGATCGAGGCTGACGCTGTGATCCCGGATGTCTTGCTTGAGCAAGCACGATCCAATTCACTCAGAGTTGCTAAAACCTATCAGTTTCCCTCGATGGTGGGAGCGGGAGATAAAGTCCAGCTCGCCTCTGTGAAAGCTGTCGAGCAAGGTTATCCGTTAAGGGGCGCGTTGCTGACTACGACTCAGGTGGGGGCGGACAGTCAATCAACGACCGAGTCACCAGGTATCGGACAGGTTTGGGTAGACCCTCAGATTTTGGCTCAAACAGGTTTGACCATCGGCCAGTCGTTAAAAGTCGGTGACCTGCAACTCAACATTGCTCGCGTCATTACGTACGAACCCGATCGAGGTCCACAATTTGTCAATCTGGCGCCACGCGTCATGATGCGCGCCGAAGATCTCGTGCGAAGCGGCTTGCTGGGGCCCGGGAGCAGGGTTGGATACGCCTTACTCGTGGCGGGTGATTCGACTGCGATCGAAGATTACAAATCCTGGTTGGGCAGCCGACTGACGCCAGGTCAGAAAATTGTTTCTGTCGAATCGGGCCGTCCAGAAATCCGCCGCTCGCTTGATCGCGCGCAGCAGTTTTTGGCGCTCGTCGCGATGCTGGCGGTTTTGATTGCGGCCGTGGCGGTCGCACTGGCGGCCAGGCGCTTTAGTCAGCGCCATCGACAGAGCATCGCGGTGATGCGGTGTCTGGGGGCGACCCAGCGCAGCTTGACAACGATTTTGCTTGGTGAGTTTTTAATCGTGGGATTGCTGGGTGCTGTATCAGGGACACTGATCGGTTGGGGCGCGCAGTCGCTGATGATTCTGGGACTAGGGGGCCTCCTGGGGACGGATTTGCCAGCCGCAGGTGTGATGCCCGCGATGCAAGGGTTGTTTGCGGGTATTTGGTTATTGTTCGCCTTTGCCTGGCCGCCGTTGCAGGCGCTGCGTACCCAACCGCCTTCGCAAATTTTCAGATCCACGCATACGGCATTCCCTTTGCAAAGCTGGTTGGGCAGTACTTTGGGTATCCTGGGATTCGCCATACTGATGTGGTGGGTTGCCCAGGATTTGAAATTCGGTGCTGGATTGGCCGCTGGATTTTTAGTCGCAACATTGCTGTTTGCAGCGGTGACGCGCATGGCTTTATGGGGCTTGGCCGGAATGCGTGGGCACCTGCAGCGCTATCCGGTGCTTCGATTTGCACTGGCGGGAGTGGTGCGACGCCGTGCTGCCACGATTGCGCAGACGAGTGCCCTGGCGGTTGGCATGATGGCTATTTTGCTGTTGACGATCGTGCGTACGGATTTGATTGCAGGCTGGCAACGTACCTTGCCCGCAGATGCACCGAATCGTTTTCTGATTAATGTGCAGGATGACCAGAAAGACGATGTGCAAAAACTCCTGACTGACGCTGGTTTTTCGGCGGTGACTTTGTCGCCAATGGTCAGGGGCAGACTGGTGGCGCGTAACGGGCAGCCACTGAGCTCAGGCGATTACGAAGACGCACGTGCGCAAAGACTGATTGATCGTGAATTTAATTTATCTTACGCGGCAGTCTTGTCTGATCCAAAGCAGATCATGAATGGACGCGCGCTTGATCCTGCGGCGGCTGAGGTTTCACTGGAAACAGGGCTTGCGAAAACTTTGCGCTTAAGTTTGGGCGATCAGCTTGAGTTTGATGTGGCGGGCCAACCTGTGAATGTGAAAGTTACCAGCATTCGCAGAGTGGATTGGGATTCAATGCGCGCTAATTTTTTCGCCATCATGACACCTGAGGCCCTCAAAGATGCGCCGCAGACGTGGATGACCGCTTTTCATGTGGATCCCAGCCAAACAGCTATCGTTCAGAAACTGGTGGCACAGTTCCCTAATCTGACGGTATTTGATGTCGGCGCTATTTTGGCCCAGCTACAATCGATTCTTGATAAAGTAGCGGTGGCGGTACAGGGCCTATTTGTTTTTTCCGTCCTCGCTGGTGCGATTGTGCTGGCTGCCGCACTCTCTGCCACACGTGATGAGCGTGTGCACGAGTCTGCGTTGCTCAGGGCGTTCGGTGCGACACGCCAGCAATTGGCGCGCGCCCAGCGTATTGAGTTACTCGCGGTCGGGGCGATGGCAGGATTGCTTGCCGCAGGTGCTGCGAGTTTATGTGCCTGGGGGTTGTCAGTGTGGGTGTTTGAGTTCGATATGAAATTCGCACTCTGGCCCTGGTTGCTCGGCGTTTCGGTTTGCATGCTGGGTGCCTGGATGACGGGTGCCTTAACTTTACGTGGCGTATTAAAAACCCCGCCGCTGGCTATTTTGAGACATGTTTGAAGGCACGGTTTACTAAATGACTGACCCACACTCTGGCGCCATACCTGTTGATCCAGACTCCGTATTCGCGTTGCTGGGTGGCGAACTGGGTATCCGTGCGCTGGTGGATCGTTTTTATGATGTGATGGATGTTGACCAGGACTTAAAGGTTTTACGCGATGTGCATGGCGCATCATTGACCGGTGCACGCGACAAGTTGTTCTGGTATCTGTGTGGTTATTTTGGCGGGCCCCAGCACTATATCGAACGCTTTGGTCATCCCCGTTTACGTGCCCGTCATCTGCCTTATTCGATCGGTATTAAAGAGCGTGATCAATGGCTGCTCTGTATGGCGCGTGCGATGCAAGATCTCGGTTATCCGACTGAGCGCAATGATCGTTTACTAGAGATTTTCTTCGGTGTGGCTGACTGGATGCGCAATCGTGATGATTAATAGCTCCCGCACAGCAGTGTTGAAATCAGGTCAGTCGGTCATTTATTACGACAAGATACTTGGAGTTGGCAGCGATCCGGATCAGGGCCCTGCTGGTTGGTTTGATCCACTTAATCCTGACTTGGAAGCCGAGCTTGTACAAGCGGGTGGGCGTGCCGCAGCTTGGTTTATCCAGATTGGAGACCAGGCTTGTGTGTTGCGTCATTATCGGCGCGGTGGCATGGCTGCCAGATTTTTTCGTGACCAGTATCTGTGGACCGGAGCCGCCGCGAGCCGATCCATTGCTGAGTTTTCAATGATGCAATCAATGTGGCTGGCTGGTTTACCTGTGCCCCAACCATTGGCCGCGGGAGTTTGGCGTAAGGGATTTAGCTATCGCGCAGCCTTAATTACCGCAAAAGTTCAAGATGCCACGCCGCTTGCGCATGTTGTCGATAGTGCGGCTTGGGCGCAGGCAGGCAGAGCTATTGCAAAAATGCACCAAGCCGAAATATGGCATGCCGATCTCAATGTGTTTAATGTCCTGATGGATTCTCAGGGACAGGCTTGGCTAATAGACTTTGATCGTGCCAGGGCAGGCTACCTCAATGCCTGGCAGCGAGCTGAAAACTTGGCCAGACTGCTCAGGTCGGTGCGCAAGGTTTGTCCGGAATTAGAGCAGGAATGCTGGCCCATCCTGACCAATGCTTATGCGCTGGAAGAACAAGATTTATTACTAATCGGACGAGATTCAAATGACCGTTAAAGTATATGGTTTAAGTCAGTGCAGTACTGTCGCCAAAGCGCGTGTATGGCTTGATGCGCATCAGGTTGCATACGCGTTTCAGGATTATCGCGCGGTGCCTGTTGCCCCTGCGGTTCTCAAAAAATGGGCGAAAGAGCTCGGCGGCTGGGAAAAACTTGTCAATCGCGCTTCGATGACCTGGCGCAATCTTGATGCTGCGCTCAAAGAGCCTGCCACGGATGCTCAGTGGCTTGAATTGATTGCGCAGTATCCTGCGTTGATTAAACGACCTGTGACGGTGTACGCCGATGGCTCGGTCACGGTTGGTTTTAGCGATAAACGTTACTCAGAAAAATTCTAGACTGGAATATTCATGCTTTCACAACAAGATCTCAAACAGCAGGCGGCTGATGCAGCCCTGCAATACATTTCTCCGATGTTGACACTGGATACTGTGATTGGCGTGGGTACAGGTTCTACAGCCGATCTGTTTATCGATGGGCTGGCGAAATTCCGCGGCAAATTTCGTGGTGCTGTAGCGAGCTCGGAGCGCAGCGCAAAACGTCTGTCCGACTTGGGCATTCTGGTGCTGGATCTCAATGAGGTTCAAACCATGCCTGTCTATGTGGATGGCGCGGACGAAATCAATGCGCAGCTCCAAATGATCAAGGGTGGGGGCGGTGCGCTGACCCGCGAAAAAATTGTCGCCTCCGTTGCAAAAGAGTTTGTCTGTATTGCGGATGAGTCAAAGCTCGTCGATGTGCTTGGACGCTTTCCCTTGCCAATCGAGGTGTTGCCGATCGCCCGCGAGGCCGTTGCACGTATGGTCACGAGTCTGGGAGGCTCACCTGCGTTGAGAGCCGGGTTTGTGACAGATAACGGCAACCAGATTATCGATGTCTCCGGATTGTCGATTAAAGATGCTTGCGCGCTCGAGTTAGCACTCAATAACGTGCCAGGTGTCGTGACCAACGGTCTGTTTGCGATTCACCCCGCAAATGTTGCCTTATTGGCCACGCAGTCTGGCATCCGCCGTCTATGACAACATGTTTGTGACAAGATCTGTGACATTCATCAAATTGTCATAGTCCGGTTTTAGAATAAGTTATCTATTTCACCTTTGATCGAGTTACGCCATGACCGAACACACCAATAAGCAGTTTGATGCTGATCTCCAGCGTATCCGCACTGAGTTGTTGCAGATGGGCGGTCTTGTCGAATCCATGATTCAAGACGCGATGGACGCACTGAGCTCGGGCGATCTCACTCTGGTTGAGCGTGTAAAAGAGCGCGAAAAAGAAGTGAATCGCTTCGAAGTCGACATTGATGAGCGCGTGACGCAAATTCTCGCGCGTCATCAGCCGGCTGCGATTGATTTGCGTACGCTACTCGCTGTGACCAAAATGCTCACTGATATGGAGCGTTCAGGTGACGAGGCTGAAAAAATCGCCACTATGGCGCGACGCCTGCATGAAGATGATCGCCGCTTTATTCCTGTTATCGAGCTACGCCACATGGCTAATTCGATCATGATCATGATGCGACAAGTGATGGATGCCTTTGCCAGACACGATTCGATTCTTGCTTCCGCTGTGGTGCGCAGTGACAAAGAGGTGGATAAAGAATGGAAATCGGCGCTTCGTAACCTGATTACTTACATGATCGAAGATCCACGCACTATTTCACGCGCGATTGACTTGCTGTTTATTGCCCGCTCGATGGAGCGGATCGGTGATCACTGTAAAAACATGGCCGAACGTGTGATCTATATGGTGCACGGCGCAGATGTCCGCCATAAGGGTGTAAAAATGGCTGAACGTATTGCGCGAGGCGAAGAAGAGCTGATTGCGGTTGCTAAATCAGAGATCGAAGAGCCAGCTAAAGACTAGACGTATTTAAATTAGTCCCATTTATAGTAACTGCATGTATTTAAAGAAAAAAACCGGCTGTTTTTTAATTTGACAACTTTTACCCGGGAAACAATAGTTGGTAAAAGATTATTTTTGTTATCTGTGCTT
>CAINDJ010000385.1 GCA_903847325.1 uncultured beta proteobacterium | reverse complement strand
TTCATGCGGAATACGTTGGGCGACTGACGCTTGACGTCTTCGCTGCCCATGTAGACCACACATTCCATACCGTACCGCGCGCAGACTGTCGCGGTGGCTACACCATGCTGACCGGCACCGGTCTCAGCAATAATGCGTTTTTTACCCATGCGTCGGGCAAGCAGTGCCTGGCCCAGACTGTTGTTAATTTTGTGTGCGCCGGTATGGTTGAGGTCTTCGCGTTTAAACCAGATCTGCGCACCACCCAGTTCTTCGGACCAGCGGCGGGCATGATAAACCGGGGTTGGGCGACCAACGAAATGTTTAAGCTCATACTCGAATTCAGCGAGGAACTCAGGGTCGTTGCGATATTGGTCATAGGCCAGACGCAGTTCTTCGATTGCTTGCATCAGGGTTTCAGCAGCAAATACGCCACCGTAGGGACCAAAATGCCCTTTGGCATCAGGAAAATCATAGGGTTTCAAGACAAGATCTCCGAAATGTACTGTGCTGCACGACCTACAGCCTAGCAATTCGCACCATAGCGAGTTTTGATTTTACATTAACGCCGCTGCGCCGAAACCACGCCTGACACCTCCATGAGAGAGGCTAACGCCCGCGTCAGTTCCGCGCCATCATGCACCTCGACAGTAAAGCCCATCTGAGCGATAGAAGCCTTACTTTGCGTGTTAACCGCGACAACATTTAGCCGCAAGCGGGCAAACACTTCAGACAAATCCCGCAGTAAGCCGGGTCGATCCTGAGAGCGGATACTCAAATCAACCGGATAGACTGTAGCGGCCGTATGACTGCCCCAGGCGACTTCGATCACGCGCTCAGGCTGGCGGGCAGCCAAGGCCGCATAGCTAGAGCAATCCTCACGATGGATAGAGACCCCTCTGCCACGCGTCACAAATCCACTAATCTGATCGGGAGGCGCAGGCCGGCAGCAGCGTGCCAGCTGCGTCATCAGCGAGCCTACCCCGACAACCAGCACACCACTCTTACCTGTTTGCGTTGCGCTGTTGGCACGCGCTTCGTGGCGAACCAACGTCTCCGGTGTAATTTCAGGCTCTGGCACAACGGGCTGCAAAATCGCATCGATCTGACGCAGGCTGAATTCCTCTTTCGCCGCAGACACAAAGAGATCATCTGCCTGCGCAAAACCAAGCTGTTGCGCGAGATGTTCCAGATTAATCGCCGTTTTACCAAGACGCTGCAGTTCTTTTTCCACCAGCGCCTGTCCCTGGACGATGCGCTGCTGTAATTCAATCGCGTTAAACCAGGCGCGCACCTTGGCGCGCGCACGCGGGCTGGCTAAAAACCCCAGATGAGGATTAAGCCAGTCACGTGAGGGGCCACCGGACTTGGTCGTCACGATCTCGACGGTCTGACCCGTCTGCAACTGCGTTTGCAACGGAACCATCTGGCCATCTATACGTGCACCACGGCAACGATGTCCCAGATCCGTATGTAAATGATAGGCAAAATCTACCGCAGTCGCGCCGGCAGGTAACTCAAGCACCCTCGCTTGCGGGGAGAGTACATAAATCCGGTCTTCCGGAGGTTTTTGCGCGACCAGCGTGGTGACTCGATCAGGCTTTGCGGCAGCTTCGTTATTCCAGGCGAGCAGTTGACGCATCCAGGCGAGCTGCTGATCATATTGAAGTTGCGCAGGTTGCTGGGTCGTAGCAGTCCGTGGTCTTTTTTGTAAGATGTTTGAAACCCTCTCCATGCTTCCGCTCGCCTTTTGGGCGGTGATTGTCTTGCTG
>CAINDJ010000384.1 GCA_903847325.1 uncultured beta proteobacterium | reverse complement strand
CAACCATTTTTAAAACCTTACCGGCTCAATGATTGCGCCTGGGTGGCAAATCGTTGCGCTGAGCTGCTTGATTTACCCGCTGCACAGAAGCAGCACCTGCTGATGATGGAAAATCCACGTTTACGGCTCGATATGATTCAGGATATTCTTGAGGACATGGGTCTGTTTAAAGATCAAACAAATTAAAAAAAGAGACATCATCTACATGAAATATATTTCTACAGCCCGTCGGATCCTGCTTTTAGGCTGCCTGGGACTCATCGGTTTCAGTACGCAAGCGCAAACAGCGGCCACCTACCCCAATAAACCAATCAAAATTGTGGTTCCCTTTGCTGCGGGTGGCTCAACAGATGCACTGGCACGCCTGCTTGCGCAGAAATTAACCAGCGCCTGGGGTCAAACCGTCATCGTTGAAAACAAACCAGGCGCAGGTGCAACGCTTGGCGCGGACTATGTCGCCAAAGCGCCTGCAGACGGCTATACGCTTTTAATGGGTGCGGCACACCATACGATCGCTCAAAACGTTTATAAGACACTGCCCTATCATTTTGGACGCGATCTCGCACCAGTCAGCATCATGGCGCTGATACCGAATGTGATTGTGATCAATGACAAAGTGCCCGCAAAAAACATTCAGGAACTCATTGCGCTGGCAAAAAAGGAACCAGGAAAGCTCAATTATGGCTCTGCGGGTGCGGGTACAGCGCATCACTTGATTGGCGCCATGTTTAACTTGCAGGCAGGCGTTGATATCGTCCATATTCCCTATAAAGGCAGTTCGCCTGCAGTCGCTGATCTGGTGAGCGGTCAGGTGCAAATAATGTTCGATACCGTTTCTTCTGCCTTGCCTCAAATCAAGGCGGGTAAAACCAGAGCGCTGGCTGTGACGACTAAAACACGGTCCTCTGCGCTGCCTGAGGTACCAACTCTGAATGAAACCGTTTTACCTGGTTTTGATGTGGGCACCTGGTTTGGCATTCTTGCTCCCGCAGCCACACCTCCCGATATCGTCGAAAAACTCAGTCATGAAATCATCAGGATTGTTAAAACCCCTGAAATGCAAAAACAGTTACTCGACATGGGCTCAGAGCCGATTGGTAGCACCTCGAGTGAAATGAAAGTGCAAATCACTAAAGAGCTCGATGAGTTCAGTGCGTTAACAAAGCAGATCAAACTCACTGTTGATTAAAACGATCTTTATCGTACGAAGCTTGGCACCTCTGCATAGCTGCACTCCATAAAATAAATTGCGGGTCTGGATGATGAACATTCAGGCCCGCCATCATGTAAGCTTTCAAAAAATTCAAACCTCTCCTTTCGAGTAAAACCTATGTCTTCCAATCCCCCTGTTTATCAAACCCTTGGCAATAGCGGCTTGCGCGTACCCCGTCTGTGGCTCGGCGCCATGATGTTCGGCGATCAGACAGATGAAAGTGTTGCGCGTGAAATGATTGCCGTCACGCGGGATGCAGGCCTTAACGCAATTGATACTTCAGACAATTACGCCGGTGGCGCCTCTGAGAAAATGGTCGGCAAGCTGATCGCACAGGACCGCTCAAGATGGGTGGTGGCCACCAAGGTTGCTAATCCTATGGGAACCGAGCCCAATGATCGCGGCTTATCCAGGCGCTGGGTGATGAACGAGGTCGATAACAGTCTGAACCGCCTGGGGATCGACTGCATTGATGTGTATTACATGCATCGCGACGATGAAACCGTGCCAATTGAAGAGATCCTTTCGACCTTTGCACGCCTGATTGAAATGGGCAAGATCCGCTATTACGGCCTGTCAAACTTCCGTGGCTGGCGAGTCGCCAGAATGGTTGAGACGGCAAGACGTATGGGTGTGCCGCAGCCGATTGTCTGCCAACCGCCCTACAGTGCGGTCACCCGACTGATCGAAACTGAACTTATTCCAAGCTGCAATCACTATGGTGTCGGCGTTGTGGCCTACAGTCCGCTGGCGCGCGGCGTGCTGACGGGTAAATATCAGCCTGATGCGGCTCCGGATGCGAATAGCCGGGCCGGCCGAGGCGATCGCCGCATGCACCAGACCGAATTCCGCCCCGAATCATTTAATGTCGCCAATGCGCTCAAAGAGCATGCGCAAAGCCGCGGCTTGTCCCCAACACAATTTGCGATCGCCTGGGCACTCAATAACCGCTGTATGAGCGGCGTCATTGGCGGCCCACGGACACTTGAGCAGTGGAAAGACTATGTCGCGGCGCTATCGGTACAAATTACCGCCGAAGACGAAGCGCTGGTCGACAAACTTGTGCCCCCCGGTTATGCCTCCACGCATGGTTTTGTAGATCCACAATATCCGATACAAGGACGTCGATTCGTTTGACCAAGTAGGCGATAATAGGGGCATTAGGAACAACTTTCTGAACGCCACATGAATAAGCGTGACATGGTTATCGAGCGCATTACTTTTTTGCGCGGCCCCAATATCTGGACCTACTATTCTGCACTCGAGGCGCTGATTGATATCGGCGAACTCGAGGACTGCCCCTCTGATACCGTACCAGGCATGTACGAGCGGCTGACCGAATGGCTACCCAGCCTGATCGAGCACCGCTGCAGTCCTGGCGTGCGGGGGGGGTTCCTGCAGAGACTCAAGACCGGCACCTGGCCCTGCCACGTGCTGGAACACGTCACACTTGCACTACAAGATCTGGCTGGCGTACCTGGGCACGGCTTTGGCCGTGCGCGCGAAACAGAAAGACGAGGCGTATACAAAGTTGTCGTCAGCAGCTGGCAGCCCGAAGTCACCCGGGCCGCGCTTTACGCCGGGCGTGAACTGGTCATGGCCTCCATCGAAAACACGCCTTACGATCTTGAAGAAGCCCTTGAAAATCTCCGAGATCTGACGCAAAGCCTATGTTTTGGACCGAGTACTGCATCAATCGTCATGGCGGCTGAGGATCGCGAAATATCCGCAATCCGTCTGAGCGAGGGTAACCTCGTACAGTTTGGCTACGGCGCCAAACAACGACGGATCTGGACGGCAGAAACAGACCAGACCAGCGCAATCGCCGAAACGATCTCGCGCGACAAGGATCTGACCAAATCCCTGCTCGATGCAGTGGGTGTTCCCATCCCGAAAGGTCGTGCCGTCGATAGCGCCGCCGATGCATGGGATGCGGCACTGGATCTGGGCCTGCCTGTCGTAGTCAAACCTGTTGATGGAAATCATGGTCGTGGAGTTTTCATCAATCTGGAGACGCAAGAAGAAATCGAAGCCGCTTACGCGGTGGCAGTTGACGAGGGGTCTGGTGTTCTGGTCGAGCGATTCATTCTCGGCAACGAGCATCGTTTGCTGGTGGTTGGAGGCAAACTGGCTGCGGCCGCAAAAGGTCAGACAGCCAGCGTAACCGGCGATGGCAAACACACCGTCTCAGAGCTCATTGAAATACAAATCAACTCAGACCCGCGCCGTGGACGGGGCGAGGAGCAACCGCTTAACCCGGTACGGATTGACTCAGCTGCCCGGCTTGAGCTTAAACGCCAGGGCTTTGAAGCCGACAGCGTCGTACCGATTGGTGTGGACGCGCTGATACAGCGCAATGGCAACGTCGCCTTTGACTGCACCGACGACGTTCATCCGGATGTGGCGCACATAGCAGGTCTTGCCGCTAAAGCGGTCGGGCTCGATGTCGCCGGTATTGATCTGGTGGCGCAGAATCACGGCACGCTTCGCAAAATGCAGCCGCGGGTACTGGT
>CAINDJ010000383.1 GCA_903847325.1 uncultured beta proteobacterium | reverse complement strand
TTTGGTATGCGTTTTATGTCAACTTCAAAAGTTATCTTGTATTCAATCTTTGTTTCTTTAGGTTTGCTTGCTGAACATCAGGGTTAACGCGTGGTGATAGGGTGCGGAGTCTTCGAGATTAAGGAGTGTTTCGATGCAACGATAAACCAGTCTGCGCGAAGGATTCATTTGTTTGTAATGGTGGATCCAGTCACAACCCTCGATCGCGGCTTCAGTATCGCCTGTGGCTAAGGCTAGCAGGGTTTTGAGTTCTCCAATGCGTAGCTCTTTCCAGGTGGAACCATTTGGCGTTGCTAGCCCAAGGATCTCCCACAGAGGTCGCTCATCATTCAAGTTGAGCGTTTGCAAATCTGTTAAGAGTTCTTTGCATTCGTTATCAGTTAAATCATGCAGTCTGACCAGATAGGGTCGAATTTGATTGCCGATGCTGTTGTTTTCCCAATCCAGATCTCCAACGGGATAAATCTCTGACATACCGGGAACAAGTATGCGGCAAGCATAGGCGCCTTGCTCTGCAAAATCAGCAACATAAATATCAAAACCTTCTGCATGAATCGCATTGCACAACCAGTCGTAGTCTTCTTCGGTCGTATGACTGAAATTCCAGTCTACAAAATCATAATCAGGCTGATCGCCCATGAAATCCCAGGAAATCACGCCGCTTGAGTCAACGAAATGGATTTCAAGGTTAGATACGGCGGTAATTTCATCCATATCAAAACCAGGTTCTGGGAAGTTTTCCAGCGCGTCTAGGGCTCGTCCCTGCAACAACTCTGTCAAGGCGCGCTCGAGTGCGATTTCAAACCTTGGATGCGCACCAAAGCTTGCGAATACGCCCTGATCTTTCGGGTGGATGAGCGTGACATTCATAACGGGGTAACGACCACCTAGCGATGCATCGCGGACCAGGATGCCAAAGCCCGCTTCGCGTAAACCATGAATGCCTGCAGCAATTCCCGGGTAGCGAGCGATTACGCTGTCGGGAACCTCTGGCAGGCAGATGGCTTCGCTAATGATGCGATATTTGACGTGACGTTCAAAAATTTCTGATAAAGCCTGGCTGCGTGCTTCTTTAGGGGTGTTGCCAGCAGCCATACCATTGCTGACATAGAGATTGCCGATGATATTGACTGGGAACCAGGTCAACGCGCCATCGCTCAACCTTGTGTAGGGTAGGGCACAGATCCCGCGATCGACGTTTCCAGAATTCAAATCAACCAGGACTTCGCAGTCAATATCGTCGTCCGGATTATAGAAAGCATGCAATTTTGGATTGAGCAGTTCAGCGGGCCAAGCGCCATCCTCTGTATGCGCGAACCATTTTTCTTGCGGGTAATGCACAAATTCTTTGTTGGCGCGTGTCTGCCCGAGGTGAAAGTGTGTCCAGAAATAATGTGTGCCCAGACGCTCAAAAAACTCCCCTAACGCACTGGCACGGGCTGCAAGTTTCGTGGCGCCCTTACCATTCGCAAACAGCATCGGACAATCCTGATCCTTGACGTGAACGGACCAGATTGATTCGACCGGGTTTAACCACGAAGACTCATCCAGACGAAAACCACGCATAGCGAGTTTGGCCTGCATTGTCGCGATGGTCGATTCGAGTGAAACGTCCTTGCCCGGGATGAAAGTATCTGTTTGCATGATAAGAAAGGCCATTAAATATGAATGCTGGACAACCGTTCAGGCTGTCGGGGAGGCCGAGTATAGTGCGTTTGCCTGCTCGTTATTGATTCTTGATCCCTGCCGTGCGAATGACTTCTCCCCACTTTATGATTTCCGCTTGCAGATACTTGCTCAAATCCTCTGGGGTTCCCCCCAACGGGGTCGCACCCACATCGGCAAGTTTTTGCCTGAAAGCCGGGTCCTTCAGTATTTGATTCAATTCCGTGTTGACACGCTGCACAATCTCGTTCGGCGTACCCTTTGGAGCAAGTAAGGCAAACCATGTTGAGGAGATCAGCGTGGGGTAACCGAGCTCTTTTGTGGTGGGTACGTCCGGCAGTGCGGGGGATCGAACAGGTGCCATGATCGCGATCGCGCGCACTTTATCTGCTTTAACCTGACCGGCGATACCAGGTATTAACTGGAACATAAGTTGAATATCGTTGGCCATCAAGTTCGTGGTCGCGGTCGCGGGCGCGTTGTAAGGCACATGCACCATTTTTGTTTGTGTTTCATTCATGAATAGTTCGCCTGCCAAATGCATCGAACTACCAATACCGGTCGAGCCGAAATTAAGTTTTCCCGGATTGTTTTTTGCGTACGCGATGAATTCCTGAATTGTTTTAACAG
>CAINDJ010000382.1 GCA_903847325.1 uncultured beta proteobacterium | reverse complement strand
ATGCAGGTTATGCACAGTATTAAGGCGTGCGCCAGTAATTTCTTTGGCGCGCTGCAAATGATGCAGGTAAGAAAGGGAAAAATTCTTGCAGGTATGGCAGGTGCAGCTTGGGTCCAGCGCGGTGGTGTCGTCGCGATATTTGGCATTGCGGATTTTGACATCGCCAAAACGGGTAAACAGCCAACCGTTGCGCGCGTTGCGTGTGGGCATCACGCAGTCAAACATGTCGATGCCGTTGGCGACGCCCTGAACCAGGTCTTCAGGCGTGCCGACGCCCATCAGATAACGTGGTGCCTGATCTGGCAGGCGAGGGGCCACGTGCTTAAGAATGCGCAGCATGTCTTCTTTGGGCTCACCCACCGACAGCCCACCAATGGCATAACCATGAAAACCGATGTCTTTTAGTCCTTCCAGCGACTCGTCGCGCAAGTTTTCAAACATTCCGCCCTGAACGATGCCGAACAGTGCATTAGGATTGTCAAGCGCATCAAAGGATTCACGCGAACGGCGTGCCCAGCGCAAGGACATGCGCATGGAGCGTGCGGCTTGTTCAGAAGTCGCCGGACGGTCATTGATCATGTAGGGCGTGCATTCATCGAACACCATCACAACATCAGAGTTAAGCGCGGTCTGAATCCGCATGGACTCCTCTGGCGTCAGAAATAGTTTTGCACCGTCGATTGGGGAGGCGAACTTGACGCCTTCTTCAGAAATTTTGCGCATCCCTTGCAGGCTAAACACCTGAAAACCGCCCGAGTCGGTGAGGATAGGCTTTTGCCACTGCATGAATCCATGTAGTCCGCCGTGTTTAGCGATCACTTCTGTCCCGGGCCTGAGCCACAAGTGGAAGGTGTTACCCAGCACAATCTGCGCACCAACCTCGTCGAGCTCGTGCGGCATCATCGCCTTGACCGAACCATAGGTGCCGACAGGCATGAATATGGGTGTTTCGACCACGCCATGATTGAGTGTCATGCGCCCGCGACGGGCATGCCCTTCGGTGGCGAGCAATTCGAATTTCAGGCCATCATTTAATGGTTTTGGCGCTTGTCCGGTAAAGATTTCGGCGGTCTGGGTCAAAGTGTGTGATTCCGTTCAAGAAACATGGCATCCCCGTAGCTAAAGAAGCGGTAACGCTCGGCAATGGCGTGGGCATAGGCGGCTTTCATGGTGTCCAGGCCGATCATTGCAGCCACTAACATCAACAGTGTGGACTGGGGCAAATGGAAATTAGTCACCATGGCATCGACAACTTGGTAGCGATAGCCAGGTGTAATAAAAAGTCGTGTGTCGCCGGCGTGTGGTGTCAGAGCAAACGCTTGGTCTGGTTCGGCTTGCTGTTCAGGCGCTGCCTCAAGCTGGGCTTTGGCTGCAGACTCCAGGGCGCGAACACTGGTTGTGCCGACTGCAATCACCCGACCACCGAGTGTTCGTGCATGCGCGATGGCTTGTGTGGTGGCCTCTGGTACGGTGTACCACTCGGCGTGCATGATGTGCTCAGACAGTCGGTCCACACGCACGGGCTGAAAAGTACCTGCCCCGACGTGAAGCGTCACAAACGCTGTTGAGACACCCAAATGTATGAGCTGATCCAGCATGGCCTGATCAAAATGTAAGCCCGCCGTGGGGGCAGCCACCGCGCCAGGGGCTCGCGCATAAACGGTCTGATAGCGCTGGTCGTCCTGCGCATCAGGCGTATGCGTGATGTAGGGAGGCAGTGGCATGGCGCCATAACGTTCAAGCACTTCAAGAACAGGTTGCTCAAACTTCAGGATAAACAGATCGTCTGCGCGACCAAGGACAGTGACGTCAACCGCATCGGCGAGTCGTAACTGACTGCCTGTGACGGGCGATTTGCTTGACCGGACGTGAGCAAGTGCGAGATTCTCTTCTGTAATACGCTCGATCAGGACTTCAACCTTACCGCCGGTCGTTTTTTGTCCGAATAGTCGTGCTTTGATGACACGGGTATCGTTAAAAACCAGCAAATCATTCGGACGTAACAAGGCAGGCAGATCGGTAAAAACCAAATCGGCAGATGCGCCTTGTTCATTGATGTGCAGCAGTCTGCTGGCTCGACGGGTTGCTGCCGGCACCTGAGCAATCAGCTCGACAGGCAGGTCGTAATCAAAATCGGCAACAGTAAGGGGCGTGGAAACATTCATTTGGAGGGCATTTTAAGCCTGTCGACTGACTTTTTTTGTATGCTGTCAGCTTAAACCGCTAAATAGGTGTTGGTATGCGTGCCTTGAAGTCAAAAGTTTGCCCCGCTCTGGTCCGAATATTTGCAGGTCTGTCGGGTGCTTTACTCACGGTGGTGAGTGTGCATGTGCGTGCCCAGCAAGCGTTGCCAGCCGAGCTGGCCCGCGCCTGGGCGCAGACTAAGTTGCCTGAGTCTTCACTTTCACTGGTGGTTCAGGAGGTCAATGGACCGCGTTTATTCGCGATGCAACCGGAACAACCCCGCAATCCAGCCTCAGTCATGAAACTTGTGACGACTTACGCGGCAATTTCCAGGCTAGGCCCTACTTACGTATGGAACACGGATTTTCTGATCGATGGTCAAGCGCAGGTCAATGCGCAGGGTGTGTTGAACGGGCCTCTTTATTTACGGGCAGGTGGTGATCCTGTTTTATTGTTGCAAGATCTGTGGCGTTTGATGCGTGACATGCGCTTGCGTGGGGTGCGTGAAATTCCTGAAATCGTTGTCGATCGTTCAATTTTTGGCGATGTCACGATTGATCCCGCGCAGTTTGACGGTGCGGGTGATCGACCTTACAACGCGAGTCCTGACGCTTTCATGGTTGGCTTCGGCGCATTGCGTCTGGTCTTTACGCCTGATCCACAGACTAAAACCTGGAAGTCATTTATCGACCCGCCCATACCGGGTATACAGATCGAGGGCAATGTTGAGTGGAGCGATGCCAAGTGTCCAGGCTCGCCTGCTATTACGACCGACACAACGACCGAAAATGGTAATGTCCGTTTTCGGGTATCTGGCCGCGCAGCGGGGGCGTGCGGAGAGTTTGATGTATTCAGACTCGCGCTTTCACAACAGGAGTATGGCGCACGTCTACTCAAAACAATGTGGCAAGAGGTGGGCGGCACGCTGACCGGCACCGTACGTAACGGTACGATTCCGGCCGACGCGGTTACGATCGCCTCTCACCAGTCCCCACCTCTTTCAGAAGTGATCCGGCTGATTAATAAACGCAGTAATAACGTGATGACACGCGTGCTATTGCTCACGCTGGGGGCAGAGGCTGGGCGTAAGCCTGCGACAGTTGAGAACAGTGTCCAGGTGGCGCTCTCGGTTCTGTCCCGGCAGGGCCTGAATATGAAAGGTCTGGTGCTTGATAACGGTTCAGGGCTGTCACGCATCGGTGTTGTTTCAGCCGATAGCCTGACTGAAATGTTGCATAAAGCCTGGCAGTCGCCTGTCATGCCAGAATATGTTTCCTCCTTATCCATACTGGGTATTGACGGGACCTCCAGAAATCGCTTGAGAGATCCTGCAACCAGATCAATGGCGCACATCAAAACCGGTTCGCTGCGCGACGTCAGATCGATCGCAGGATATGTATGGGGGGCGAGTGGCAAGCGTTATATCGTGGTGAGTATGGTGAATCACGAGCGTGCCTATGATGCGCGCGCTTTCGAAAATGCATTGATTACCTGGTTGACCGCTAAATGAACACCTGTCTTAAAAATTTGCTGCGTACTTTGTTGGCTGTCCTGATGCTGACGGGCGTGAATGTAGTTCGTGCGGAGATGTGTAGCGCCAAATTTTTTCATGATGGTGGCGTGATCGAGATTGCAGGGTCAGGGATTTTTACCATCAATGCAAAGATGGCTTTCAGTCAGGTTAAAAAAACGACTGCTGAAGTCTGTCAGGCTAAAGTGCGCGGTTTTGCTAATTACGCATTGATGGGAATGTTCACAGGGGCAAGTGATCTGGACCACCTCATGATGATTAACGGTAATAAATCGAGCCTGACTAAAACATCGCCAGGCAAATCGGCCGATGCAGCTACTTTTGACTTAAGGCTGCTTAACATTTTTGGCTATGGTGCGCCGATCCATTCCGCTGGACAACGTTTTCCAGCGCAGTCGTTTCGACTTGACTTGGGTGACCCGAATCAGGCCACCACCCCGTTGACGGTGCGCACCGGCGAAAAAACAGTAGGTGCGCGTCAGTCGATCCAGACTGCTCTGGGCCAGCAGTCTTGCTGGCCTGTTCGTTACGCACGCAATACGGATGCGACTGTGGCAAACCTCAGAGGTATCACGATTCCGGTGCCATCTATCCAGTCACAGATCACTGACTGGTTTTGCCCCCAAGCCAATCTTGTCATGAAACAAGAGGTTGAGCATGCCGGCCAACACGGCGTCATCGAGGTAAGGACAGTCAAATAATTGATATATATCAATTATTTGACTGCGTTAGGCACTGCAGCCCTGCTAATATGAATTTCATATCGGTTTTCAGGAGAACACCATGAAACAGAAAGATACGATTGTGCAAGACGTACATGCTGCACAGGAAAAACTTATTTCCAGCGTCAAGCTCAGCCTGAACGACGCTGAAGCGCTTTTACGCGAAGCAGCGAATGCAACGGGTGACCGTGCCACGGAATTGCGTGAGCAGGCCTTGTCTTCACTGAAACATACTCGCGAAGCCTTATATGTCGCTCAGGATGAGATGCTTGCGCAAGGTCGAAAAGCTGTGCGCGCAACGGATGAGTATGTACATGACAACCCCTGGCAGGCGATTGGTGTGGCTGGCATGGCTGGGTTGTTGCTCGGCGTTCTGCTCAGCCGTCGCTGAAACCGCGATGACTATTAAACAAACACTTGCGAGTGCTGCGTCGGATCTCACCTCGATGATCCGTACGCGGATTGCCTTGTTCGGTCTTGAGTTAAGCATCGAGACCTCGCGTCTGCTTGGTTTGCTGGCGCTGGCTTGTGCCACTCTGGTGTTTGGCCTGTTGGCCGTGCTGATATTTTCTTTGTTTGTCGTGGCCTTTTTTTGGGATACGCCACACAGAATGCTTGCGATCGGCCTGCTAGGGGGTGCTTATGCGATTGCGGCACTCCTGTTCATGGCGCTGCTTTGCCTGCGTGTTAAAAATCGCGAAATGCCTTTTCAGGCAACATTGCAAGAGCTCGAGCGAGATGCGCATATGTTTTCGCGTTTCAAACAGCGTGCGTTAAACGGCCAGGAAGATCATGATGCGAACCAAAAGGATGGCTGGTGAATCACCTATCATCCAGGCGATTTGATCGCGCGGTTCGCCTTGAGGTGCTGCGCACGCGCGCAGCCATTGAGCGCGAGAGTTTTGCTGGCCAGATCGAAGAACTGTCCGTTCAGGCCAGCCCCATCCATATTCTGGGCAGTCTGATTCACTTTCGCCGAACGAGCTGGCTTAAAAAATCAGGCGATTTTCTAGCGCATTATCCGTTCATTATGTCGACATTGTCATCCATGCTGATGAGCCGATCCTCACGTGCCGCTCGCGCAACCGGCTTGGTCTTAACTCTGTTGCAGTCGATGCTTTCGCAACAGAATAAAGACTCATCCTCAGAGATTTAAGCCCAGCTCTGCCCACATCGCATCCACACGTTGTTTGGTGGCAGTATCCATCTGAATCGGTGTGCCCCATTCGCGTTGCGTTTCACCCGCCCATTTGTTGGTAGCATCCATGCCCATTTTGCCTCCCAGGCCAGAGACGGGGGATGCAAAGTCGAGATAGTCGATCGGTGTGTTTTCAACCAGGAGGGTGTCTCGAACAGGATCCATGCGCGTCGTCATCGCCCACACGACTTCTTTCCAGTCACGGGGGTTGATGTCTTCGTCGACAACCACAATAAATTTTGTATACATGAACTGGCGCAGAATACTCCACAGACCGAACATCACCCGTTTGGCATGTCCTGGATATTGCTTGCGAATTGAGACAACGGCCAGACGATAACTACAACCTTCCGGAGGTAAGTAAAAGTCAATAATTTCAGGGAGCTGACGCTTAAGAATCGGCACGAACACTTCGTTGAGCGCAACCCCCAGAACAGCGGGCTCGTCAGGAGGTTTGCCCGTGTAGGTTGAATGATAAATGGGGTTGCGACGCATGGTGATGCGATCAATGGTGAAAACCGGAAACCAGTCTTGTTCATTGTAGTAACCCGTGTGGTCGCCGTAGGGTCCTTCGAGCGCGAGTTCATAATCCGATGCGGGCGGTGGATTCACGCCTGCAGGAACAACGGGTTTGATGGCGCGTGGATCACTACTGGGCAGCAGGTGACCCTCTAGAACGATCTCTGCGGTAGCGGGGACTGAAAGATTACTGCCAATCGCAGCGGTCACCTCGGTGCGCGCTCCACGTAATAAGCCTGCAAATTGATACTCAGATAACGAGTCTGGGACAGGTGTGACAGCACCCAGCGTCGTCGCTGGGTCCGCGCCCAGGGCGACTGCGATAGGAAAGGGCGTGTCCGGATTTGCAAGCGCATGATCCCTGAAATCCAGCGCACCACCCCGATGGGAAAGCCAGCGCATGATGAGTTTGTTGCGACCAATCACTTGTTGGCGGTAAATGCCCAGATTTTGGCGTTTTGCATTCGGGCCCCGTGTAATGACCAGCCCCCAGGTCAAGAGTGGCGCAATGTCGCCTGGCCAGCAGGTCTGTATGGGAAGTTTAGCCAGATCAACATCCTGACCTTCCCAGATGATTTCCTGGCAGGCTGCGCCACGGACATTTTTAGGACTCATATCCCATAGAGCGGCTTTGAGCATGGCTACTTTTGCAAAGGCATCCCGCAGGCCTTTTGGTGCTTCTGGCTCTTTTAACGATGCCAGAAGCTCGCCGATTTCACGGAGCGAGGCGGTGCTTTCTGCTCCCATTCCTTGCGCCACACGCTTGGGCGTACCAAATAGGTTGGTGAGCACCGGCATACTGGCCTGAACGCCTGCTTGCGTGGTGTGTTCGAACAGCAGCGCGGGGCCTTCTGCCTTGAGCACGCGGTCAGAAATTTCGGTCATTTCGAGCTCGGCAGCAACCGGACGCCCTATGCGTTTGAGGTCGCCCGCACGCTCGAGCTGGCCGATGAAATCTCTTAAGTCTTTGTATTTCAAGGTATCAACTCGCTAAAACGGTTACATTTCGGTCTATGAACGGAAGGTTAACATCCACATCGCAGCGTGACCGGGGCAGTAACTGATGCCTGTTTCTACTGTCATCGTGTTAGCGGGTCATCTCGTCAGCGGTCTCTACCGCAATATGTCTGAGTTTGTGCGTACTTGCGCAATTTATCTCGGCATCGCGGTACTGGTCGCCGTCGTGATGGTCGCGGGTATGCCTGGGCTGCGGTCGCAGGCATTTCAGATGCACAGTGCTTTGCTCTATGCTCTGGCACCGGATTCGTTTGGCCCCCCCCCTTCGGCGATTCGCGCTGGCCCCGTCGCGCCACTGGTGAGTGCAATTTCACTCGAAGCTATCCCGGGCGATGCGTTGCCAGAACCTGCAGTAGGGACGGGTAAGAGCGGGGCGGGTGAAAGTGTTTCAAGTGGGAATAGTTCGAGCGGGAATAGTTCAAGCGCCAATGGCCCGAGCGTAGCCTTGGCAAAGGTAACCGAACCCTCCGGCGCTGCCCTGAGTCAGAGTGCATTGCAAGCAATGACAAAGTTTGGTGTCACGCCCAAACAAAAAGAAGCACTGATCCAATATATCTCACGCAAATACTTAATCGCTGTCGATGCGGCAACAATGTTCGTAGATACTGCATATGTCGTGGCCGACGAGGTCGCGGTCGATCCGTTGTTATTACTTTCCGTGGTGGCAACGGAGTCGCATTTCAATCCTTATGCTGGCGGGCAGGCAGGTGGCGCGACAGGATTGATGCAAATCATATTCAGTTTGCATCGGGAAAAATTTGCCAAGTTTGGTCGTGCCGAGTCGATGGCGTTTAATCCTCTGGCCAATATGCGTGTTGGTGCCTTTATTTTGAGCGATTGCGTGCGGCGCAGAGGCTCTATTGCACAGGGTTTGTTGTGCTATTGCGGCGCATCCAGCTTCGCATCTGACCGTGGCTACACGGAAAAAGTATTGTCTGAACGCCGTCGCCTGGCGCTCGCGGGGTCGATCGCACTCAAGGACTGAGTGCCGTGTCGCAACGCTGGGATTGAGGTCAGCTCAGATAGGTTTTCATTCTGTAAACCGCTTCTTCTAGCCGCTCAAGATTGGTGGTGTAAGCAAACCGCATGGTATTGCTTGCATGCGCCGGACCAAAATCCAGTCCTGCCACGGCGGCTACGCGCGCGCCATGCAGTAGCGATGAAGAAAAAATACCGCTGTCCTGAGAATGCGCCGAGATATCTCCGTACACATAAAATGCACCGTCCGGTTTCACGGGTACTTTGATGCCGATGGATTCGAGTGCTGGTACTAGAAAATCCCGGCGCTGCTGAAAGGCCAGGCGGCGTTGTTCAAATAAAGCAATTGATTCATCCTCAAAACAGGCAATCGCGCCATGTTGAGACAGCGTAGGGGCGCAAATCACATAGCTTGCCGCCATTTTTTCGATCGGGGCCACCATGTGCTGCGGGACAATCATCCAGCCCAGTCGCCAGCCCGTCATGTTGAAGTATTTTGAAAAACTATTCAGGATGATGACATTGTCGTCCAGAGTCAACGCTGATTGCCTTTGACCATCATAGGAGAGGCTTAGGTAGATTTCATCCATCATGACAAAGCCCTGTCTGGCATGGACGGTGCGTATCAGGCGATCCAGCTCGTCTCGTGCGATCGAGGTGCCTGTCGGATTGCTCGGCGAGGCAATTAGTACACCGCGGGTGGCAGGGCTCCAGTGATTTTCAATATCCTGACTGGAGAGCTGGTATCTGTTCTGCGCCGTGGTGGGAATCAGTTTGGTGACGCCGCCGGCTGCACCGATAAAATTGCGGTTAGGTGGGTAGCAGGGATCTGGCATCAGCACTTCGTCACCGGGATTGACCAAGGCCATGGCCGCCAGCATCAGTGCGCCGCTCGCACCCGAGGTGACAATGACGCGAGAGGGGTCGACGCTCACGCCCAGGTGTTTTGCATAAAATCCTGCAATGGCTTCGCGCAATTCTGGCAGACCTGCGGGGGCGCTGTAGCTGCTCAGTCCGGCGCGCGCGGCGCGCTCCATGGCTTCTACAACCAGCGGTGCTGCGGTAAAGTCTGGCTCTCCGACGCCAAGGCTGATAATGTCGATACCTGCGCGTTGCAGGGCTGACGCTTCTTTCAGCAGTTCAACCGCGTGAAAAGTAACGGTGTCATGCGTACGCGCGGCCAGTGCAGTCATTTTTTAAATCTCCAGTCAGGAGCAGAATTGTAGTGGGTTCGCCAACATCCAGACGTGCTTTCTTACTTGGTCGCAGAACACCACCCTCCGCGTGGGGGACGTTCTGCGCGCGTCTGGCACGCACGTGTGCTGGGCAGGTGCGTTGGGATGATGCGCCCGGAGCATCACAGGCCTGGCTGGTGCCGGCTCGAGAGGGTGATATTTTGCATGCGCATGCTTTGTGCCGGGAATATCGTGTGCAAATGGCGCTGGACGGCTTTGCATCAAAGGCGGTAGAGGTTTCCGCCAAATCGCCACGACTCTGGATTGAATCCGGCGCGGCCTGGGCCGAGGCCGCGCCCGTTCAAGCAGCTGGTGTGATCTGGCGTGCCGGTGCAGGTTGTAAATTAAACGTGCTGCAGACGGCTGGTGTGCAGAGTTTAAGCGATGCGGATCCTGAGCAAACTGTCGCGCAATGGCTGGCTTCTGATCTGTCTGCGCAGTGGCCAACCGGTCAGGGTGCGCTCAGTGGTATTGAGCAGGTGCAGGTCATGCTCGCCGATGGCACCATTGCCGTGCTTGGGCCTTTCGGGGCCAACGCGACAGCGCCTTTGCGCAGCCTGACCGTGCAGAAAATAATTCCTAAGTTGTTTGAACTCGCCGGCTCCGATGTCGCGCTCCAATGTGCGCAGGCAGCGATCTGGCCGGCCAGATTTCGGCTGGATGCACTGATGCCTGCACCAGGTATGGATGTCAATCTGGCATGGTTATTCGCAGGGCACGGCGCCAGTCTTGGCTGGGTGCAGGCGGTTTGGTTTCGGCGCGAGGCGTATTTGGAGAAACCCCTTGCATGCGCGAGTATGGATCTGCCTCCAGTCTCTGAGTTGCTATGTGTCGAGTTGGCGCGCCAACTTAAAGAGTCATTTGACCCGATAGGGATTTTCCCTTAAAGATT